>JAAELP010000074.1 GCA_024226535.1 Planctomycetota bacterium | reverse complement strand
GCGGAATCCTCCCCGGCTCGTGGCGCTGGCGCAGCGCCTCGAGCACCGCGTCGTGGATGTTCGTGCCGCCGCCGGGGCGGATCGACGAGAGGTAACGCCGCGCGATGGCGAGCGAGCGCCGTTCCTTGACGACGGGAGCGGCGGAGAACATCGAGATCGTGGACGAGTAGTCGATGATGTTGAACGACTCGCCGTCTTCGAGGCCCTCGATGATCTGGCGCGCCGCTTCGCGGGCCTGGTCCATCTTCTCACCCGCCATGGACCCGGAGCGGTCGATGACGATCGTGACCTCGCGCTTCACGCGCTTGGCCGGGGCGCCGGCGGGCAGGCCGGCCATGAGCAGGAAGTAGCCGCCTCCCCCGTCGCCGACGTCGGGATCGGGGTAGGCGAAGAGCGAGGCGGAGACGTCGCCGCGATCGCGCAACGCCGACAGCCGGAAGGACCCGGGCGCGCTCTTCGCCGCGTCGGCGAGCCGAACGGTGAACGCACCGGGCCCCCGGCGCTCGGTCACGATCGCGTGGCTCGGCGAGTAGAGCGTCGAGATCGCGTGCCGGGACTCGACGTCGACCGTGATGTGCCACGGATGCGTGGCCTCGAGCGACTCGCTGCGCGGCAGCACGTAGTCGATCCGGGCCCCGTCGCCGTCGAGCAAGTGCTCGTAGACGAGCCGCACGCGCTGGGTCCCGCCGGGCGGCACGGGGAAGACGCTGCTGCGGACGAGGTCGTGATCGACGAACTCCAGCAGCGCCGGGTCGAGCATCCGGCTCACGATCGAGTCGAAGAGCCCGCGCGCCTCGTCCCGCGGCAGCACCCGGGCGGACGGCTCGGACGCGGCTCCTTCGAACGTGAACCCGCTCACGACGGCGCCGGGGGGCACCGGCAGCACGATGACCGCGGACTGGCGTCGCGACGACGTGTTGCGAAGCGCGATCTCGAGGCCGGTTCGCGCGGTTTCCTCGCGCACCACGACCTTCGCCTCGACGGACTCGATCACGACGCCCGGGGCGGCGGTCGCGCCGAGGCTGCGCGCCTGCGGCACGACGATGTTCGTCGCCCCCGGGATCGGGGACGGCGGCGGGCTCTGCCCGGCGGCGGCGGCGGTCAGGAGAAGCGCGACGGAGAACGGGACGATCTGACGGGCGATTTTCTCGGGCATTCGTACGGCTCCTGTCCCCACACAAGGAGAATACGGTCGAGCACCCCCGGCGCTCGTAACACCCGCGCAACGGAATCAAAGCGAGGCGCCTCTCGGCGCCTCGCTCCATCTTTCTCCAGCTCTCCGGACGGTCCTAGTGGTGTCCGCCAAACATCTTGTAACATATCGACGGACCTCGCCGCCGCTGGCTGCGTTGCCGCTCCTCGACGTATCCATGGATATGCCAGCGTCGCGTCGCCTTGCCAGCGACGACGATCTCGCGCCGATAAGTC
>JAAELP010000073.1 GCA_024226535.1 Planctomycetota bacterium | reverse complement strand
CGGGGCCTGCTCCGTCCACGAGATGATCTTGATCGTCACCGCGTTGGCGACCTGCTCGATCTCCTTCGCGCTCAACGCCCGGTTGTACAACCGCACGTCGTCGATCAGCCCGTCGAAGAGGTCGGCCCCGGAACGACCGCCCAGGTACACCGAGCGCGTGTCGGTGCCGATGGGGGCGAACTTCGTCGGGGGCGGGTGGTTGTCAATGACGCCGTCCACGTACACGCGGGCCTTCGGCCCGTCCCACGTCGCGGCGACGTGGGACCACTCGCCGGCGGTCAGCACCGTCGCCCCGATGATCGGGGCGTCGTCAGTGTCGTCCAGCGTGAGGCTCACCTTGCCCTTCGTGATGGCTAGTTGCCAGTTGACCGGATCGGAGCCGCCCTTGCGGAGGATGGTGTTCACCGAGTTGCCCGTTCCCCACGCGTCGCCCTTGATCCAGGCCGTGATCGTCATCTTGTTGGTGAGCTGGAGCGGCGTCGCGTTGGCGACGGTGATGAAGTCGTCGGTGCCGTCGAACTCCATCGCACCGCTGATCCGACCGCTCGACGACCACGTGCCGTCGGACACCGTGCCGTCGTGGCCGCCGACGGAATCGGCGGCAGTCGTACCGCTGGTCTCGTCGAGCTTCCAGTGGGCGACGGAACCGTAGCCCCACTCCAGCGAACGCCTGATGAGCGTCTTGCCGTCGGCGGTCAGGTCGTCGACATCGAGGTCCTGCGTGGCGAGCGGGAGCATCACCCGACGCCCGACCGCGTTGCCGCCCTGCTGCATGGCCGTGCCGATGTCGAGCGCGCCGAGCGTTGCGTCCACCGAGGAGATCTGCTCACCGAGCACGTCGTACCCACCCTGCGTGCCGGCGGTCACGACCATCTCGTCGCTGCCCGGCCGCGGGCTCAGGGCGACGTGGTCCGCGGCACCGCGAGCGCGACTGCGAGTCGGCGGCCGCCGTTCGTTGGTGCACCCATGATTCCTGCTCCGTGGCTGGCTACTCGGTCACGGCCGCCAGTTGCCGCCGCGCCTCTCCGGCTCGTCCCCGGCTGGTGAGCGTCGTCTGGCTCCCCGCCGTCGCCGAAGTCACGGCGACGTTGGCGTCGCCGATGCTCGGATCGGTGCCGTCGTCACCGTCATCGGAGATCGTGCCGATCACCGTGTCCCCGTCCTCGTCGGCGCCGAGCGTGGCCTCGCAAATCGCCATGTTCATGCCGCCCTCGGCGGCGTAGAAGGCGCGCATGGTATCCACACGACGCTTCGTAAGGTCGTGTTGACCTCCGGCGGTGTTCACCATGCCGACCACGATGACGCTCAGCACGAGCATCAGGACGATCACGGAGATCAGCGCGGAGGCGGGTCGGGATGACGACGCCATGCGCGGCATTTTTGTCGCTATCGGCGCCGGTCGATGCGAGCCTGACGCGGATCGGGGATTTGCCGACGTCCCGGTCCATTTGTGCGCGGGCGCACACGTTCTCGGACCACCGGGAGGATGATCCGCCGCTTCGCTACGGCTTCGGCGGAAGCTCCAGCTCCATGCCCACCACCAGGCGGTCGGGGTTGGAGCCGATGCGATCGCGGTTCGCGGCGTACACGTGCGTCCAGAGATCGGCCTTCCCGTAGACCTCCTCGGCGATCGTGCTCAGCGTGTCACCGGAGCGCACCGTGTAGGTCTCCGCCTTGCCGTCGGACACGGGCGCCGCCGGCTCGCGATGCGTGCCGCGGGGCGGGATTCGGAGCGTCTGGCCGATCCGCAGACGGCTGGGATCCACGAGCGGGTTCGCCTTCGCGATCAGGTGCCACTTCTGCTCGTCGCCGAACCAGCGCGTGGCGATCGAGCTCATCGTGTCGCCGTCCTGCACCGTGTAGATCCTGTACTCGGGCCGGGCCGGAAGCGACGGCGGCGACGCCGGCCGCTTTGACCCGGGCGGGCGTCGGACCTCGCGGGTCCGCGGTGTCGAGGACGCTGAAGCGGGCGGCGAAGTGGCGGCGGGATCGAGACGACCCGTCCGGGCGGCGGCCAGCGGCTTGCCGGGCGTCCCCGCCGCGGCGGGCGGCGAGACTCTCTCGCTGGCGCGAACCGGATGGTCGGTCGGCTCGCCCATGACGACCTCCCGCGGCGCGGGGCGCGGGGGCGCGGGGGCCGGAGCGGACTCGGGCGCAGGCGTCGCCTCCACCATCCGCTCGACCGCAGCCGGCGGCGGGACCGACGCCTCGGTGGCCGCCGTCGGCGCGGGGGTCGGGGCGTCGGAGGTCGGCATGACGAACCCGTAGTACACGACGAGCACGCCGACGAAGATGGCGATGAGGGCCAAGGCGATCCGGGTGCCGGAACTCATGGGTGGAATCTCCCGTGCTGGCGGAGATGATACGGGCTAGCGACGGAGCAACGAAGCGACGGAGCGACGAAGTGTCGCGCTCGCTCGCCGTTGCCGTCGCTATTCGTCTCTTCGTCCGATCGACGCGCGCACCCGCACTCTTGCCGGCGCAAGGTTATCCCCAGACCTCCGTCGCTCCGTCGCTCCGTCGCTTCCGCCTCAGCTCACCCCGGACAACTGCGGGCGCTCCGTCTCCTCCAGCGTGGCGGTTCTCCGGCCCCGGGCGTGCGGCTCGTCGCCTTCGTCGCCCTGCCCCTTGAACACCAGCGGCGCGGCGATCGCGACCGAGCTGTACGTACCGACGACGAGGCCGGTGAGCAGGCAGAACGTGAACGGCCGGATGCCGCTGCCACCCTCGATGTAGATGATGCCCACCGCGATGAGCGTCGTCACCGAGGTGAGCAGCGTCCGGCTGACGGTCTGGTTGATCGACCGGTTGACGATGGCCGCCGTCGGCAGCGGGAGCTTGCCGCGGTTCTCGCGGATGCGGTCGAGGATCACGATCGTGTCGTTCAGCGAGTAGCCGATGATCGTGAGCAGCGCGGCCACCACGCCGAGGTCGATCCGGAACGGCTCCACCAGCAGCGACGCGCCGAGCACGGTGCCGCCGATGATGGCCGTCGCGGCCAGGAGCCCGAGGGCGATCGTCACGTCGTGGACGAGGGCCACGATCGCCGCGAGCGAGTAGCGCAGCGAGCCGAACCGCACCCAGATGTAGACGAGGATGCCCAGCAGGGTCAGGACCACGGCGACGATCGCGTTCGCCGAAAGCGTCTCCGCGACCGCCGACGAATAGGTGCTGATCTGCTTGAGGCTGGTCGGGGCCTGGAGCGCCGCGGCCGTCAGCCGCCACTCCGCGTCGGCGACGTCCTCGTCCCAGACCTGCCGGTCGACCTTCCGGTGACTTCGATGCGGGTCGTACACGACCACGGCCAGCTCGGTGTAGCCCCTGGAGCGATCCCGCGCGTCGGCGGCGGTGAGCCCGAACGCCTTGACCTTCCGCCCGCTGAACCGGGCGAAGTCGGGCTGGTTGCGCATCCGGTCGATGCGCTTCTCGATGTCCTCCGGCGTCACCGCCGGCTCGACGTTGCGGAGCACGATCGCGGCGCCGCCGATGAAGCCGGGAATGCGCTGCGTCGCCGAGGACCGGCCGATGTTGCGCCCCAGCTCTCGTACCTTGATCGGGAAGATGTACCCGTCCCAGTCCTCGGCCTGCGCGCCGTCGTACTCGAGGGGGCGCGTGACGTCGAGCTGGTCACCGAACTCCTCGACGATCGACTCCACCACGACCCGGGCGATCGTCGCGTTGTCGTCGAGCCCCTTGGGGCTGGCGACCTTGATCTGGAACTCCGAGCCGAGGACGTTGCCGTCCTCGTCGACCTGGAACTCGCCCGCCGTGAGCACCGAGCAGTTCATCAGCTCACGCAGGGCGAGCAGCCGGCTCCGCTCTTCGTCGATCGGCGTGAACGCGGCGAGCGCGGCGTCGCGCGTGTCGGTCAGCGTCTTCAGTTCGTCGGCCTGCGCGGTGCGGCCGGTCGCCGCCTCCAGCGCATCCTCCGCGGCTTCCAGGGTCGCCGCCACCGCGGCCCAGTCCGCCTCGAGGTTCGGCTTGCCGTCGTACTCCGTCGCGGCGGCCTCGCCGAGACCATGGACCCGCGATTCCACGGAGTTGTCGCCCGTGTGCCGCAGCATCACGCGCGGAATCACATCGTCGTCACCGGCTTCACCGGTGGCCAGGGTCTCCATCGTCATCGAGACGCCGCCGCGGAACTCGGTGTCGAACATGTCCACGCCGCGGGACGAGACGAGCGCCACGGAGCCAACCACCGCGATCACGCTGATGACCCAGAAGATACGCCGCAGGCCGATCCAGTCGATGCTGGGTTCGAGCGCCCGGTGGATCGCCGGGAAGACCGTCGGCAGCATCGGGAGCTTCCGGGCCTTGATGAGGTCCGTGTAGAGGTAGTAGATCTGCCGCGTGACGAACAGCGCGGTGAACAGCGTCGCGCAGATGCCGATCGTCAGCGTGAGGGCGAATCCCTTGACCTCCGTCGTCGCGGTCTGGAAGAGCACGAGGCAGACGATGAGGTTCGTGATGTTCGCGTCGAGGATCGTGCTCAGGGCCTTGCGGTAGCCCTGGCGCACCGCGCCGCGCAGATCCAGCTCGCCGTCGAAGATCTCCTCGCGGATCCGCTCGTAGATGAGCACGTTCGCGTCCACGGCCATGCCGATCGTGAGCACGATGCCCGCGAGACCGGGCAGCGTGAACGTGCCGTCGATGCCCATCATCACGCCGAAGATGATCACGCCGTTGGCCACGAGGGCGAAGACCGCCACCACCCCGGCGAAGAGGTAGTAGAAGATCATGAACACGGCGACCGCGATCAGGGCGATGATGAACGCCTGCTTGCCGCGGGTGAGGTTGTCCTGGCCGATCGACGGGCCGAGCGTGTTCACCGCGATCGGGTCCGCCGAGAGCCGCGCCTGGAGCGAGCCGGCGGCGAGGACGCGGATCAGGTACGCGATCTCGTCCTGGGAGTAGTTGCCGGTGATCTGTCCGCTGGTGGTGATCGTGCTGCGGATCGACGGGGCCGAGTAGATCTCGCCGTCGAGCACGATGGCCATCGGCTGGTTGATGTGGCCCGCGGTCAGCCGGCCCATGAGGCCGCCGCCGCTCGCGTCGAGGTTGAAGTTCACCGCCGGGCGGCCGAGGTTGTCCGCCCCGACGAACGCCTGCGTGATCGACCACCGCTGGTCACCGTCGTGCGTGATGCTCTTGGGCTGCGTTTTATACAGCAGCAAGTAGTACTCGCCCTCGTAGACGGCGGCGACGAGGCCGCGGGCCCGGGCGAAGTATCCGACCGGATCGGCCTCGAGGTTCGCGAGATCCGCCTTCTTGTCGTACCACTGCTTCAGCTCGTTGATCGGGAGCCATTCCGCCGTGGGCGAGGTCGTGCCCTCCGGACCGTTCTCCCTCAGCTCCTCGCGCAGCTTGGCGATGCCCTCGGCGTCGATGCCCTCGGCCTGCCCCGACGACACGGCGATGTGGAACTCGAGCACGCCGGCTCCGCGCAGGAGCCGGATGAGATCCTCCGGGTCGTCGAAGCCGGTGCGCTCCTCCTGGTACTCATCGAACGCCGCGACCGCGGTGTCCAGCTCCGCGGACACGTGGGAGAACTCGTCGGCCAGCCGCCCGAGCGAGTTGTCGCGCTGGCTGGGACCGAGGACGACCTTGCCCTCCTCGTCGAGCATCAGGTTGCCGTTGTCGTCCTCGAGCTTCTGCTGCGTGGTGGGCAGGGCGAGCGTGCGACGGATGGTCGACTCGCCGAGGCTCAGGTCGAGCATCTCGGCGTAGAGCCGCTCGTACTCGATCTCGGCGCGGGCGACCTTGCCGACGAGGCCGGAACTCGACGCCTCTTCCTCGGACATCCCGCCGGCGAGCGCGTCGTCGTACTCCTTGCGGGCCGCGACCTTCGCGTCGTAGGCGGCCTGGAGATCGACGGCCTTCTGCCCGCGATCCGAGGAGGCGTCGCCGCCGAACTCCGCCGGCACCGCGCCGCGGGCGAGCGCGTCGTCGAGGTCGTTCGCCGGGATCTCCGAGCGCTCCAGCAGCGTGGCGAGGGCGCTGCGGTAGACCTTGGCGAGACCCTGCACCTCCTTGCTGGGCAAGGGCATCACGATCTCGATGCGATCGCGTCCCAGCGGCTGCATGGAGATGTCCAGCACACCCGCGGGGTTCACGCGGTCCTTGAGGACGGTGATCGTCTGGGTGAGCACGCCCTGCGGGTCGATGACGTCGTCCGGCATCGCGACCTTGTAGATCAGGCTCACGCCGCCGCGCAGGTCCTTGCCGAGCCGCAGATCCTTGAACTGGATCGACAGGATCGACAGGGCGAGGATCACGGCGATGACGATCAACTTCGTCAACATGTTCTGCATGGGGGGATTCCAATACCGGTTGATCGATCGCACCGGCGATCGATGGGCGGACGCCCGGACGTCGGGAGGCCTCTCCCTTACTCCGACGCGTTCGTCTGCGTCTGCTCTTCTTTCGTCTCTTTCGAGGACAGCACCTGCTGGATCGCGGATCGGGCGAACGTGATGCGCGTGTTCGCCGACTCGTCCACCTTGAGCACCACGAACTCGGGCTTGACCTCGACGATGGCGCCGATCACGCCGCCGACCGTCTGCACGCGGTCGTGCTTCTTGATCGCGCTGATCATCGCCTCGCGGCGCTTCTTCTCGCGGCGCGGCCCGATCGTCGAGACGACGATCATCACCACGAGGATCACGAGCGCGAAGAGCATGAACTGGCTGCCGAAGGGATTCCCCGGAGCCGCGCCCCCGCCGCCGGCCGCGCCCGGGGCGCCGGGATCACCGGTGACCGCGGTTGCCTCGTCGGGCAGGCCCCCGGCGTCTTCCTGCGCAAGCATCACGTTGTTCACATCCACCATCCACATGCGATTCGATTCCGTACCAACGGTTTAGGTGCGACCCGCGCGGGCCGTCCGTACTCACTCCCGTCCTTGATGGCTCGCAGGGACATCCCGGGCCGCCGGAGGGGAAAGATCCGACGCCAACACCGGCCAGGATCCCAACAGGGCAGACCAGGCATTCTCCCGTATAGCCCGTCGTATGTCCACCATGAGGGCCTGGAAGTGCCTGATGTTGTGCATGCTCACCAGGATCGGCCCCAGCATCTCCCGGGCCATGAACAGATGCCGCACGTAGGCCCGGGTGAATCCGCCCCGGCACACCTCGCAGTCGCACTCGGGATCGAGGACACCGTCGTCCTCGGTGAACCGCGCATTGCGGAGGTGCAGCCGGCCGGATCGGGTGAACGCCTGGGCGTTGCGGCCGTTGCGCGTGGGCAGGACGCAGTCGAACATGTCCACGCCCGCCCGGATCGCCGTAAGGAGGTCACGCTCGTAGCCGACGCCCATCAGGTACCGGGGTCGGTCCGCCGGCAGGAGCGGAGCGGTGTGCTCGACGACGGCGGCCATGAGCTCCGGTCCCTCGCCCACCGCCACCCCGCCGATCGCGTAGCCGGGAAGGTCCACCGCGCAGACGGCCTCCACCGACTCCCGGCGCAGGTCGAGGTCGGTCCCCCCCTGGACGATGCCGAACAGGGCCTGCTCGTCGGGCCGGCGATGCGCGCGGCGGCACCGCTGGACCCACCGCACGGTTCGCTCGTGGGCGACGCGAAGGCGAGCGGCGTCGGCCGCGGCGTCGCGCTCGCCGGCCGAAGCGGGATCGCGCCCCGGCGGGCAGTCGTCGAACGCCATGATGATGTCCGCGCCGAGGTCGTTCTGCACCTCGATCGAGCGCTCCGGCGT
Organism: Planctomycetota bacterium; assembly: GCA_024226535.1. Taxonomy (GTDB): domain Bacteria; phylum Planctomycetota; class Phycisphaerae; order Phycisphaerales; family SM1A02; genus JAAELP01. The sequence goes on along the minus strand of JAAELP010000073.1, from coordinate 791 downwards.
CAGGTGCACACGCGATCCGTCCACGATGCTCTTGAACGTCACACCGTCGTCGTCGATCGAGCTGATGTCGGCCATCGAGAACGCCTGGTACCCGCCGGAGTCGGTCAGGATCGGCCCGTCCCAGCGCATGAAGGCGTGCACGCCGCCGCGCCGGTCGACGAGGTCGGCACCGGGGCGGAGCATGAGGTGGTACGCGTTGTTGAGCAGGATCTGCGTGCCGGTGCCGCGCATCTGCTCGGGGGTGAGCCCCTTCATCGCCCCCGCCGTGCCCACCGGCATGAACGCGGGCGTGTCGAAGCCGCCGTGGAGCGTCTCCACGCGTCCCACGCGGGCGTGGCACTCGTCGCTTCGATGGGCGATGGTGAAACGAAGCGACGGCATCGGAGCTACCCGCCGCGTTCCGACGCGTCGCGGAGGATCCGTTTCTCTTTGTCGGTGAGGCTGGCGAGCCCCTCCGTGTGCACCTTGTCGAGGATGCGGTCGATCTCGGCGCGATCGGGCATGCCCTGACGCTGGGCGGAGCGGGCGACCTCGCGACCGCGGGCCTCGCGCCCGGGCCGGTAGTGGTGGCTGGTGGGGTCGATCCACCCGAGGAAGTTGAAGAAACCGTGCAGGTGGTGCGGACGCCTGATGAAGTAGAAGCCCGCGATCGCCCCGCCGAGGTGCCCCGCCTCCCCGCCGGCGTTCTTACCGCCGGTGATGATCATGATCAACGCGAAGGCCAGGAGGCCGTACGCCAGCGTGCGCAGCTGCATGGGGATGATGAAGAAGAGCAGGACCGTCGCTTTCGG
>JAAELP010000072.1 GCA_024226535.1 Planctomycetota bacterium | reverse complement strand
GATTTCGCGGCGACTCCGAAAACTCCCCCGGACTCGAAATCGCCAGACCCGAGTATCGAAACGAGGGCCGCCGATGTCAAGAGGAACGGGGCAAGCCTTGCTGAATCATGAACTTATGTTCACAAGCGGGCTCGGGAATCGGTCATCGTCCCCACTGGGAACCGGTTCGTACCCGCAGCGAGAACGTCGACTGGTTGCGGCCGTTGATGATCCGCTGATCGTCGCGGGAGCCCCGGAGGACGAAGACCGGTCCGGCACCGGCGATGGGCGATCCGCCGAGCCGGGGCTGGTTCCTGGTCTGGATGGCATCATCCGCGACCATGCCGGTCTCGAAGGCGAGCATCGCCTGCGCGTCGGAGGGGAACACCAGGATGCTCGAGACCTCGGTCATCGGCGGCGGTGGTGACGCCGGCTTGGAGGTCGCACAGCCGTTCAGGCCGCCTCCCGCGAGGAGGCAGCACGCGATCTGGAGCATGAGGAGAAGCTTCATGGTCTCCGAGTATTCCCCAGAAAGACGCCGGGGCCATCGACAACCGAACCATCGGGCGGATTCGTCGAAGAGGCCGCGTCTTCTCGGACACGCCCGGCCTCAGGGCGTTCGAAGACGATCGATGATCGCGGTCGAGCCCAATCCGGGCCGATGGGCGAGGATCCGGATGTCGATGCCGAGCCGCTCGAGCAGCGGATGTTCGGTGATGGCTTCGGGGTGGTAGTCACCACCCTTCACGTACACGTCGGGATGGATCGCCTCGATCAGGTCCGCGGCGGTCTCCTCCCCGAACACCACGAGGTAGTCGATCGACTCCAGTTCGGCGAGCACCTCCAGCCGTTCCGCTTCGTTGAAGATCGGCCGTTCGGGTCCCTTGAGCGCCCGAACGCTCGCATCCGCGTTGATGCCGACGACGAGGACGTCCCCCTGCTGCTTCGCTTCCTTGAGATACGCGACATGTCCGGCGTGGATCACGTCGAAGCACCCGTTGGTGAGGACGATTCGTCGACCGTCGCTCCGAAGCACCTCGAGTTCGAGCAGGAGATGGGCGAGGCGACGCGTCTTCCCGATCCCCGCGGCGCTCGCGTGCAGCGCAGCCCGCCGGAGCTCCGGGAGGGGAACCGGCTGGGCCCCGATCAGTTCCACTTCGATTCCCGCGGCGAGGTTCGCGAGCCGGACGCCCTCGACGCCACGCAGTCCGTGCGACCAGGCCGCCGCGAGGGCCGCGAGCACCATGTCCCCGGCGCCGGTCACGTCGTAGACGGACTTGGCTTCGGTCGGCAGATGGATGCAGCCGTCCTCGGTCGCGAGCATCGCTCCGTCCCGGTCGAGCGTGAGGACCACCGCATCGAAGTCGTGTCGGGAACGGAGTCCCGTCGCGATGTCGACCGCCGCGTCGAGGTCGGTGCGAAGACCACCGGGACGGTCCATCGCCCGCTCCGCCTCGGTGCGGTTCGGCGTGATGAGCGTCGCTCCCGCGTAGCGGGCGTAGTCGGAGATCGATGCCGGATCGACGAGGAGGGGAAGATCACGTTCCCGACATCGTTGCACGAGCGCCCGGCACAACGGCTCGGTGCACGCGCCCTTGTCGTAGTCCTCGAGGCAGACGCAGTCGACGCCGTCGAGCCGGGCGTCGATCGCCTCGAGCAGCCGGCCGACGATCGCATCGTCGGCGGGACGGCGGGACTCGACGTCGAGTCGGAACATCTTCTGTGGGTGCCGGTGCTGGGCGAGCCCGACGAGGCTTCTCTTCAGGGTCGTGGGTCGCGATGCGTCGACCACGACCCCGCCGACCTCGCAACCGTTCGCCTCGAGTTCGGCGGTCAGGTGCCGGCCGGCGTCGTCGTCGCCGACGAGCCCCACCACCGCGACCTCCATCTCGAGTCCGCGCAGACACGCGGCGACGTTGCCGGTGCCGCCCGGCCGACGATCGATCGCCTCTTCGCCGTCGATCGCCAGCACCGGAACCGGTGCGTCGGGGCTCAACCGCTCGGCCGCGCCGCGAATCGTCTCGTCGAGCATGAGGTCGCCGACGAGGAGGACGCGGCCGCCCGAAAGCCGGGCCACCGCTTCGACGAAGTCGATTCCGGGTCCGGCCGCCGTGGTGTGGGAAGTGTGATTCAAGATGGGGCGGAGCGTATCACCCCGAGCCCGGAGCCGCCCCCGCGACCGTCGCGTCGACGGCCTCGAAGAACGCCGCCTTCCCCGCGAGAAACTCGATCTCGAGGGTTGGAACGAGCATCGGCAGGTCGCCGAGCCGATCCGCGTGCCGACCGATCTTCACCCAGTCCTTGAGGGTGGTGACGATCGCCTCCGCCCCCGCGGCCCCCGCCGCCTCGACGATGGCCGAGACGCGCGTTGCGTCGTAGGCGGCGTGGTCCCGCACCGCGACGTCGTGGACCACGATGCCGCCGACCGCCTCGATCGATCGTCGAATGGAAGCCGGATTGCCGACCCCGAACACCGTCGCGACGCGACGTCCGTCGAGGTCCGACACCGGTCTCGTCGATTCCACGCCCCGGTGATGCGACGTCAGTCCGGTCCAGGCATGCCGGGTCCACGCCAGCGGTGGTCGACCGTGGTGCCGTTCGATCTCGGCGGCCAGCACGGGGTCGACCTCGGACGCCCGGGTGACCACGACCGCATCCGCCCGGCGCAGGGCGCTTCTCGGCTCCCGCCTCGGACCCGACGGGAGCATCCCTCGGTCGAGGCCGGAGTGGACGGCGTCGACGAGCACGATGTCGAGATCCCGATGCACGCGCCGGTGCTGGAATCCGTCGTCGAGGACGATCGATCCGGGGGGATCCTTCAACGCCGCGATCGCCGCGATCCGATCCGCACCGACCGCGAGCGGCACCTCGGGGATTCGTGATGCGTATTCCGCGGCTTCGTCCGACATCCCGGTCGCGTCGGCTCGATATCCGCGCATCGCGATCGCGGGACGCCGCCCCGTCTCGAGAAGATGACGGGCGATGGTCCTGCACACCGGTGACTTTCCGGTGCCGCCGGCGACGAGATTTCCCACCGAGATCACGGGCGGATCGAGCCGGACCACCCCGGCGCCGGCGTCGAAGCGACGGCGTCGCCAGTCGACGACCGTCGCGTAGACGAGCGTCGCGGGCGCGAGGAGGATCGCCGCCCAACGCGGTGGTTCATGCATCGTCCGCCTCCCTTTCGGGCCGGGCACCGATTCCCTCGCGGTCCATCGCCTCGCGAATCCGAAGCGTGTCCCGGACGAGACGCCGGTCGAGACTCCGCTGGTGGAGGCGGACGGAGACGAAGGCGTCCACCAGCGCCAGCACCACGAGCACGAGCAGGCCCAGCACCACGCCCGCCCACGTGACGAGATAGGGAATCTGGTCGACGTCCGGATCGATCCATCCCGACGCGGCCGCCGCGGCGACGAGCACGCCACCGCCGATCACCAGGCTCGCCCGCCGAAGTCGCCGTCGAATCCTCGGCACCGATCCACGACGAAGTCGTCGCCAGTACCAGCCACCGGCGACGGCCGCCGCCGCGAGGACGACGTACGTCGTCCACGCCGGGAGATGCGTCTGCCCCAGCAGCCGGAGGCCATGGATCGCGAGCAGTGGATTCACGAGCGTTCCTCCGATGTCACGAGGTCCTCGAGCAGCGGGATCAGCCGGCGGATCGGGAGCCCCATCACCGTCGAGGGATCGCCGTCGCACTCGATCGGCCAGCCATCGGCGATTCGATCCTCGAGGTTGTACCCACCCGCCTTGCCCGCCCATTCTCCGGAGTCGAGGTACGCCTCGATCCGATCGGTCCCGAGGTCCCCCATCCGGACCTCCGCCGCGTCGCTGAAGAGCAGGCGTCGTCCCGCGCGATTCCGGATGCACACGCCGGTGATGGTGCGATGCCGCCGCCCGAGCATCCGGGTGATCATGCCCCGGGCTTCGCTTCGATCGCCGGGCTTGCCGACGATCGCGTCGCCGACGACGCAGACGGTGTCCGCGGCGATGCTCGCCACGTGCGCCCCGTCGACGCGGGATATCTGCGCGGATTTGAACCAGGCGAGGGCTTCCACCGTGCGGGCGGGAGACGAAGGCGAAAGCCGGATCACCCCGTCGTCGATCGCGGGCGCGACCTGCTCGACCCGCCATCCGGCGGATTCCAGCAGCCGACGCCGGCGGGGACTCGCACTGCCCAGCAGCACCGATCTGGTCATGTCCGGGACTCCGACTGGCCGGCGACGAGACGTTCACGACACGCACCCAGCACCTCGTCGACCGGAATCGCCCGCATGAGACGATCCCCGATCCCTCGATCGCGATAGTGGATCGCCGGATCGGCGAGCGGCGACGCGATGCAATCCGAGACGCGGCCGTAAGGGCCGGAGATCGCGGGATCGGTCGGACCGAAGAGCCCCACCAGCGGCACGTCGAACCCGACCGCCGCATGGAGCATCGCCGAGTCGTTGGCGACGAGGAGCGTCGCATCACGAACCGCCGCCATGGACATCGCGAGGGGGCCCGCCCCCGCCATCACCACCACCTCGTCGCGATCACCGGCGAGTTCGCGAAGAATCGCCGTCTCGGACGGCGCACCGAGCAGCACGATCCGCTCGGCGAGACGCTC
>JAAELP010000071.1 GCA_024226535.1 Planctomycetota bacterium | reverse complement strand
TCCACGGCCAGCCCCACGGGCACCGCCGCGTTGGCACCGGCGTCGTTGCACGGCGATCCGGGGCGCGGACGGCGGTCGTCGTCGACCGTACCCGGCACCCCGTCGGGACCGACCGAATCGGTGAACTGCGGATCGTCGCCGATGTTGCCGATGCCGCCGAGCTGTCCCGTCCAACCCTGCACGCAGGATCGGTTGATCGATGGGGAAGACCCGAGGTCGAGCTGCGCACCCTCGACGTCCGCGCCGTCGTCCGCGTTGCCCCACACGACGCAGTTGTCGAGTTGCGCCAGCGACGCCGCGACGCCACCGGCGCTCCCGTTGCACTCGGCACGGTTCGCGGTGATCGTGCAGTTGACGGCGGTCAGGCTGCCGCCCACGCTCCAGGCGCCGCCGCCGGTGCCGTTGAACACGCACTGCTCGGCGATCACGAAACCGGTGGCTCGATTCCCCGACAGCAGGCAACCAAGCAGCGCCGCGTCGCCGCCGAACGAGTACGTCGCCCCCCCGCTTCCGGCGACGTTCGACACGAACACACAGCGCGTGGCCGACAGATCGCCATCCGTCGCCGCGGCGCCACCGCCGCGCGCGGCCGCGGTGTTGCCACGGAACCGGCAGTCCACGAGTTCCGTGGAGCCCATCTGCGTCGATACCGCGCCGCCGTCGCCCGCCGCGGTGTTGAATGACAGCGTGCACGCCCGAACGGTGAGCGTCGTGCCGGTGCCCGAGATCGCCCCCCCGCTGCCGGCGGCCTCGTTGCCCCGCAGCGTGCACGCCTCGATCGTCGCTTCGCCGGCCGATGTGAGCACGCCACCTCCGGACCCCGCCGCCGTGTTCCCGGCGATCTCGGCCCCGGAGATCACGAGCGTCGTCCCGTCGGCAAAGACGGCCCCGCCCCCGGCCGACGAGGCGTCGTTGCCGGTCAGCGTGCCCCCGAGGATGGTGACCGCGCCCCCGACAGCGTAGACCGCCGCGCCACCGGAGATCGTCGTCGCCTCCGTCGCGTTGTCCGTGAAGTGGCACTCCACGATCTCGAGATCGGCAGCGCTGGCGAAGACGCCCGCCCCGCGCACGGCGGCGCCGTTGAGCAGGCAACACCGCTCGATCACGACGACGCTGTCGCCGATCCAGATCGCGCCCCCGAAGCCGGCGCCGTTACCGTCGAACACCGCGTCCCGGAGGTTCGCGCCGGGGCTCGAGCGCACGTTGATCGCGCCGCCGTCGCGGATGAACGAGAACGCGACCTCGTTGTCGATGAACTCACCGCCGACGACGTCGAGCGTGCCGGCGACGATCGAAACGGCGCCGCCGAAGTTGCCGGCACTGTTGGCCGTGAAGCGGCAGTCGGCCAGCGTCGAGTGCCCGCCGACAGCGTGGAGGCCGGCTCCGTCCGGGGCGAAGTTCGTCTCGAAGCGGCTCCCCTGGAGCGTGACCGTCGTGTCGATCCCGAGCAGCCCGCCACCGCGTTCGCCGGCGATGTTGACCTCGAACAGCCCGTCGACGAGCACGGGGAAGCCGCCGGTCATGTACGCGCCCGCCCCCTCCGCCGCCTCGTTGGTCGAGAACGTGCACGCGACGAGGATCGGATCGCTGGCGAGGGCGTGGAGGCCCCCGCCGCTCTCGGCGTCGTTCTCCGCGAGCGTGCATTCGGTCAGGGACGCGTCACAGGCCACGAGGACGATCCCGCCTCCGTCGAACGTCGCCTCGTTGTCACGCAGCAGTGTCGCGACGAGCGCGGGCATGCCGCCCGTGCAGTGCATGCCGCCTCCGGCGAAGGTGGCCGCGTTCGTCTCGACGACGCACGCGGTGAACGCGACCTCCGACTCCAGCGCGTACGCGCCACCACCGCTCACCGCCGAGTTGTCGGCGATCCGGCAGTCGTCGAATGACGGCGCCCCGTCGCGCGTGAACACGCCGCCGCCGATGCTCGCCTCGTTGCCGAGCACGAGGACGGACTCGAAGCCCGCCGTGCTCGATGCGTCGTAGATCCCGCCGCCGACGATCGCCGCGTTGCCCACGATCGTGCACGCGCGGATCGTGGCCCCCCCGCCGTCGATGAGCAGCCCGCCGCCGCGGTCACGTCCCTCCTCCCCGTCGGCGTTCCCGCCGACGATCGTGAAGCCCTCGAGCACCGCGGTCTCGTCGTCGTCGATGCTGATCACGACGTGGTAGCTGTTCTCACCGTTCCCCGCGAAGGCCGGCCCGTCATCGCCGGCGAGGTCGCCACTGAGCCGGGTGGGGAAGGCGAGGGGATCGTGGGCGTCGGGATCCGCCGCGCCGTACCCCGCGTATCCACCCCGCACCGCGAGGCCGGGCCGAAGCTGGAACGACGCCCCACGGTTGCCGGTGACGACCGACTCACCCTGGTCCGGCGGGTAGGTTCCCTGCGCGACGCGGACTTCGCTGATTCCCAGGTCGGGATCGGCGGCGAGGTGCAACGCATCCTGGAGATGCACGCACGCCGTGGCCCAGGCGGCCCCGTCCCCACCCGGCGGCGCGTCGGCATCGACGAACAGGACGGTGCCGGCGCTCGCCGGGGTGGTCATGAGGATCGCGGCGAGCAGGTGCGCCGGCGTACGCATGGAGCTTCCTTTCCCCCGCGTTCCACGGTCGGAAGATCCTTTGCGCCCGTCGCCTCCGGGTCAAGCACCCGAACGCATCGCCCTGCGTCGCTGCGTCAGAACCGAAACGTCCACGTCAGCTTCGTCGTCAACTCCGTATCCGTCACCCGGTAGCTGCTGCCCTGGCGATCGATCGACTGGTTCAGCACGACGAACAGCTCGCTTCCCGGCTCGATGATCCACCGGAACCGGCTGTTGACACCGAGGGTGTCGGAGACGTTGTCGAACTGGATGAAGTTGGACCATGAGATGTCCGGCGTGAAGAACACGTCCACGCGGCCGCGGATGAGACGGGTGATGAAGCTGCCCTGCGGCAGGTCGACGTCGTTGAGCTCGAAGTCCACGCCGAGGAACAGATGCCGGCTGACGCGCCAGTCCACGTCGATGCCGTACACGTCGCGGTTGCCCGAGTAGAACCGCCCCGCCGAGTACGTCAGGCCGACGCCGACGGGACGGCCGGACGAGGAACTGAAGAAGAGACCGTACCGGTCGAACCGG
>JAAELP010000070.1 GCA_024226535.1 Planctomycetota bacterium | reverse complement strand
GTGATTCGCTGCGTGTTTCGCGGCGATCCACGACCGCCGCGTCGATGGGCGCCTCCTGCGCCGCGACCAAGGGGAGACGAGGCCCCTCTCCCCTTGGATCCCCTCTACCCCCCGGAAGGGCTGGGGCCTCCGCGGTGACGCTCAACTACGGCACCTTCATCAACACGGTGCTCGACTTCATCATCGTTGCGTTCGCCATCTTCATGGTGATCAAGGCGATGAATGCGGCCAAGAAGAAGGAAGAGGCCAAGCCGGCGGCTCCGCCCAAGCCCTCCAACGAAGAGGTGCTCCTGGGTGAGATCCGCGACGCCCTGAAGGCCGGCCGCTAAGAACCGAAAACCCGGGACGCGTACGGGTTTCAGAGCCCGGGACGCTTGCTCGTTTGGACCTCCAAACCTGTAAGCGTCCCGGGTTTCGTCGTAGCATCGCCGTATGGAATCACGCAATGCCACGTCGTTGGGTGTCCTTGTCGCCGCACTGGCCGTCGCGACGACGGTCGAGGCCCAGCCATGGCGAGGCGCCCTGGACGCGCTCGAACCCGTGCCCGCACCGGCGGAGCGCGACTGGCTGATCGAACCGCCGGCGCGCCGCGCCGGCGTCTTCCGCGGGCAGGACCCGCGTCTGCTCATCCTGGATAACGGGCTGATTCGGCGCGAGTTCCTCCTCGAGCCGAACGTCGCGTGCGTCGGATTCAGCCAACTGACGACCGGCGAGCAACTCGTACGGGCCGTCGGACCCGAGTGCGAGGTGACGATCGACGACGAGGCGATCGCCGTCGGCGGCCTGAGGGGGCAACCCGTCGGCAACTACATCCTGCCCGAGTGGTTCGATCGGTTCGAGATCGACCCCGCCGCCCTCGCGTTCCAGGGCTTCGAGACGGGCCCGATCGAGCAGCGGTTCGGTTGGAAGAAGAGACGCGAGTGGATGGCCTCCGACGCTCCCTGGCCACCGGAGGGCGTGCGTCTCACGCTGCGTTTCGCGTCGGCCGCCGCGTCGCCGAAGCCGATCGAGGTCGATGTTCACTACGTCTTGTACGACGCCATTCCCGTCGTCTCCAAGTGGTTCACCCTCCGCAACGCCGGCCCGCGGCCGATCACGATCAACACGTTCGCGAGCGAGCGGCTCGCGATGGTCGAGGCCGGCAGCGAGGTCGAGGCCGGCGGGCGCCTTCGCCTGCCCAACGTCCACGTCGAGACCGACTTCACGACCGTCTCGATGTCCGGCAAGGGATCGCAGCGTCAGACGGTGCGATGGCTGACCGACGCGAGCTACCTCACCCAGGTCAGCTACCAGCGTCTCACGCGGTGCCTGCTGGAGTGCCGTCCTCCGCTCGGCCCCGCGACCCGACTCGAACCCGGCGAGCGCTTCGAGTCGTTCCGAACCTGGATCCTCGCCTTCGACGGCACGGACGAGAAGCGCCGCGGTCTCGCGCTCGCGCGGATGTATCGAACGATCGCGCCGTGGGTGGCGGAGAACCCGCTCATCTTCCACGTGCGCACCGCCGACCCCCCGTCGATTCGCGCGGCGATCTCCCAGGCGGCCGACGTCGGGTTCGAGCTGATCATCATGACCTTCGGCAGCGGCTTCAACATCGAGAACCGCTCGCCGGAGTACGTCGAGCAGATCAGGTCCCTCGCCGCTGAAGCGCATGAGCGCGGGGTCGCGCTGGGAGGGTATTCGCTGCTGGCCAGCCGATCGGTGTCGCCGGGCGACGACGTGATCAACCCCGAAACGGGCAAGCCCGGCGGCTTCGCGACGTTCGGGAACAGCCCGTGCGTGGGGAGCGCGTGGGGGGAGCGGTACGTCGAGACGCTGTACGCGTTCTTCGAGGAGACCGGGTGCGATGTGCTCGAGCACGACGGGTCGTACCCTGGTGACGCCTGCGCGTCGACGACCCACCCCGGCCACCACGGCTACGAGGACTCGCGCTGGGCGCAATGGCGCGTCGTGACCGAGTTCTACCGCTGGTGCCGGCAGCGTGGCGTGTACCTCAACGTACCGGACTGGTACTTCCTCAACGGCGCGAGCAAGACGGGCATGGGCTATCGCGAGACGAACTGGTCGCTCCCCCGCGCCCAGCAGGAGATCATCGAGCGCCAGAACATCGCCGACGGCACGCGCTTCAAGACCCCGACGATGGGGTGGATGTTCGTACCGCTCACGCAGTACCACGGGGGCGGCGAAGCGGCGACGATCGAGCCGCTGCACGAGCACCTGGACCACTACGAGCGACGACTTCAGAACCTCCTCGGGGCGGGAGTGCAGGCGTGCTTCCGTGGACCGCGTCTCTACGACACTCCCCAGACGCGGGCGATGGTCCGACGGTGGGTGGACTGGTACAAGGCCCACCGGCCGATCCTGGACAGCGACCTGATCGTGCTGCGCCGCGCCGACGGACGCGATTGGGACGGGTGGCTTCACGTCAACCCGTCGCTCGACGAACGCGCGTTGGCCGCGATCTACAACCCGCTTCCGACGTCGCTCGTGCGCACGATCAGCCTGCCTCTGCGCTACGCCGGGGTGACCGGCTCGGCGCGGGTGCGGATCAACGGCGGTGCGGCGCGGACCGTTGCTCTCTCGCGCGACGATCGAGCGTCGATCGAGCTGGAGATCCCGGCGCGGGGCTTCGTCTGGATCGTCGTCGAGGGCCCGGTTTCCCCCTGAAGGTGGACGGCGTCGGACGTCGCCATTACGGAAGCTCCAGCCCCGACGGATCCGCGAACAACGTCCACCGCTCCGGATCGATCGACGCGAACGCCTCCCGGTACCGCGCGTCCGTCGCCACCGACCCATCGACGTTGCGGATGTAGATCCTGACGATCTGCTGCGGGTGCTCTCGCAGCAGCGCCGCGTAGACCTCGGGGTCCTGTTCGCCGGAGTCGCCGACGAGCACGAAGCGTCGCCGGGGAAACCGCTCGAGGATCGGGACGATCTGCCGCGGCTTCGTCTCCGTGCCCTTCCTGAACAGGTCCAGGATCGTCTTGTCCTTGACGCGAACCAGCTTGAGCGACACGCTGCGGTCGGGGAACCCGCTCCCCGTGAGGAACGCGTCGAGCGGCTTGTAGAGGTTCCACGGGCTCGACGAGACGAAGTGGAACCTCGCCCCCTGCCGCGCCCAGCGACGGTAGAGCTCGGGCATCCCCGGCGCCGGCTCGAAATCACGGAAGAACGTGCGATCGAACATGGCTGCGCGATCGGTGACCTCCGTCAGCTTGACGGTGTCGTCGATGTCGCTGATGACGGAGAGCCCGTCAGGCTCGACGAGGTTGACGCGGCCCGCGAAGACGCGCTCGTCGCCCTCGGGAAGCACTGCGGTGAACTCGAGCGTGCCGTCGCGCGCCGCGCCGGCGGCCACGGTCGCATCGAGCTGGATCTCCACCGTGGCGTGCCCGTTGGCCTCGGTCGGCGGCAGCGAGAACGTCTCGCCGGCGAGCCGGATGACGACGCGCTTGCCCCGCTCGTTGTCCACGACGAAGAGCCGGACGCGATCATCGAAGTTGGCGGCGGTCTCCGGCGTGGGCACCAGGCCGTACGTCTTCTTCAGGACGGCGGCGAAGACCGCCTTCCGCGCGCGGGTGTCGTCGAGTTCGTGGACCCAGGCGTGGATCGGCACCGTCCACGACCGACCGTCGTCGCTGCGCCGCGCGTCGGTCGTGAAGAACACGACGCGCTCGTCGGTCTTCAGCGACGACACGACGGGCTGCTGCGCAACGGCCCGTGTTCCGAGGCCGCCGCCCGCTACGATGACCAGAGTTGACAGGACACGACGCACGACGGGGTCATCGCTGGTCCGGAATCGCCTGCCAGGCCCCGTTCTGATTGCCACGCAGGCGGAGCAGCCACGTCGAACCGTTCTGGACGTCGACGAGGAATACCGTCTCCGTCCCCGAGTCGGTCGCGCGCTGGATCTCGAACATCCCGGTGCCCGCCGTATTGACCGGCGGCACGTTGAGCCACCAGTAGCTGGTGCCGCTCGAGCCCGTGTTCCCGCGGAGAGAGTGTACGGCGCCGGTGGCCGTGTTCAGCTTCACGGCCGTCCCGCCGACACTGTAGATCTGCACCACGGACTGTTCGTGGGTGCGGAAGATCTGGATCGGCTCGCCGGCGGAGCCGGATTGCATCGCCAGGACCGTCGCCGGAAGGGCGAGCGCGGCCAGGGCAAGAACGGCGATTCGTCGGTGGCGCAGCATGGGCATCTCCTTGATGATGGTGGGTTGCGAGGGTCCCTGATCGACGCGACCGGTGCCCGGTCACCAGGAAATCGCCGGCGACAGGCGGATCGCCCGGGTTTTCTCATCCGGGGCTCTGGATCGCTTCGAGCTCCGCCCAGCGGGCATACAGCTCCTTGACGCGTGACTGCGCCGCCGACAGCGCGCTGTACGTCTGGGCGGCGCGCACGTGGTCGGACGCCAGCGCCGGATCGGCAACCTCGGCCTCGATCCGCTCGATCTCGGCCTCCGCGTCGAGAATCACCGCCTCCATGCCCTGGTACTCGAGCTGCTCCTTGTACGTCGGCCGGCGGGTGGCGGGCTTCGGTCTCGGCCCCTTTGCCGCGCCGGCGGCCGCAGTGCGCTTCGAGGCGGCCGGAGAGACCGCCTTCGTCCGCGCATCGCTCCACTGCCGGTACTCCATGAACCCCTTCGCGCCGCCGGCGTCATCGAGCCCGACGTACTCCGTCGCGATGCGCTCGAGCATGAAGCGATCGTGGGTGATGAGCACGATGGAGCCGGGGAACTCCAGCAGCGCCTGCTCGAGGACCTCCAGCGAGGGAATGTCGAGGTCGTTCGTGGGCTCGTCGAGCAGCAGCACGTCCGCCGGCTCGAGCATCAGGTTCGCGATGAGTACCCGCGCCTGCTCGCCCCCGGAGAGATTGCCGACGAACGTCGAGAGCTGATCGGCGTCGAACAGGAAGCGCTTCGCCCACCCCGTCACGTGCACCGACCGCCCGCGGTAGTCCACCGTGTCGCCGACCGGGCACAGCGCCTCCTGCAGGGTCTGCGTCGCGACGAGCGTGCCGCGATGCTGGCTGAACATGACGACGCGCAGGCCCGCGGCCCTCTTGATGGTCCCCGCGTCCGGCTCCAGCTCGCCGGCCATGAGCCGGAGGATCGTGGTCTTGCCGGCGCCGTTCACGCCGAGGAGCCCGATGCGCTGGCCGGGCGTCAGGACGAGGTCGAGCGACTCGAAGAGCCGCTTGGCGCCCATCGACTTCGACACGTTGTGAAGGGCCAGGAGCTTCTTCGTCTTGCGCTCGGTCGCCTGGAAGTCGATCGCCGTCGTGCGCGTCGGCACGGCGTTGCGATCCTCCGTCGCCTTCAGCTCGGCGCGCCGCTCGGCCGCGTCCTCGACCTGGGTCTTGTTGCGCGTCTGCCGACCCTGGATCCCCTGAAGAAGCCACGCGGTGTCGCGACGCACCTTGTTGGCGAGGGTCGACTGCGCAGCGATCTGGGCATCGAGGAAGGCTGCCTTGCGCCGCACGAACTCGGTGTAGTTGCCCCGCGCTTCGAACGTGCCCCCCGGGTAGGCCGGGGACAGCTCGATGATGCGGCTCGCCGTGTTCTCGAGGAACTGGCGGTCGTGCGTCACGAGGATCATGGCTATCGGCGCCTGCCGGACGAACGACTCGAGCCACAGCACGCCTTCCAGATCGAGGTGGTTCGTCGGTTCGTCGAGCATGAGCACGTCCGGCTCGTGGCTGAGCGCGCACGCGAGCGAGAGACGCTTGCGCCAGCCGCCCGAGAGCGTGTCCACCGGGCACTCGACGTCCACGAACCCGAGCTTCGACAGCGCGATCGACGCCCGCACCTCGACATCGACGCGGTCGTCGTCGTCGCGCACGAGTTCGCCGATCACCGCCGACAACGGCGTCGCGCCGTCCGGGAACCGATCTTCCTGCTCGACGCAGACCAGCCTGAGGCCGCGTCGCCGGGTGATCTCGCCGTCGTCGGCATCGTCGACTCCGGCCAGGATCTTCAGCAGCGTCGACTTGCCGCCGCCGTTGGGGCCGATGAGGCCGATTCGATCGCCTTCGCTGATATGAAACGACACCCCCTCGAACAGCATGGCCGAGGGATAGGACTTCGTCAGGTTGCGGGCGGAAAGAAGCGTGGTCACGGTTGGTTGTGGCGTCTCTTCCTGCCGCCCTCGGGCGTCTTCCGGCGGGCCGGCTGATCAGACCGCGACGGTCTCGGTCACGTCACTGCTCGACGCCACGAACTCCTCCAGCACGCGTTCCGCGATGGTGGCGATGCGACCCATGTTCTCGCCCGTCGACGCTCCGATGTGGGGCGAGAGGATCGCGTTCGGAGCCGTGAAGAGCTTGCTCTCGCCGGGGGGATCCGAGACCCACACGTCGGTGGCGTAGCCGGCGAGCTTGCCGCTCTCCAGCGCCGCGATGAGATCATCCTCCACGACGATACCGGCGCGGGCCGTGTTGATCAGGTAGGCGCCGTCCTTGAACATCGCGAGCGTGTTCTTGTTGATCAGCCCCTTCGTCTGGGTGAGCAGCGGCATGTGCAGGGAGATGAAGTCGGACTCGCGGATCACTTCTTCCATCGTCGGACGGATCTCGGCGAAGTCCGTGAAGTGCGTGTCCGGGTGCCACCCGAGAACCTGCATCTGGAACGCGCGGGCTCGCACCGCAAGCGCCAGGCCGATTCGTCCCAGGCCGAGAATGCCGAGCGTCTTGCCCTGAAGCTCGGTCCGCTTGAGCTCCTTCTTGAGCCACTGGCCTTGTCGCATCGACGCGTCAGCCTTTGTCACGTTGTTGGGAAGCGCGATCATCAGCGCGAAGGCAAGCTCGGCCACCGCGGTGGTGGACGCGTCGGGCGTGTTGATGCACTTGATGCCCCGGGAGGTGGCGAACGGGATGTCGATGTTGTCCATGCCGACCCCGCCACGGATGATCAGCTTGAGCTTCGGCGCGGACTCGATGTACTCCTTGGTGCATTTGGTCTTGCTGCGCACCAGCACGACTTCCGCCTCGGCGAGACGGTTCTTGTCGCTCGTCACCTCGCCGAAGCGAGCGAGCTTGTCCGGAAGACTGGGACCGAATGCATCGGAGATCAGGATCAGCATGTCGAGACCTTTCCTTCGCTCACCGAGGAGCGCTAAGCCTGGTTGATGACACAGCGGACGAACCTCGACCGCCCCTGCCAAGGACCCCTCATCCTTCCCGCCCGCGGGCGGGTGGCAACTGGGAATACCCCCCCATTCTGCGCTCCCGCGCCCGCGACCGCAACGGCTCGGCGTCACCTTCCCCCCGCACTGGATCGATACACTGCCCCCCCCATGTACACCGGCCTCCCCGCGACCGGTCAACCGGAGATCCGACATGCCTGACGCACCGCTCATCGGGAGCATCGAAGCGGGCGGAACGAAGTTCGTCTGCACCGTCGCCTCGGGACCGGACGACGTCCGCGACGAGCTGCGTTATCCCACCACCACCCCGGACGAGACGCTCGCCCGCGCGATCGCGTTCTTCCAGGAGCAGCAGGCAACCCACGGACCGCTCGCCGCCCTCGGCATCGGATCGTTCGGCCCCATCGACTGCACCGAGGGGTCGCCGACGTGGGGTCACGTGACGAGCACGCCCAAGCCGGGCTGGGCGAACACCGACTTCGTCGCCCGCTTTCGCGAGCACTTCGACGTACCGATCGCCTGGGATACCGACGTCAACGCCGCCGCGCTCGGCGAGCACGTCTGGGGCGCGGCACGCGGGCTCGACACGTTCGTGTACCTCACCGTCGGCACCGGCATCGGCGGAGGCGGCATGAGCCGCGGCCACCTGCTCCACGGGCTCGTCCATCCCGAGATCGGGCACATCCGCCCCCGCCGCGATCCCGACCGCGATCCGTACGAGGGATGCTGCCCCTTCCACGGCGACTGCCTCGAGGGCCTCGCTTCCGGCACGGCGCTCAACGGACGTTGGGGTGGCAACGCCGCGGACCTGCCGGCCGACCACGAAGCATGGGACCTCGAGGCGGACTACCTCGCCCAGGGCGTCGTCAGCCTCGTGCTCATCCTCTCGCCCCAGCGCGTAATCATGGGCGGCGGCGTGATGAAGCAGCCGCAGGTCTTCCCGAAGCTGCGGGCACGCGTACGCGAGCTTCTCAACGGCTACGTGCAGTCGCCCGCGTTGCTCGAGCACATCGACGGCTTCATCGTGCCGCCGGAACTCGGCGACCAGGCGGGCATGCTCGGCGGCGTGGCCCTCGCTCAACAGACGCTGGCGCGTGAGTGACGGACCTCGCCGCTTCCTGGAGGCGACGCGCGAGGCGAGCCGACGTGTTGTTCGACACCGAGCAGCCACTGTCGACGGCCTATTTCATTCCGCCCACCTTCACTTGTGCCCGCGACCATCGGCGAAACGTCAGGTCGATGGAGCCGTCTCGGAGCCCCTTGTGGAAACGAGCCTTGAAGAGCATGCGTGCCTCCTGCACTATGGTGTGCGGGATCGCCGCTGATCGCAAATGGCACGGGGCAACTCATGGGTGACGTCAGATCCGCGATCCAGGCCATGGTCGATCGCGAGAGCGCGGCGTGGGACGCGCTCGACGCCGAAGCGCTCGTGGACCTGTTCCACCCCGACATGATCTGGCCGTGGCCGCTGACCGCCGACGCCCACGATCCCGCGGACTGGGTCTTTCCGATGGGACGCTTCGATCGCGCGCGCTGGACGGCGGAGTGGGCGGACCTGTTTCGAACGCACGAGCTGGTGCGCAACGACCGTCGCACGGCGCGCATCGAGGTGTCGCGGGAAGGGGACGGTGCGTTCGCGGTGGTCGACGTCGACACCGTCTGGCGGAACCGGGCCACCGGCGAGAACTTCCACTGGAAGGGCCGGGCGTGCAAGGGGTACACGAGGTGTGACGGGCGGTGGCTCATGATCTTCCACACCGGCCTGCTCGACTACGGGTCCGAACATCCGCCCGGTGATGGATGACCATGGCCCGACGCGTTCCGCTGCCCCAGGCTCGCGCGAAGAAGCGCGTCTCCGATTGCGGACCGCCCCGGCCCTCGCGTCGCGCCCGCTGGCGCGCGCTCAGCCTGATCCTGGTCCACGTCGCGGCGGCGGTGCACATCGCGCAGTGGATGGCCACCGGCACCACGCTCACGCCCGTCGAGCCGAGCGAGGCGATGCAGACGCTCGGCCAGCGGGCGTTGCTCAACGCGGGCTTCGTGCTGTTCGCCCTGCTCATCATCTCGACGTTCGTCTTCGGGCGGTTCTTCTGCGGGTGGGGATGCCACGTCGTCGCGTTGCAGGACCTGTGCACGTGGTTCCTGCGCAAGATCGGGATCCACCCCCGCCCGTTCCGCTCGCGGCTGCTCGTCTTCGTGCCGCTGCTGGCCTTCATCTACATGTTCGTGATGCCGACGGTCGTGCGGATCTGGCTCGGCCAGCCACGTGCCCCGATGCAGACGCACTTCATGACCGACGACTTCTGGGAGCGGTTCCCCGCCTGGCCCATCGCCCTGCTCACGTTCGCGGTCTGCGGCTTCCTCATCGTCTACCTGCTCGGCAACAAGGGGTTCTGCACGTACGGCTGCCCGTACGGAGGC
>JAAELP010000069.1 GCA_024226535.1 Planctomycetota bacterium | reverse complement strand
CGCTCCTCGTACACGCCCATCACCTGCCGCCGCGCCCCGGCGGGGTTCGTGAGCGGGCCGAGGAGGTTGAAGATCGTCGGGAACCCCACGGCCAGACGCACCGGCATCACGTGCTTCGTGGCCGGGTGGTGGTGGATCGCGAAGCAGAAACAGACCCGCGCTTCCTCCAGGCACAGCCGCTGCACCGGGCGCGGGGCGTCCACGTTCACGCCGAGCCGCTGGAGCACCTCCGCCGAGCCGCGGCCGGTACGCGAGCGGTTGCCGTGCTTGGCGACGTAGACGCCTGCGGCGGCGGCGACGATCGCGGCGGCGGTGGATACGTTGAACGTCTTCGGCGCTCCCCCCGTGCCGGCGGTGTCCACGAGCGCGTCCGGATCGACGCTCGACTCGAGCCGGTCCACGTGCTGCCGCATGACGCGGGCGGCGCCGACGATCTCGTCGGCGGTCGGCGTGCGCGTGGCGAGCAACGCGAGCAGGGCCCCGATCTCGCCGTGATGCACCCTGCCGGTCATCATCGCCTCGAACGCGATCGTGGTCTGCTCGGCGTCCAGCGGACGGCCCTCGAGCAGTTGCGCGAGCAGCGGCGTGAGGTCGGCGGGGCGCTCGGGTCGCGCGAACTCCGACGGTGGGTTCGTCTCGGCGCGGGTCACTCCCTGATACGCTACCAGATCCGATGATCACCTTCCTCGCCGACGCCTACGTCCACACCCTGGATCCCTTCGCGATCCAGTTCACCGAGACCTTCGGGCTGCGGTGGTACGGGCTGTCGTACGCGGCGGGGTTCCTCATCGGCTGGTGGGTGATGCGGTGGCTGGCGAAGACCGGGCGCACGCCGCTGAGCGTCGCCGACGTGGCGGACCTGATCTTCTACCTGATCGTCGGCGTGCTCGTGGGCGGCCGGGTCGGCTACGCGCTGTTCTACAAGCAGGAGCTGTTCGTCGGCTTCACGTCCGGCGTCCCGTTCTGGGACCTGCTGTCGATCAACAAGGGCGGCATGGCGAGCCACGGGGGCATGATCGGCGTGATCATCGCGGTGATGATCTTCGCGCGACGCCGCAAGCAAAGCTCGCTGCACGTGCTGGACATGGTCGCGTTCGTCGCGCCGGCCGGGCTCGGGCTCGGGCGGCTCGCGAACTTCGTCAACGGTGAGCTGTTCGGGCGCGCGGTGCCCGACCAGGAGAACCCGCCGTGGTGGAGCATGAAGTTCCCGCAGGAGATGCGGGACTGGTCGCTCGCGCGGATGACCGAGCTGGGCGGCGTCGTGGAGCGCTTTCTCGGCCTGCCGCGTGGCGAGTGGGATCGGATGCTCCTCGCCGCCGCGAACCCGGCCGACGCCGAGGGCAGCCGCCGCGCCGCCGCGGGGCTGTACGGCGCGGTGGACGACCTCATCCGGATGGTTCAGGCCGGCGACGAGGCGGTGCGCACGGCGATCGCCCCCCTGCTCACGGCGTTCTACCCGTCGCAGCTCATCCAAATGGTCACCGACGGGCCGCTGCTGGCGCTCGTGCTCGTCGTCGCGTGACTGAAGCCGCGGCGCCCGGGCGTGATCGGGGCGTGGTTCCTCATCGGCTACGGCGTGCTGCGGATCGCCAGCGAGTTCTTCCGCCAGCCGGACGTGGGCGTCGAAGTGTGGGCGGGCCTCAGCCGCGGTCAGTGGCTGAGCATCCTGCTGGTCGTTTCGGGGGCGGTGGGGTTGTGGATCGTCTCGCGACGCCCAGTCGACACGATGGGCGGCCTCCTGACTTCGGAATCCGAAATCCGAAATCCGCAATCCGAAACCCCAAGTCCTTGATCCACGATCCACCAGTCCCGATTGCTCATTGGGAATCGTGAATCAAGAATCTGGGGTTTCGGACTGCGGACTGTGAAGTTCGAAATCCGGATTGAAATGGGCGTTCATGCCCCGACCGGCGCGCACACGCGCGCCCACTGCACCACCAGGTTCTCCAGCACCTGCTTCATGTTCACGTTGGAACGAAGCTGGGCTTCCGCTTCGCGGAGCAGGTCGATCACCGCCATCCACGGCGCCGCTTCGGCCTCGTCGGCGCATGTCTCGCCGAGCCGCCGACGGGCAACGGCGGCGAGCAGCGCGATCACGTGGCGGGCGCCGTCCTTGTTCGCCGCATCCTTCGAGGCGTTCGCGTTGCGTTTCACCCACGCCGTCGCGTACTCCTCGACGAGCTCCGCGAGTGCCGCGCCCATGGCGACGGGGAACTCGCCGCGCGCCAGCTCGCGCAGCATCGGGTCGAGCGTCTCCTGCCATCGAGGAAAGCCGTACGTCGCCCCGAGCAGCGCAATCCCCGGCGCCCCGTCGGCGAACCACTCCAGCCACGCGCGCTGCTCCGGCGAGACCTCCAACTGCGCCCGGTCGAACCACGTCTCCATCGCCGCCTCGACCAGCGGTGCGAAACGCACGAGCTGGCAACGGCTGCGTATCGTCGGGAGCAGGCGCTCGGCGCGATCGGTCACGAGAAAGATGAACGTCTGTGGCGGGGGCTCCTCGAGCGTCTTGAGCAACGCGTTCTGGCCGTACTGGTCGATCAGCTCGGCCTCGTCGATGATGAACACCTTGTTGTGACCGAGGGCGGCCGTCCGGTACGCCGGCGCCTCGTGCTGCCGGTCGTCGCCCGTCTTGCCGCCGATCATGTGCTCGCGGAGCACGTCGAGCGGGATGTTGGAGAGCTTGCGGGCGCGGAGCTGCGGGTTCTCGGAGAACAACGCCAGCTCCTTGCGGATCACGTGCAGGTCGGGATGGGTGCCCGCGTCGACGAGCGTGGCGGCGCGACCGCCGGGCTCGGCGGCGAGCACGTCCGGGTGTTCCGGGTCGACGCCGACACGCGCCGCGGGGTCCAGCAGGATCTTCGCCAGGGCCGTCGCCGTCGTGAACTTCCCGATCCCCCGCGGGCCGTGGAAGATCCACGCGTGGTGAAGACGACCGCTGGCGATCGCACGCCGGATGACGTCCAGGGCGCGGTCCTGGCCGAGGATGTCGTGGAGCGCGGTGGTCATCGGCGGCCCGTAGAATACCACCATGGCTCCACGACCGGTTCTCGTCGTCGCGATCGTCGTCATTCTGCTCGCCGCGGTCCCGGGGTGCGTGCAGCGCACGATCAAGATCACCTCCGAGCCGTCCGGCGCGCTCGTGTGGCTGAACGACCGCGAGATCGGGCGGACGCCGGTGGACGTCGAGTTCGTCCACTACGGGACGTATGACGTGCGGCTCGTGCGCGACGGCTACGAGGCGCTGCTCACCTCCGGCGACGCCATGCCCCCCTGGTGGGACAACGTCGGCCTCGATCTCGTCGCCGAGGTGCTGCCGCTGGAGCTGACCAGCCACTTCGACTGGCACTTCGAGCTGGAGCCCGCGGAGACGGAGGTCGAGGCGGGCCGCGCCGAGCTGGTCGATCGCGCCAACGCGATCCGGGAGCGGCTCGCCGAAGAGGCGATGGCGGACCGCTGACCCCCCGCCGGTACACCCGGAGTGCCGATTTTCCGACAGCCGGCGGCGCCGAGAGCTTCCTGAGGAACAGACAAGGAGCACCCCATGTACCGCGCTCGCGCCCTCACGCTCGTTCTGATCCTCCTCGTCGTGCCGATGACCCGCAGCTCGGCGCAGAACGACACCGAACGCCCGATGCCCGCGCTCGGCGACGACGAGACGGTGATGATCATCGTCGAGGAGGTCACCCGCCTCCGGGGCGAGGTGGACCAGCTTCGACGCCAGCTTGCCGACGCCCAGCTCCGCGCCGCCCAGGCCACGAACGAGCGCGACGAGCTGCGCCAGTTCATCGCCGATCACGACCAGTTCGGCGCGGACTTCGCGCGATACCGCGCGGTCCGCGAACTCGCCGAACGCGACGCCCGCCGGCGCGAGGCGGAGGCGAACCGCGAGCGACGTGATCAGCGCCGGGCCGATCAGCGTGAGCGGCAGCGGGTCGCCCGCGAGCAGCGCGACCGCGATCGGGCCGAGGCGGACTGGGAGAACCGCTACCGCAAGGCGGGCTTCGGCTCCCTCGGCCTCGACGTCTTCGCCAGCCGGATGGCGTTCTCGTATCACACGCGGGAGACGAACCCCACCCGCGTGGACTACGACCCGTTCATCGGGCTCTACTTCCGCCCGGGTGGCCCCAGCGTCGAGATCGACTACGGCCGGATGACGATCTCCGGAAGCGTGCTCAACGCGAACCGCGACGTGCGGAACATCGGTGTCGCGATCACGTTCTTCGACGAGAACGGCAACCAGGTCGGCGGTGAGATCGTCCGCATCAACAACGCCCGCCCCGACGTTCCGTACCCGTTCACCTCGACGATCGAGATGGCGTTGGATCGCCCGTTCAGCACCTCGAGTACGTACGTGCTGTACGCCGATCCCATTCCCGAGTGAGCGTGTCGGATCGGGTCGATCGGCTACGATGCGCCCATGCTCGTCTGGCTCAACGGTGAGTTCGTGCCGCGCGACGGCGTCCGGGTCTCGGCGTTCGACGCGGGCTTTCAGCACGCCGTCGGGCTCTTCGAGACGATGCTCGCGCGGAACGGGCGGGTGTTCCGCATCGACGCGCACCTGGACCGGCTGGAGGCGTCCGCCGGGGAGTTGCGCCTGAGCGAGCGCTTGCGCACGGGCCCGCTCGCCGAGGCCGTGCAGCGCACGCTGGAGGCCAACGAAACCGACCAGGGCCGTGTCCGGCTCACCGTCACCGGGGGCGATCTCAACCTGCTCCAGTCCGAGCACCGCCACCCGCAGGACCCCACGATCCTCATCGTCGTTCAGCCGCCGACGGAGTACCCCGCGGCGTTCTTCGAAGCGGGCGTGAAGACCGTCTTTGCCGCCGCGCGATCGAACCCGTGGGAGCCCAACGCTGGACACAAGACGCTGAACTACTGGCCGCGGATCCGCATGCTCCAGGACGCCGCGGCGCGGCAGGCGGCGGAGGCGGTCTGGCTGACGATCGCCGCCGAGGTTGCCGGCGGCTGCGTCAGCAACCTGTTCATGGTGCGCGACGGCGCGCTTCACACGCCGCCGGCGCGTGGCGAGACGGCGCCGGACGCGGACCCGTCACCCGTGCTCCCCGGCGTCACCCGCGCGACGATCATTGAGCTTGCCGACGAGCGCGGGGTGCCGGTGCACCGGCGCCCGATCGCCGCCGACGGGTTGTTCGAGGCGGACGAAATCTTCCTGACCAACTCGAGCTGGGGCGTGCTGCCCGTCGTCGCCCTCGAGCGCGAGCGCATCGGCGACGGCGCGGTCGGGCCCGTCACCCGTTCGATGCGCGAGGCGTGGCTCGAGGTCGTCGACCTGGAGACCCGGTAGACGCGACGATCCCGGTGGGTCAGTCGCGCCGGATCACCCGCACGTTCTCCCGTCCCTCGTCATCCCGCCCGGGGGCGACGAGGTTGCGCAGCGCCGTAAGCGCTCGGTTCACGAAGGCGAGGATCACGAAGAGCACCGTCACCACCGCGATCGCGATGAGCACGACCACGAGCAGCGGGATCGCCAGCAGCAGGAAGAGCACCGCGAGAACCGTCCGCAGGATCCAGCTCGGCTGCGCGTTCGCGTGATCCCAGGCTCCGGCGGCGCGGCGGGAACCCTCACGGGCGATGACGGTGATGCGGCGCATGCTCACGGCGGGGTCATGGTAGGTGGTGGCCTGCACGCCGGATCATTGGGAGGACGCCCCCCGCGATTCACGCTGCGCCGCTCGTGTGCCGCTCGTGTGCCGCTCGTTGCGCCGCTCGTTGCGCCGCTCGTTGCGCCCCCCCCCAGGGGGGCGGGGGGTGGCATGGGGGTCTTCTGACGACTCGTGGTCGGCGGTGGGCCCGCCCCGTACCATGCGTCGTCGGGCCCCGGTGTCCGGGCGGACCACGACCGGTAGGGGATGGCATGGAACCAGCGTCGATGAATCCACAAGATATTGCGTCGAGCGAGGCGCTCGTCGCGGGCGGGCAGCGGCCCCGCTTCGCGCACCTGCACCTGCACTCGGAGTACTCCCTGCTCGACGGTGGCAACCGGATCGACCGGCTCATCGCCCGCGTCGCCGAACTCGGCATGGAGGCGGTGGCCGTGACCGATCACGGCAACCTGCACGGGGCGGTCGAGTTCTACACCAAGGCGCGGGCGGCGGGGATCAAGCCGATCCTCGGCATCGAGGCGTACGTCGCGGTGGGCGACCGCACGGAGCGCAAGCCCACCGGCATCGCCGACGGCGGGTTCCACCTCGTCCTGCTCGCCGAGGACGAGACCGGCTGGCGGAACCTCATGCGTCTCAGCTCCGACGCGTTCCTCAACGGCTTCTACTACAAGCCACGGATGGACAAGACGACGCTCGCCCAGTGGTCCGACGGCGTCATCGCGATCAACGGGCACCTCGGCAGCTCGATCGCCCACCACCTGCTCCAGTTCGTGCAGACCGGCAATCGCGATCACTACGAGACGGCCCGCGCCGAGGCGACCTGGCACCGCGACACGTTCTCCGCGAACACGCGCGGTCAGCCGCGGTTCTACATCGAGCTCCAGCGTCACAGCGTCGACGAGCAGCGCCGGATCAATCCGCACCTCGTGGAGCTTGCCCGCGAGCTCGACCTGCCGCTCGTCGGCGACAACGACGTCCACTTCCTGCTCGCCGAAGACTACGAGTTCCACGACAGCCTTTGCTGCATCTCGATGCAGAAGGTGAAGACCGACACGTCGCGCCTGCGCTACTCGCCGGATCTCTACCTCAAGAGCGCCGAGGAGATGGTCGAGGCGTTCGAGGATCTTCCGGAGGCGACGGAGAACGCCGCCCGCATCGCCGATCGCTGCAACGTCGAGCTCGACTTCTCCGCGAACCATGCCCCGGTGGTTCGGATCGGGTTCGAGGACGGCGCGCTGCCGGAAGACGCGATTGAATCACGCCGGCTCGTGGAGGCGTTCGAGAGCGAGCATCCGCGGGGATCCACGGAGTGGTACAAGGCGTTCTGCTCGCGCTTCCGGCTCGAGCCGTACGACCGCCAGCAGGACACGGAATCCGCGGGCGAGCTGGAGGCGCAGGGGGACGGCGCGCTGCGCCTGCTCGCGGAGGCCGGCGCCATCTGGCGGTACGGCGACGCCGGTCTCGACGACGCGAAGCGAGAGCGTCTCGACCGCGAGTTGGGCATCCTCGCCGACAAGCGGATCAGCGCGTACTTCCTGATCGTCTGGGACTTCGTGAACTGGGCGCGGCAGCGCGGCATTCCCGCCGGCGCTCGTGGCTCGGGCGTGGGCACGATGGTCGGCTACGTGCTGGGCCTCTCCCACGCGTGCCCGGTCGAGTTCGGGCTGCTGTTCGAGCGCTTCACCGATCCCGATCGCAGCGAGTACCCGGACATCGACATCGACATCTGCCAGGACGGCCGCGCGGACGTGATCAACTACGTCCGCGAGAAATACGGCTACGTCGCGCAGATCGTGACCTTCGGCCGTCTCAAGGCGAAACAGGCGATCAAGGACGTCGCCCGCGTCAACGGTCTTCCGCCCGCGGAGGGCCAGCGTCTCGCGAACCTCGTGCCGGCGGAGCTGAACATCCGTCTCGATGCGGCGCTGGCGAAGGAGCCGGACTTCCGCGACGCGTACGAGGCCGACGCCGCCGTGCGCGCCGTCGTGGACACGGCGCGGGCGCTGGAGGATCACGCGCGGCACGCGGGGATCCACGCCGCCGGCGTGGTGGTGGCGACGGAGCCGCTGGAGAACATCGTTCCCCTCTGCCGCACGTCGGGCAGCGAGGAGGTCGTCACGCAGTGGGACGGGCCCACGTGCGAGCGCGTCGGGTTGCTCAAGATGGACTTCCTCGGGCTGCGCACGCTCTCGACGATCGAGTTGGCGCTGCGGCTGGTGCGGGACGGCCTGCCCGACGAAGCGATCTGGCACGCGGTCGGCCGCGCGCCGGGCGACGACGGCCCGCACCCGCTGGATCTCGACCGGTTGCGCTACGACGATCCGAAGGTCTTCGAACTGTTCGCCCGGCACGACACGTCGGGCATCTTCCAGTTCGAATCCGGCGGCATGCGCAAGCTGCTGGCGGACATGCGCCCGGACCGCCTCGAGGATCTCATCGCCGCCAACGCGTTGTTCCGGCCGGGGCCGATGGACCTGATTCCCGAGTACTGCATGCGCAAGCACGGTCGGCAGCCGGTGCCGAAGGTGCACCCGATCGTGGATGGGTACACGGAGGAGACCCACGGGATCATGGTCTACCAGGAGCAGGTGATGCAGATCGTCCACGGGTTGGGCGACATCCCGCTCCGGGAGGCGTACGGCCTGATCAAGGCGATCAGCAAGAAGAAAGAGCGCGTCATCGACGCGGCTCGACCGCGGTTCATCGAGGGCGCGAAGGAGCGCGGTCTCACCGAGGTGAAGGCGAACGACCTCTTCGACCTCATCCTCAAGTTCGCCGGGTACGGCTTCAACAAGTCGCACTCGACGGGCTACGCGATCATCGCCTACCAGACCGCGTACCTGAAGACGTACTTCCCCGCCCAGTACATGGCCGCCGTGCTCACCTACGAGAGCGGTGCCCGCAAGATCGAGGACTGGGCGCCGTATCTCGAGGACTGCCGGCACACCGTCTTCCCCGATCACACCGACGAGCACCCGCACGCGGGCGTGACGGTGCTCCCACCGGAACTCAACCGGTCCCGGGCCGCGTTCTCCGTCGTCTTCGAGGAGGACGAGCCCCGCGACAACCTGCACGGGCACGTGCGGTTCGGACTCGGCGCGATCAAGGGCGTAGGCAAGAGCGCGATCGCCGGGATCATCGCCGAGCGCGACGAGAACGGACCGTTCCGCTCGTTCTTCCACTTCTGCGAGCGCGTCAGCTCGCGCGTGGCGAACAAGGCGACGATCGAGGCGCTGGTCAAGAGCGGGGCGTTCGATGCGCTGCACGGCACGGACAAGCGCTCCGCGGTCATCGCCACGATCGACGACGCGATCGCGCTTGGGCAGCAGGCGGCGGAGGACCGGCGCAGCGGGCAGATGTCGATGTTCGGCGCCGCTGCGGCGACGGAGACGCCGGAGCCGTCGGCCGCCCCGCCGCCGGAGGAGACGCGGCTCCCGAACGTGCCGCCGTGGGACCAGCTCACGACGCTCGCGGGCGAGAAGGAGACGCTGGGCATCCACGTCTCCGGTCACCCGCTCGACATGCACGAGCAGATGCTCCGCGAGTTCTGTTCGGTGGACACGCGCCGCGCCGCGAACGTCCCCAACGAGCGGGCGGCGGTGCTGGGCGGCATCCTGACGCGTGTCCGGCTGACGGTCGTCAAGAACGGTCGGTCCGCGGGTCAGAAGATGGCGATGATCACGATCCAGGATCGCCAGGGCTCCATGGACGGCGTCGTCTTCTCCGACGTCTTCGCCCGGGAGGCGGCGCAGCTCCAGGAAGGCGCGATCGTCCTGCTCGCCGGGCGGATCGATCACACGCGCGGCAGCGCGCAGATCATCGTCGACCAGGTCATCCGCGCCGAGGACGCCGCTCGCCAGCTTGCCCGCGGCCTCGAGCTGTCCTTCGTGGACGAGCCGACGGACGAACCGCTCGTGTCACGCATGCAGATGGTCGCCGGCGTGCTTCAGCAGGCCGGCGCGACCCCCGGCGGGACGGAGGGGCGGGCCGTCGAGGTGACGCTGCACCTGCGTACCGGGGGTCGGCGCGTCACGCTGAAGCCGGGGTCGGTGCGCGTCGTTCCCGACGCTGTGCTGCTGGAGCGTCTGCGGGATCTCGTCGGGGCCGACGGGGTGCGCGTGGTGGGTGGGGTGGTGCCGGAGATCACGCCCCGGCGCCGCGGCACAACGCGGCAGGGTGCGCGCGAGCCGGTCGGCGCCTAGACCAAATCCGGATTTCAGAATCCGCAGTTCGCAATCCGCAACGCCAGATCCTTGATTCACAATGGCGTATTGCCGCATTGAGGATCAAGGATTTGGGGTTGCGGATTCTGGATTTCGAATTCCGGAATGTGAATTCTCAGGGCGGTCAGGCCGCGATACCACCACCCCCGCCGCCGAACCCAAACCCGTAGTCATCCAGGTCGTCGAACCCGTCGTCCGCCTCGCGCGGCCATTGCGGCGTGGCGCGGTGGTGCACGGCGAGCACCTGCCCGAGCTGCTCGGCGAAGATCTCGCGGAGCACGTCGAGCGTGCCGGCGAGCGTGGGCTCGAACGGCGTCGAGAGGTTGCGGAACAGCACGAAGATGGCGAGGCACTCGCCCTTGTGGCGGCAGGCGAAGGCGATCACCTGCGATTCGGCGAGCAGGCCGCCGTCGATGCCCATCCACTCGGCGAACTCGTCGGCGTCGCTGAATGCCACGAGCTCCGATTCGTCCGCCATCTGCGGGCAGATCGCGTGGCAGAGGTGATCGAGAAGGCGGTCGATGGAGTCGCGCGGGCAGTCGTAGTTCACGTACGCGCCGAGGCTGTAGAGGTGATCGCTGTCCGGCAGGAACACGGCGGCGTTCGTCGGCCCCGTCTTGGCGAGCAGGTACTCCAGCGTCGTGCGCAGGAGATCCTCGATGTCCAGTTCCTGGCGCAGGAGCGTGCGGAACTCGCTGGCCATGGCGACCTCGCCCATTTGGTCGGTCAGGTCCTGGTAGGCGTCCGCGAGATCGTTGCAGAGCGTGTCGACCTGGTCGGAGATCTCTTCGCGCGCCGTGTTCAGCTCCTGGCAGAGCCGCTGGAGACGACGCAGGCGATCGTCGCGGCGACGGTCGCTACGGCACTTCTCGAACGCCGTCTCCACGCGGGCGCTGAACTCGTCGAGCCCGGCCGACGAGCGGATGTAGTCCACCGCGCCGGAGCGGAGCGCCTCGACGGCGACGGGGAACGAGTTGGTGTCGGAGAAGACGATCGTCTTCGTGCACGGTGTCCGCTGGTGCACGAAACGCGCCAGGTCGAGACCGTCGCCGTCCGGCAGCTTCGGGTTGAGCAGGATCACGTCGTAGCGGTTCTTGCCCAGCGCGGCCTGTGCCTCGTCGTAGCGGTTGACGTGCGTCGATAGGTGATCGCGCTCGTTCAAGACGTGGCTGAGGTTGACGCGGAACTCGGGATCGCCGCCCACGATGAGCACCTTCGCGGGCTCGGGGCCGGTGATCGCGGAAGCGGTTTCAACGAGATCGGTTTCACGTGACGCCATGCGCTGCTGTCTCCTCACCGCTCCGACTCCGGGCCATCCCGGTCTCCGAATCCTCGTCGGGGCCGCGCCATCGGCGAAGCCAGATCGTCGCGATCGCCCCGCCCGTCGGCGCGTTCACGAGCGTGATCTGCCCGCCGTGCGCGTCCACGTAGCGGCGGGCCCGCGCCAGGCCGAGGCCCGGCTGGCGACCGGCCGGCCGGTCGCTGAAGAACGGGTCGAAAGCGTGCTGGAGCGCGTGCTTGCTCAAGCCCTCGCCATCGTCCCGTACCTCGATCTTCAATCGGTCATCGAGGGGGTCGATTTGAACGCGCAGCTCGATATGCCGGCATCCTTTCGCCTCCACGGCGTTGGCGACGAGTTCCGCGAGCGCCTTGGCGAGCAGGTCCGGATCGGTGTGCACGAGCGGCAGAACGTCCGTAAAGATCGTGTCGACCTGTGGTTGCCGCTGCGGTGACGCCGGAAGCCGCCTCTGCACGACCTCCACCACGAGGCGGGTGAGATCGATGCCCCGGATCCGCGGCACGATCGGCTCGGCGAAGGAGCGGAGCGCGGTGATCATGTCGCTGAGGCGGTGGGACTGGGTCGCGATCTCCTGGGCCATGTCGCGGTGCCCCACCTCTTCGAGTCGTGAGACCAGGAGCTGCGCTCGGCCGGAGATGATCGTCAGCGGGTTGTTCATCTCGTGCGCGGCGCCGGCCGCAACCTCGCCGAGCGTGGCGAGCGTTCGGCTGCGTGACAGCGCTTCCTGCGTCTCGTGGATCTGGCGGTTGGCCTCGGCGAGCTGTTCGGCGAGGTGCGCTGCGCTGTCGTGGTTCGCGCCGGCGGAGAGCGCCGCCTGCCAGCACCCGATGAGCCCCTCCAACTCGGTGAGGTCCTCGCACTCGCCGCCGACCCCGCCGTCGATGAGCAGCAACGCGGCGCCGGCGCCGGCGGGCTGAAGGGGAAGCACGCGGAGCGGATCCAGCTCGGTGCCGGCGGGCAGCTCGTCGCGCAGCCACGGGAGCAGGCCGACGACCGGCGCGGTGGAGCGAATGTCGCGCACGAGCGCGTCGAGGGCGATCGCGTTGTCGGGTGCCTTGATGATCCGGCTCCCGATCGGGCGGTACCCGGGCGTGAACCGGATGAGCCGCCACCCGTCGGCCTCGGGGGCCTCGAACAGGGCGGCGACGACCGGCGTCTCGAGGACGTCGGGGACGGAGCGCGCGATGCGGCCGAGCACTTCGGGGGTTGTTCGCGCCCCGGGAAGCGAGTCGTGGAACGTCTTGATCGCGCGGATCGAGCGCGCCTGGCGTCGCGCGAGACGCTCGCGTTGTCGCATTCCGGCGTTGGCGCGGGCAAGCGACTCGTTGGCGCGGCCGATCGAACGCAGGAGCACGCCCGGCTCGTGGTGGATCTTCACCCCGACCGCATCGGCGCGCCGGGCGACCTCGTCGTGCAGGCCCGCGACCGCCACCTCGAGCTGCTCGGTCGTCACGCCGACGGGAGCGGCGAGGGTGCCGAGGTTCTCGTTGCGCGACCAGTGCGCGCCGGACGTGATGTACCGGTTGCGCACGAGCGCGTCGGCGAGCGTCACGACCGAGATCAGGCCGCGGTGCGGGACCTGCGGCACGGCCTGGAGCGGTTGGCCGTTGAGCCAGATCACGTCGACGAGCGACGGCGGCAGCCCCCAGTGCTCGGCGAGACGCTTCCCCGCGGTATGCGTGTCCATCCCGATGATCTGCCGGCAGGCGCGGTCGAGCGACGCGCAGTGCGTCTCCGCGACGCGGCAGACCTGGTCGAAGCTCTCCGGCAGCAGCACGTGGAGCACGAGCTGGCCGATGTCGTGCAGGAGGCCGGCCATGAACGCCTCGCTCGGACGGATCTCGCCCGTGAGCGTTCCGAGGGCCGCGATCTTCTGGCTCGCCACCGCGACGCCGAGGGAGTGCATCCAGAACCCCTCGCGGTCGAAGACGGGTTGCTCGCCGCGGTGCTCGCCGGCAAGGCTGCCGCGCGAGTCGAGCAGCTCGAAGACCTGCACCGACAGCACCGCGCAGCGCACGGCGTCGAAGCCGAGCAGCAGCACCGCGCGATCGATGGACGTGACGTTCGCGGCGCGGCCGCGCTCGTGACCGCGGCACATCTTGAGCACACGGCTCGCCAGCGCCGGATCCGATCCGACGAGCTCGATGACCTCGTTGACGTCGGACGTCTCGTCCGCGGTCAGGTCGAGCAGGCGCACCGCGATCGCGCCGAGCGTCGGGAGCGACTCAAGCTCCTCGAGGATCAGCTCGATTCGATCGGCGCGGGCGGAGCCGCCTTGGGTCGCCTCGCCTCGCATGGAACTGCTACACCTCGAGCAGATCCTCGACCTGCTGCATGAGCTCCCGGACGTCGAACGGCTTCTTCACGAAGGCGTCGGCACCCTTGGCCATGAGCTCGTCGATATCTTCCTGGTTCACCACGCCTGAGACGATGACCACCTTCGTGTCCGACGTGTCGGCGTTGGACTTGATGCGATCGCAGACGAGGTTTCCGTTGATGTCCGGGAGCATGAAGTCCAGCAGCACGAGGTGCGGGCGGAACTTCTCGGTGAGAAGGCCCGCGTCGTAACCCGTGCCCGCGGTCTTCAGCTCGAAGCGATCGTCCGGACCGAACATGTCGCGGAACAGCTCGATGATCTTCTCGTCGTCGTCGACGACGAGGATGCGCTTGGTCAGGCTCTCCAGCGCGTCCGTCGGGATCTCATTGGTCTTCATGAAGCGGAGCAGCTCCGCCCGCGGGATGCGGCGGAAGCGCGATCCAGGCACCCGGAAGCCCTGGAGCCGGCCGCTGTCGAAACAGCGGATGATGGTCTGCTGCGAGACGTTACAGACCTCCGCCGCCTCTCCCGTGGTGAATACCTGCTTCGCCGCCCAGCTGGACGCGCCGTTGTTCTTCGCCATTACCTTTTTCTCCCCTCCGTTGGGCCGCGCGTGCGCCGTTCCGTAGCGCGTAAACTCCCTAAACAGCCGAGCTTGTCATCGGTCGCGGCGGCGGACGACTTCACCGCCGGCCACGCGCGGGCCCCTCAGGAGGTCGCGACGGCACCATGCCCGCCCGCGCAGACGGGAACCCGCGGCTTATGGGACGAAGAACGCGTTGGTTACCGGCTTGGACGCGCGTGACGCGCGTTCCAGAGCGTGACCGCCTCGGGGGGACGCGGATAGATCGGCGCAAGCTCGAGGGGATCGGTCGTCTCGCCGGATCCGAGCATGCGTTCCGTCACGGCGAGGCATGCGCGGGGATCCAGGCGAGGTTCGAGAACGTCCAACGGCAGCGCTGCGCACCGCGCGCGGATCGGTTCGGGGAGAAAGCGATCGGCGAGCACGGCGGCCACGCCGTCCAGCGGCGCAGCCTCCGCGGTGACGAGACGTCCGAGATCACGCGGTCGCCAGTGCGCGCCGTCATGGGTGAGAACCGTGGCCCAGCAGGTGTCGCGCTTCGACGCCAGCGCAACGAGGATCGTGTCACCGGTGACCGCGTCGGCGTCGAGGCTCTCGGCGACGACCAGGGCCGAGGGCACCGCGACCACGCGGGCGCCCAGGGCGAGGGCCATCATCTTGGCGGCGCTGACGGCGATACGCAGTCCGGTGAAGCCCCCGGGCCCGGCGGAGACGCCGACGGCGTCGAGGTTCTCCGGACGCAGCCCCGCGGAGGCGAACAGCCGGTCCACGGTGGGCAGCAGGACATCGTCGTGACGGCGGTCCTCGGCGATGGACTCGACGTGGATCGAGCCGTCGGCACCGCGCAGGGCCAGGCCCCCGACCCGTTGCGAGACCTCGATGGCAAGGACGACGGACACCGAGCAGCCCGCCGCTATGCCGACACCGCGTCGATCTTCGCCTTGCGAAGCCGCGCGGTGGGAGGATCGAAGCCGCCCGGCGCGAAGCCGGCGTCGGCGAGCAGGGCGCTCTGGATGAACATGACCGACCGCAGCCGCGGAGGCGGGCCGGCGTCCATGTCCAGCGGCAGGGAGACGGCGAGGACGCGTCGTCCGTCGATCACCGCGTCCGCATGCAGGAAGCCGTCGTGCACCGAGTTCGGGCACACCACCGGATGCCGCGCGACCACCGGACGAAGCCCGTGCGGCGTCTCGATCCAGGCTTCCAGCACCGCGTGCTCCCGGTCGACGGGCGAGAGCGTCACGACGAGCGTGCGGCGCTGCAAGCCCGGCCGATCGCCCGTACCGCGCACCGTCGCCGTCCAGCGCAGCTCGATCCCGGGATGGGTGGCGCGGGGGTCGAAAGCGGCGGGCTCGGGGACGGTGCGGGTCATGGTCGTGATCGGTCAGGATGCGCGATCCAGCAGCTTCGCGGCCATCTCGAGGCCCTTGCCGCCGGGTCCGCTGAAACGCTGGCTGATGGAGTCGACGATACGCATGAACTCGATCAGGCGATCGAGACGGTCGTTGTGGGCTCGGAGCTTCGCCGCCTCGGAGTCGAGCTTGCGTCCGGCGATGCGCTCGGTGCGGCCGCGGCATGCGGAGAGTTCCTCGCGCAGCGGGTCCAGCTCTCGCTTCTTTCGTTCGGCGAGGATGGTCCGGAACATCTTCCAGACGTCCTGTTCGGCGACGAAGTACTCCTTGCGGTCGCCGCGACGGTGGACGCGCGAGACGATGCCCCAGTCCACGAGGCCGCGCAGCGTCATGGACGCGTTGCCCCGGCTGATGCCCAGGCCCTCCATGACCTCGTCGGTGTTCAGTGGCTCGCCCGCGATGAACAGCAGGGCGTGCACCTGGGCCATCGTGCGCGGGATGCCCCACGTCGAGCCCATCTGGCCCCAGAGGGCGACGAACCGCTCCCGTGCCTCGCGGAGGGCGTCGGCGGTCGGGGATTCCGGGGCTCGGTCTTCGTTCCTGCGCGGCATGGCGCCATGACCATAGCGACGACCCGGACGCACCGCCACTGACTTTCAGAAGTTTTTGAAACCCCGCGAATGGCATGCAAATGGTGACTGTCACCATTTACGGGGCGGCCATTGGGCCTGACTGTTGCCGTGGCCGACGGCCCCGGCTAGCGTAGGGCTTCCGGCTGGTCGGTGTTCCGTCCGGCCGGCGGTGTCACGAGCTCAAGCCCTCGGAGGCAAGGCCCCATGGCCAAGATGTTCTACACGATCGAGGAGGTCTGCGAGAAGCTCGGCAAGTCCGAGGACGAGGTTCGCGAGATGGCGAACACCGGGCAGGTCCAGGAGTTCCGCGATCGCGACAAGCTCATGTTCAAGGTGGACCAGATCGATCTCCTCGCCGGTGACGAGGAGACGGACGAGGTGCACCTGGAACTCGAAGACACCGCCGGCGGCTCCGGCCTCGGCCTGAGCAGTTCCGAGTTGGGCCTCACCGGCAGCACCGCCGGCACCAGCGCCGGACTCAGCGGCTCCGGCGTTCCGCTCACCGACTCGGCCGAGGGCACCGGCACCGGCATCTCCGTCTTCGACACCGACCACGGCGGCGAGGACGAGGAGACCGACCAGACGCGCGTCGCCGACGTCTCCGACGACGAGATGAACCTCGAGGCCATCGGTTCCGGCAGTGGCCTGCTCGACCTGACGCGTGAGTCCGACGACACGTCGCTTGGCGCCGAGCTTCTCGAAGAGGTCTACTCCGGCGAGGAGAATATCGAGATTCCGACCAACGCTTCGGGGCTGTTCGAGGCCGCGGCGGCCGAGCCGGCCGCCGAGGAAGCGACGGCCACGGCGGGGATCGCGGCGATGCCCGTCATGATGGAAGCCTACGACGGCACCGGTTCCGGTCTCGGCATCGGGCTGATGATCGGCGCGCTCGCGTCGCTCATCTGCGTCGGCATGATCGTGGTCGTCGGCATCTTCGGCGCGACGTCGGAGCTGGCGATGCGGTTCTCCGACAACATCTGGATGTGGGTCGGTGGCCTCATCGGCGTCACGATCGTCTTCGGGTTGATCGGGATGTTCATCGGGAAGTCGTCGGAGTAAGCACACCCTGCCCCTCACCCGCTACGGACTCCGCGAGTGGCTCATCATCACCGTCGTCGCGGTGGTGGCGGCGGCGCTGCTGGCGTGGTTCTTCCCGTGGTGGTCCGTGTTGCCGGTGCTGGTGATCTGGGTCGCGGTGGTGTCGTTCTTCCGCGATCCGATCCGCACCATCCCGCAGAACCTCCCATCCGGCGTCATGCTGAGCCCGGCCGACGGCGCGGTCAGCGCCGTGGAGCAGGTGGACCACCATGAGGCGACGGACGGCCCGGCGACGATCGTGCGGATCTTCCTGAGCGTTCTGAACGTACACGTGAACCGCGCGCCGTGCGACGCGGAGGTGGTCGCGCTCGAGTACACGCCGGGCAAGTTCCTCAACGCGCAGACCGAGGAATCGGCGCGCGTCAACGAGTCGAATCTCACCACCCTGCGGATCGCCGGCGGCGAGACGATCGGGTTGCGGCAGGTCTCGGG
>JAAELP010000068.1 GCA_024226535.1 Planctomycetota bacterium | reverse complement strand
TGATTTCTCCGTCGTTGCCGAGGTCCCCACGGGCGAGGGTCCGACGGACCTCGCGACGGGCGACCTCGACGG
This sequence comes from Planctomycetota bacterium, assembly GCA_024226535.1. Taxonomy (GTDB): domain Bacteria; phylum Planctomycetota; class Phycisphaerae; order Phycisphaerales; family SM1A02; genus JAAELP01. The sequence continues at coordinate 13,328 of JAAELP010000068.1, read as the reverse complement.
CGATGGCGACGACGACATCGTCAGCTCGAATAGCAAGGACGGTACGGCGACCGTGATCAAGAACAACGGATCGTCGTTCGGGAGCGGGGACGGCGTGATGTTCACCCCGGTGCTCGAACTGCTCGTCGGCGCTGAGCCGCTGTCGGTGGACATGGTCGACCTCGACGGTGACGGCGACATGGACCTGGCGCTCACCGCGACCGACCTGCTCGAGGGACCGACGGTGCAGGTGCTCGAGAGTCTCCAAAGCGAGGGCGCCGGTCTCGAGTTCGAGCCGCCGACGTCGGTGGGGGTGGGCGCCGATCCGGTGTTCATCAGCAACGGCGATTTCGACGCCAACGGCCTGAGCGACATCGTCACCGCCAACGAGGATCCGCAGGGTCCGAACGGGGGCTCCGTCACCGTCATCCTCGGCGAGCCGGAGCTGCCGTGCCCGACGGACGTCAACTTCGACGGCGTCACCGACTTCGGCGACATCCTCGAGCTGCTGGGCAACTGGGGAGGATGCACGAAGAACCAGCCGTGCCCCGGCGATCTCAACCAGGACAGTTACGTGAACTTCGCGGACCTGCTGATCCTGCTGGGCGGGTTCGGGCCCTGTTGATGATCGGAACCGTTCCCCCTCTCCCCGCGCGGCGGGGAGAGGGGCCCCTGCCGTGCCCCTGACCTGAATGTCGTTCAGATGAGGCGTAACGACGTGCGGCGGGGGGGACTTCACGACCGCCGGAGATCCTCCGACACTCCAATCCCCGCCATGGACCCATCGCGAGTGTCCTCGGACTCCCAGCGCCAATCGAGCCGACGAACCATCTATGACGGGGTTTGGGCGTCGGGGGATTGGGCGTAGGGAGTCGGAGGACACTTGCGATGGGACGATGGCACGGATTGGAGGGATGAAGCGCTCATCCGGAATCCGGCTCGCGCAAGTGGTTGCTGCTTGTCTGAACTGCATTCGCCCCTGACCTCAGGGATCGCGGGCACAATACCGATTAACCTATCGTGTACCCGTTCCACCTCGACGGAGACCGATCCATGCGGACGTTTCGCTCGGGCCTGGTGATCCTCATCGCCTGTCTCGCGTGTCTCGCCTTCACCGGACGGGCGCCGGCTCAGGTCGACCACGGTGTCGTTGCCGATCCGATCTCCCGCAAGGACCTCGACCGGTACGCCGCGACGCTCGAGCTGAGCGAGCAGCAGCAGCGGGAGCTGCACCGGATGCACGAGGAGTACCTCGACACGCACCAGGCGCTGCGCGACGGCGCGATCGCCGAGTTCATCAACGAGCACACGCACTTCGGCGGTGCCACGAGCGAGATCAGCGACGACGTGGAGAGCGAGCAGGAGATCGTGCGCGACCTGCGCAAGATGAACGGCTCGCTCCGGTCGCTCGACGGGCGTTTCTTCGACCAGGTGGCCGCGGTGCTGAGCGAGGAGCAGCTCGAACGCCTGCCGTGGGTCCGGGCCGCGCGGGAACGAGCGAGGCACCTCCAGGGGCCGGCGCAGACGAGCTATCACCCGGCGCTCGACGTCGACCTGAGCCTGGTCTACGCGGATCTGGCCGACGAGATCGCCACCGACGTGCGCGCGGAGACCGACGCCCGGGTGGACACCTACGAGCGCGCCCTCGCCCGTGCCGCCCGCGCCATGCACGAGCACGCGCTCGCGTACCGGCTGGCGATGGCCGAGCAGCTCCGGATGCAACGGGCGGAGGCGGATGCCGCGGATGATCCCGATGCTCCGCAGCACGGCGACTTCACCGCGCGGGCGACGATCATCCGCGACGCCCAGACGAACCTCGCCGCGAAGGCCGCGCTCATCGGCGACCTGCAGCGCCGCCTCTACACGGCCCTGCTTCCGCTGCTCGACGAGGCGCAGCAGGACGCGCTGCGAAAGCGCTTCTTCAACGCGTTGTACCGGCGGATCTCGGCGGATCGCGGGCCGGCGTCGAAGGAAATCGCGCGTATCCTCGGTCGTGACGATCTGCCCCCGCGCCTGGCGAGCGAGGTGAAGGCGGAGCGTCTGGCCTACCGCGACGCGACCGACCGCGTCCTGAACAAGATGCTCGACAACGCCGACGCGCGGCGGCGCTCCAACGCGTCGCACACGCTCAAGATGATGCTCGGCGCTGACGACCCGTACGTCTACGACGATCCCGCCGAGTTCGACGTGCTGCAACGGCGCCTGGACCGACGGCTCGCCCGCGTCAACCGCGAGACCGTCGACCGGCTCCAGGCCCTGCTCGACGAGCACTTGCCGGGCCGTCTCGCGCTCGAGCGCCCCGCCGATCCCGACGGCGTCGACCCGACGCTCGGGCGCGGGCTGCACTCGTCGGTCTCGGTGGCCGACGGCATCGTGACGTACGACTACAAGCACATCCCGCTGGACCAGCTCGTCGAGCAGTTCGGCGCCGGCCGTCATGCCCTCCGGCCGATCTCCAAGCGCCGGCTCATGCAGTGGATGAGACAGCTCGACATCGCGGAGTCCGACGAGGTCATCGCGGACGTGCTCCACGACGACTACCTCGACCGCTTCGACGTTCTCGACGACACCGGGGCACTGGCCGCCTTGCGCGTCGCCCGTGCGAGCCTGTTTGTCGTCGGCCCCGACCGGCGGCCCATCGTCCCGACCGAGGACTGCATCCGCGCCTTGTTCCAGCAGGAGCGATCAGCCGCCCGCGCGGTGCGCGCCCTCGACGCCTGGTTCTTCCAGCAGATCGCCGTCGGGCTCGGGGACGCCCTGCCCGCGGAAGCGCGCCAACGCCTGGAGCGTGCCCGCAGCCGGGAGATGTTCCTCGCCGTAGCGGCACCGAAGCCCCACGGCCTGTTCGTGTTCGGCAACAACCGCCTGCGCGAAGTCGGGGAAGGCGAGCGAGCGAGCGTCGACCTCACGCAGCTCGTCGGCGATCTCGACCTGCCCGACGACCTCGCGGCGGAGATCGACCCGCTGCTCCTGGAGTATGAAACGACCGCGACGACGGCCTTCCAGGAGGCGTTCGATGCCGTGCGCCGTTTCGACGAGCACCGCGCGCTGATCATGTCCCGGCACCTGCGATGGGACGAGGAAGACGGGCTCGTGGCGAAGGGGATGCGGGTCGACGACGAGATGACCGGGTCAGGCACGCGCCTCGTCGACGTCATGCGGCACATCGTCGCCCTCAACCGCGGCTCACGAGACGCGATCGACGCCGCGCTGCCGAGCCCGTATCGCGAGCAGTTCGCCTCCGCCTACAAGCACGCCGGCTGGCCGGACGTCTACCTCGACGAGCAGGCGCTGCACGGCGCGCTGGAGACGGCCCTTGCGATGGAAGACCTGTCGAGCGCGCAGCGCGACGCCGTCGTCGAGATCTCCCTCGCCTACCGCCGCGACCATGACGCGTACTGCGATCGCATCATCGAGGCCGCCGGCGATTGGCAGCAGCGCCGCCGCAACCGCTCCGAGCGCAGCGAGTTGAACGCGCGCACGCGCCGCAAGCTGAGCGAACTGCTCACACCGGAGCAGGCGCAGCGCGTAGCGGGGCTCGTGGACACGTCCGAGGGTCCGTGACGGCAGGTCCGCCAGGAATATCCATTGGATCCGAAGGCCTTCCGGGCGATTCCTCGCGTCCGTCCACGGAATCCCCTGGAATCGTCACCCGCCGCCCCGTTATGTTGGGCGTCATCACCATCGGAGGGAAGGTCCCGCCAGCAGCTCGAGAAAGACGATGACGACCATCGAACGCGCGCGTTTCCCGGGGGCCTCCCGCGAGCACATCCGTGCCGGCGCCACCATCGACGATCAGCTTCAGGAGAGCTCCGCGCAGGTTCTCTGGATGATCGGGTTTCGGAGGGCGTGCCCGAATGCATAGATCGCCGTGCAATCTGATGGCCGCGTCTCGCGGCCGCACCGCGCCGGTGCTGCTGGTCGCCACTATTGCGCTCGCAGTGTGGGCCACTAGAGGCGCCAACGGCGCCGAGCCGCCGTGCTTTCCGGCCGCGCCTGATTCCTACGGCGCGGGCGATGGGCCGCGGTCCGTTGCGGTCGGCGACCTGGACGGCGACTTGGATCCCGACATCGTCGTGGCGAACGGCAACAGCGACGATGTTTCGGTCCTTCTGAATGCCGGCGACGGGACCCTTGTTGCGGCCGTCAGCTACGTCGCGGGCGATGGTCCGCGTTTTGTCGCGACCGGTGACCTGGACGGCGACTTGGATCTCGACTTGGTGGTAGCGAACCAGGTCAGCCATGACGTCTCGGTCCTCCTGAACGTCGGCGACGGGACCTTCGCCGCGGCCGTGAATTACGGCGTGGGGAACGCACCGTATTCGGTCGCGATCGGCGACATGGACGGTGATCTGGACCTCGATCTCGCGGTGGCGAATGACCTGAGCAACACGGTTTCAATCCTGTTGAACGCCGGCGACGGTACCTTCGTCGCGGACGTCACCTACGCCGTGGGCACCGCACCGCGATCGGTGGCGATCGGCGATCTGGACGGCGACCTGGACCTCGACATCGCCGTGGCAAACAACCTCAGCAACGACGTTTCCGTCCTTCTCAACGGCGGCGATGGGACCTTTGGTGTAGACGTCACCTACGCCTCGAGCTTCGCACCACGATCCGTGGCGATCGGCGACCTGGACGGCGACACGGACCTTGATCTTGCAGTGGCGAACTCTGACGGCGACAACGTTTCGATCCTCCTGAACGCAGGCGACGGGACCTTCGCTGCGGCCGTCAGCTACGGCGCGGGCATCCGGCCATTCTCCGTTGCGATCAGCGACCTGGACGGCGACCTGGACCGCGATCTCGCCGTGGCGGACGAGAGCGGCGACGTCATCTTGGTCCTTCTGAACACCGGCGATGGGACTTTCGCCGCGGCCGTCAGCTACATCGCGGGTGACGGGCCGAACTCCGTGGCGATCGGCGATCTGGACGGCGACCTGGACCTCGATCTCGCCGTGGCGAACTACCAAGGCGATAACGTGTCGCTCCTCCCGAACGCCGGCGACGGGACCTTCCCCGGCGTCGCCGGTTACGGCGCGGGTGCTGCGCCGTGGTCCGTTGCGATCGGCGACCTGGACGGTGACCTTGACCTCGACCTCGCCGTGGCAGATAACGTCGGCGATGCCGTTTCGGTCCTCTCGAACAACGGCAACGGGACCTTCGGTGCGGCCGTCAGCTACGGTGCGGGCGACGGGTCGTTCTCCGTTGCGATCGGCGACCTGGACGGCGACCTTGACCTCGACCTCGCCGTGGCCAATTGGCTCAGCGACGACGTTTCGGTCCTCCTCAATACCGGTGACGGAACCTTCGCCGCAGCCGCCAGCTACGGTGCGGGCGGCGCGCCGCGGTCCGTTGCGATCGGTGATCTGGACGGTGACCTTGACGACGACGTCGTTGTGGCAAACAACGACAGCGACGACGTCTCGGTCCTCCTGAATGCCGGCGACGGGACCTTCGCCGCGGCCGCCAGCTATGGCGTGGGCGCTGCGCCGTGGTCCGTTGCGATCGGCGACCTGGACGGTGACCTTGACCTCGACGTCGTTGTGGCAAACAGCGACAGCGACGACGTTTCGGTGCTCCTGAATGCCGGCGACGGGACGTTCGCCGCGGTCGTCAGTTACGCCGCGGGCGACCGGCCGAGGTCCGTTGCGATCGGAGATTTGGATGGCGACCTGGACCTCGACTTCGCCGTGGCGAACCAGACCAGCGACGACGTTTCGATCCTCCTTAATGCCGGCGACGGAACCTTTGCTGCGGCCGTCAGCTACGGCGCGGGCAACGCGCCGCTCTCCGTAGCGATCGGCGACCTTGACGGCGACCTTGACCTAGACCTCGCCGTGGCGGACCAGTTCAGCGCTGACGTTTTGGTTCATCTCAATGTCGGCGATGGGACCTTCTCAGCGGCCGTCAGCTACAGTGCGGGCGTCTTCCAGACTTTCGTAGCGATCGGTGACCTGGACGGTGATTCGGACCTCGATCTAGCCGTGCTCGCGCACGGGCACGTTGCGATCCTCCTGAACGACTGTCCATCGCCGCTCGTCGCCGATCTGCAAGTGACGAAGACCGTCGACGACCCGATGCCCGAGGAGAACGACGAGATCGTCTATACGGTCACCGTCACGAACGACGGTCCGACGCTCGCGTCGGACGTGTTTGTGACGGACCAGTTGCCCAGCGGCGTGACGTTCGTGCAGGTCGACTCGATCGATCAAGGAACGTACGACGAGCCGAGCGGTGTGTGGGACATCGGAACCGTTGTCGACACGGCAAGCGTGCAGCTCGCGATCCGTGCGTCCGTGGACACGGGCACGGCCGCGGCGACGGGTACGGGTGCGTTCATTGACACGTTCACGAGCGGCGGTACGCTCGGCAGCGCCTGGGGCATCGCGTTCGGCTCTGACGGGAATCTGTACGTTACGGGTCGGTTCTCGAACGAGATCGAGCGATACGACGGCAGCACGGGCGCCTACATCGACGACTTCGTACCCGCTGGATCCGGTGGGCTCGACGCGCCGACGGCAATCGCATTTGGGCATGATGGCCATCTCTACGCGGCGAGCTTTGAGACTGCGGAGGTGCTGCGCTATGACGGCGTCACGGGCGCATTCATCGACGTCTTTGCCAGCGGTAACGGGCTGAGCAACCCGCAGGACGTCGTGTTTGGACCTGATGGGCACCTCTACGTGCCGAGCGGTGGCACCGATGAGGTGCTGCGGTTCGACGGGACCGCCGGCGGGTTCATCGACGTGTTCGTCACCGCCGCGGACGGCGGCCTGACGCTGCCAACCGAGATGGTGTTTGGAGACGACGGGCACCTGTACGTCCAGAGCAACGGCACCGATCAGATCCTCCGATACGACGGCACGACGGGGATGTTCCTCGACGTGTTCGCTGAAGGCGCCATCGTCTTCGGTCTGACACTCGGCCCCGACGGCGACTTCTACTCGGCGAGGCCCACGGGCGCCGGGGTCTATCGCATCGATGGTCAGACCGGAGAGTTCCTCGGTCCCTTCACGAACGGAGGCGGGCTCGTCGGCGCTCGAGGCGTGATCTTCGGGCCCGACGGGAACCTGTACGTGGCGAGTTCGAGTCTCGATCAGGTGCTGCGTTTCCAAGGCTTCATCACCAACTTCGCGACCGCGACATACCCCGGCGCCGACGCCGACCTGCTGAACAACCAGGACTTCGCCGGCATCACCGCGATGCTCCCCACCGGCGCCTGCTGCAACGACGACGGCACGTGCAACGACGGCGACACGCAGGTCGACTGCGAGTCGGCGAGCGGGATCTGGCAGGGACAGGCGTCGGAGTGCGGGTCGGTCACCTGCCCGACCGGCGCGTGCTGTCTGCCGGACGGCTCGTGCTCCGCCGCGGACTCCGCCGTCCAGTGCGCCAGCGTGAGCGGCGTCTGGCAGGGGTTGGGCGTCGAGTGCACCGTGGTCAACTGCCCGCAGCCGGGCGCGTGCTGCAACGATGACGGGACGTGCAGCCAGGACCCGCTGATCGGCGGCGCCGCCTGCGTCGTGGCGGGAGGCACCTATCAGGGTGATGACACGGACTGTCTCTCGGTGACGTGCCCCGATGGCGCGTGTTGCCTGCCGGATGGTTCGTGTGTCCCCGCGGACTCGGCCGCCGAGTGCGCCGGCATGAGCGGCGCTTGGCAGGGGGCGGACGTCGAGTGCGCCGGCGTCACCTGCCCGCAGCCGGGCGCGTGCTGCAACTTCGACGGAACGTGCGCGCAGGAGACAGTGATCGGCGGTACCGACTGCGTGGCTGCGAGCGGCATCTACCAGGGTGACGACACGCTCTGCGGGGTCGTCGTCTGCGCCGAGGCCGCGTGCTGCTTCGACGATGGATCGTGCCTGGATCAGGACACGGCGTCGGCCTGCGCGTCCGCCGGCGGTACGTGGCAGGGCGCGGGCACCATGTGCGTGACGTTTGACTGCCCGGACGGCGCGTGCTGCTTCGACGACGGCACGTGCACCGATGAAGACCTGGAGGGCGACTGCACCGGCGCCGGCGGCACGTGGCAGGGCGCGGACACGGCGTGCGCGACGTTCGACTGCCCCGATGGCGCCTGCTGTCTCGCCGACGGAGCGTGCATCGTCGTGCCGACGCTCGACGACTGCGAGCCGGGCGGTGTCTGGCAGGGCGCGGGCACTGACTGCGGATCGGTCGTCTGCCCGGTCGGCGCGTGCTGCCTCCCGGACGACTCGTGCGTCGACACGGCGCCGTTCGCGTGCGTCGCCTCCGCCGGGCTGTACCAAGGCGACGGCTCCACGTGCACGGCAGACACCTGCCCGCCTTCGGGCCAGGTGCGCATCTATCAGAAGATCAGCGCGACGCAGGGCGGGTTCGGCGGCGTACTCGATCCGTTGACGAACTTCGGCTCGTCCGTGGCGTCGATCGGCGACGTGGACAACGACGGCATCGACGACCTCGCCGTGGGCCAGCCGGCGGCGGCCGGGGGTGGCGCGGTGTGGATCGTCTTCCTGAACGACGACGGCACCGTCAAGTCCGAGCAGGAGATCGCCGCGGGCGTCGGAGGCTTCGGCGGCGTGCTCGATCCGGGCGACGCGTTCGGGGCGTCGGTGGCCGGGCTCGGCCTGTTCGACGGTGACGGCGTGCGGGACATCGTCGTCGGCGCGCCGCTCGACGACGACGGCGCGACCGACGCCGGCGCGCTGTGGGTGTTGCTTCTCAACGCCGACGGTACCGTCAAGTCCGAGCAGAAGATCAGCGCGATCGACGGCGGATTCGGCGGCGCGCTGGTCGCGGACGACCGGCTGGGCGCGGCGGTGACGGCGCTCGGCGATCTGAACAGCGACGCCGTGACCGATCTCGCGATCGGCGCGCCGGGGCTCGCCCCCGCGCCGGGGGCCGTGTGGATCGTGTTCCTGAACACCGACGGCACCGTCGCGAACCAGAGCGAGATCGCGCCGGGCCTCGGCGGCTTCACGGGGACGCCCGGCGCCGACGAGTTCGGCTCGGCCGTGGTCGGCATCGGCGACGTCAACGGCGACGCGGTCTTCGACGTGGCCGTCGGCGCTCCGGGCGACGACGCCGGTGAACGCGGCGCCGTCTGGGTGCTGTTCCTCATGCCGGGCGGCACCGTGATCGGCGAGCAGAAGATCGGCGACGGGGCCGGCGGCTTCACGGGCGCGCTCGACGACGGCGATCGCTTCGGCTCCTCGATCGCCTGGCTGCGCGACCTCGACGGCGACGGGCGCACCGACCTCGCCGTGGGCGCTCCGGGCGACGACGACGGCGGTGCGGATTCCGACCGCGGCGCGGCGTGGGTGCTGTTCCTCGACGAGACGGTTCTCGTGCTCGATCACCAGAAAGTCAGCCGGGACGAAGGTCACTTCGGCGCCGCGCTGAACGACGGCGACCGGTTCGGCAGCGCGCTGACGTCGACGGCCGACATCGACGGCAACCTCGTTCGCGAGCTGGTCGCCGGCGCGCCGTTCGACGACGACGGCGCCGGCCCCGCCGGCGATAACGGCGCCGTCTACGTGCTGTTCGCCGCCGGCGTGCCGGGTCCGATCGAATTCCTGCCGCCGGAGCCGTTCCCGGCGCAGGGGCTGCCGCTGATCCACGCGGTGGGCGATCTCGACACGGCGCTGTCGACGAACGGCACGATCGACGTGGCCGTCGTAATCCCGAACGCGATCCCGTCGCTGCCGGGAACCGTGCAGATCTTCCGCAACGACGGCGTCTCCGGCGAGACATGGAACGGCCTCACGCCGCTGGTGCCGCCGATCACCGTAGGCGTGAACCCAAGCGGCATCGCGCTGGGTGACTTCAACGGCGATGACTACCTCGACATCGCGGTGACCAACGAGGGTGAAGGCACGGTCATGGTGCTGTTCAACGACGCCGACGACTCCGGCAACTTCACGTTGAGCCAGACGCTCTCGCCGTTCAACCAGCCCAGCGCGATCGTGAGCGTGCCGCTGCTGGGATCGGACGCCGACGATCTCGCCGTGGCGGAGTTCGGCGGCGACGACGTGATCATCCTCGAGAACGACGGCAGCGGCTCGTTCCCGTCGCCGGCGGGAGCGCTGATGATCGAAGTGGGTCCGAACCCCGTGATGATCAGCGATGTGCGCGACCTCGACGACGACGAGGACCTGGACCTCGTCGCCGCGAGCATCGGCAACGACACGGTCACGATCATCCGTAACAACGGCGACGGCACGTTCGATCCGGTGCTGACGATTCCCGTCGGCCTCGACCCCGTCGACCTCGCCCGCGGCGTGGAAGGCGAGGGCGTGGACGTCAACGGCGACGGCTTCGGCGACGTGATCACCGGCAACAACGGCGACGATACGGTCTCGATCCTGCTCAACCTCGCCCAGCCGGGCTCGATCGGGTTCCAGTTGCCGGCGGTGTCCGTGGTGGTGGGCCTCATGCCGGAGTCGGTGGACGCCGCCGACCTCGACGGCGACGGTGACCAGGACCTGTTCGTCACCGCCGAGGATCCCGTCGTGGGTCCGGCACTGATCATCATCGAGAACCTGCTCGGCGAGACCGACGGGCCCGGCGGGTTGGCGTTCGGCGTGCCCTCGGCGATCGAGATCCCGGTGGATGCCGACCCGGAGTACGCGCTGCCCGAGGACTTCGACGGCAACGGCACGAACGACATCGCGACCGTGAACGTCGATGACAGCCAGCCGTCGGGCGGATCCGTGACCGTGCTCCTCACGCTGCCGCCGGAGCTGCCGCCGTGCCCGGCCGATCTCAGCGGCAACGGCGCTGTGGACTTCGCCGACATCCTCGCGATCATCAGCGAGTGGGGCGTATGCGAAACGCCGACGACCTGCCCCTGGGACCTCAGCGGCAACGACCTCGTCGACTTCGCCGACATCCTCCAGGTGATCGCGAACTGGGGGCCGTGCCCGACGTCATAGCCGGGAGCGCCAAAAGACAGCCGGGCAAGGCGCCTGTGCGCGCCTTGCCCGGCGTGTTCCCCGCAACCGCAGAGGTTGATCCGCGGTCTACGTCACGAGCCACTTGAGCAGCGGCCCGCTTCGCATGGCCTCGATCGTCTTCGCCAGCTCGATGCCGTCGATCAGATCGAGGGTCACGCCGTCGAGACCGGACGCGTAGTTCCGACAATCGTCGGAGAACGTGCCGGTGGTGACGACGATGCCGCGCAGAACGCGGCTGCCCACCATCGCGCCGACGAGACGCTGGCAGTGGGCGCGGGTGACTTCGGTGTCGCCCGGTTCGGCGACGCAGTCCACGACGGCGATGCCGTCGCCGCGCTCCAGGCGCAGATCGCAGTCCTGGTCATCCAGGGCGACCTCGTACGCGAAGCGCTTGAAGAGCCGTCCGCACCAGAGGCGGAACTCGCTCTGCGACCATTCGGTCATGTGCGCCGGATCGACGCTGGTCAGGGGATCGGGGGTCTCCTCGGTTGGCGTGTCGGACTGGATGTCTTCCTGAGTGTCGTCCTGTTCGAAATCCTGCGGGTCTTCGACCTCGTCATCGGTGCAATGGCTGGTGGCGCCATCGCTCTGCGTGTCGTGCTGAGAATCAGCGTGCATTGCGTGCTCCTTGCCACGGGACTTGCGCCCACCCGCGGCGCCGACGGCGACGGGCTGAAGGATCTCTCGCCAGTCGCAACAGGGGCAGCAAAACTGTCCGGTCGGAAATGCATCGGAAGAGACTCGGTGACCGCATTGCCGACAGACAATCGAGCTCATGTGAACTCCTCGTTGGTGGACGCCCCACCTCAGGCTAAGTTTCGATGACGGGGAAGGGGGGGCGAACCGTCCGGTCTGAGCGGATCAGGGTTCGGCCTGCGCCGGCTCGGCGATCTTCGGCTCGCGAGCGTCGTCCGATAGCCGGCGGCTCGTCGCACAGCACCACGAGGGCGACGAAGAGCCGGGTGGAGAGGGGTGACACGATCCCATCCTGTGAGCCGGCCGAGCGGGAACAAGACTCGACCGTCGAGTCGAACCGGTAAGGTGTCGCCATGATCACCCGCTCTCGATTCCGTCACGTCCTCGCCGCCGGGCTGCTCGGCGCCGCGACCGTCGTTACCGCCGCGGCCCGGGAAGCGGCCGATGCCCTCGTCATGGACGATGTCCTCGTCGTCGGGCGCGTGGGGACGAGGGGGCGCGCTCCGCTGCACCGCGATGCCGTCGTCGCGCAGCTCGTCGCCGGAACCTGGGAGACTCCCTCCGCCGGCGACGTCATCGAGCTGCCCGACGGCCGCACGGTGACCTGGACCGAGGTCGAGGCCAACGACCGCGGTCGCATCGTCGCCCCGGAACGCGGCGGCTACGCGCTGTGGACGGTCGACGTGTCGGAGCCGCGCGTGATGCTCCTGCACGCCCGCGGGCACGGAGTGGTCTACACGAACGGTCGACCACGGCCCGGCGATCCCTACGCCAACGGGTGGGCGCGTCTGCCGGTGCAACTGCACGCGGGGCGCAACGAGTTCCTCTTCCAGTGCTCGCGTGGCCCGGTGGCCGCGCGGCTCGTCGAGCCGCCCGCCGACGTCTTTCTCGAGCTTCGCGAGCCCACGCTCGCCGACCTCGTGATCGGAGAGGATTGGGCGGTGCGCGGCGGCGTCGTCGTGGTCAACGCGACGGCCGAGCCGATCGACGACCTCGTCATCCGCGCCGGCGGCGGGCCGCTGCCCGTGCGCGAAACGACGGTTCCCGTCGTGCCGCCGCTGTCGCTGCGCAAGGTGCCGTTCTGGTACGGCGGAGCGGTCCCGCCCGACCTGGATCGTGTCGAGCTGAGGCTGGAGCTGACGCGGCCGGTCGACGGCGTGCCGACGATCGTGCACGCCGCCGAGCGACGCGTGAACGCGCGGCGTCCGGACGCGTTGCACAAGCGCACGTTCATCAGCGACGTGGACGGCAGCGTGCAGTACTTCGCCGTCAGGCCGATGCGCCCGGCGCGCGATGACGATCATGCGCACGAGCGCCCGGCGCTCTTCCTCACCCTGCACGGCGCTTCGGTCGAGGGCCGGCGCCAGGCTTCGGTGTACCGAGCCAAGACGTGGGGCCACGTCGTCGCTCCGACGAACCGCCGCCCGTTCGGATTCGACTGGGAAGACTGGGGGCGCCTGGACGCGATGGAGGTCCTCGACCACGCGGAGCGTATCTTCGGGACCGACCCCGACCGCACGTTTCTCACCGGGCACTCGATGGGTGGACACGGCACGTGGCACCTCGGCGTGACGTTCCCGGGGCGATGGGCGGCCATCGGCCCCAGCGCCGGCTGGCGGAGCTTCTGGTCGTACTCGGGCGCCGCCCGCTACGAGGACGCGTCTGAAATCGAGACCCTGCTCATGCGTCCCACGAACCCCAGCGACACCGTGCGGC
>JAAELP010000067.1 GCA_024226535.1 Planctomycetota bacterium | reverse complement strand
TACTACTACTACTACTACTACTACTACTACTACTACTACTACTACTACCAGTACTACAACTACTACTACTACTACCCCTACTACTACTACTACTACTACTACTACTACTACTACTACTCCTACTAGGGACCCACGTCTGGACGTTTAAACTAGACCTGGCATCCCCACCATCATACAACGGTGAGGCCCTCATCAGCTCTAGCCACCAGGTCCCGTCACGCTGTTTCGGGTTGAGAACAGGGAGGTGCATAAGCTCTGAAAAGTACAGAGGGCGGACTCAAGGCCGGTACCGAGCGCCAAAAGCGACGCGCCAAAAGCGACCCGCCTTATGCACCACAGTCCCACTACTACTACACTAGTACAAACTACTACAAAACAACAAGCGAACAAAAGAAATCGCACAACTACTACACTACTACGTACAAACTACTACAAAACAACGAGCGAACAAAAGAGACTACCAGACCAGACACCGCCGATGACCGAGACGACACAAAGAAGCCAGGAATGGCTCCACTGCCGAAGGCCAATGAAAAAGAAAGGCCTAGATAGCCCTCCTGAGCACAGGACACCACTTATTCAGTGGCGTCCCACGGTTGAAATAGTTGATTAAAACGATTAATAAAGATTACATAACTTGCCTTCCGAGCCACATCGGACATTGCACTGGTGAGTTCCTTAACCTGCGGCCAGTCCATTCCCAGAGCCCGTAGATTCGAAGTCGCTGACCTCGGCACCCACCCCCTTGCTCCCACCTCCAGAACTAGAGAGAATACCTCCCACCCCGGTTCAGCATTCTCCCGGATCTCCTCATATCTCTCCTTCTTCTTCTTGTGCCACTTCGCCACATTCTCCTCCCAAGGCACCGTCAACTCCACCACGATCACACACTTCGCCTGCAGGGATATCAAAAAACCATCAGGCCGCAGATCCGTCACGCAGGCTACATGCGGAAACACGTAGTTAGCTTCGGCACAGTACTCCTTCAAATCAAAGCCGAAACACCAGTCACTTACGCCCCGCCAAAGCCACCCCTTTGGCATCCTCTCCTTCTTCGCCTTCTTCCGCGACTTCGCACCCGCCTTTACGAAAGAAATCAGATCCGGACGCTTACCTTTCCCCTCTCCACTGGTTGCAGCCCGCACCACACCAGTCTGACCTCCTTCTTGCCTGAACCGATTCTCTCGCTCCTCGTACCCATCCTCATACTTCTTATCAAGGAACTCCTTCCGCAAACGCTTCTCCTCCCAACGCGCCCTCCACTCCTGTTGCTTCTTCTCTTTCAACGCAAGCCGTTGGGCCTTCTCCTCAGCCCCAGCATCTTCAGGAATGGTTGTCATGCGTTTCTTTTCCATAGTAACGCAGCGGCGACGAGGGTGTTCAGCATCATCGAGTATTCTTTTGACTAGCCTGACAAGGTCAACCAGAC
>JAAELP010000066.1 GCA_024226535.1 Planctomycetota bacterium | reverse complement strand
TCGGCGACCTGCGTCGCGGCCGGATGCAGCTTCATCAGGGCGGCGATCTCCGGCGGCGTTTCGCACGCGGCCGCTCCGTCGTAGAGGGTGGCAACGGCGGCGAGCACCGAAACGGTGGCGAGGCTGGCGATGCGGGCGATGCGGGCGATGATGATCATGGTCTGCTCCTGGGGAGTGGTTTGTCGTCGGCGGCGGGCATCAGCAACCGCCGGTCACGAGCACGATTCGGTCGTCGACGAGCAGCAGGATGTTGCCGTTGAGCGCGAGCACGCCGTGGCGGCCCGAACGCTCCAGGCGCCGGACGAGTTGTCGGTACCGCTCGCTGCCGATCATGACGGTCTCGTGCGGCTCGATCGCGCCGGCGAGCGTCACGAGCCGCGAGTCGACCCAGCGAGCGCCGCGGCGGAAGAACGCGAGGTCGTTGACCTGCCGGACCGCGTCGAACTCGACGCGCTCGAGACGCTCGTCCACGAACGAGTTGCGGTAGTTCAGGACGGCCTGGCCGACCTGCTGTCGGTAGTTGATCGACTGGTTGATCGCGCCCCATCCCGAGCGCGTGGCGACGGCGCGCTCGCTGAGCCGGCCGTTGCACCCATTCCGAAGCTCCTCCCAGTCGTCGAGACGCGTGCCGTCGGTGGCGAGGAACGCGGTGTACTCGGTGAGGATTCCGAAACGCGTGGACAGCGCGAGGATCTCGTCCACCAGCTCGTCCGAACGTGGATCGACGAACGCGGTAGCGCCGGAGGCGGCTCCCTCGGCGCCGGCCTGCCGGACGGCGTCGACGAGCGTGGCGATTCGCCGGCTCGCCCACAGCCGCGGCACGAACGCGTTGCGGGTCGTCGCGGTGTCCATCGAGAAGGTGAAGTCGAACGTGCGCTGCGCGCCGAGGTAGTCGCCGGCGAGGCGGAAGGTGATCGGTGCTTCCTCGCGGTAGCGTCCGAGCACGATGAGCTGGTCGCCCTCGAAGAGGTCGGGCAGCGGCGTCGGGAGCACGTCGAAGATCAACCGCGTGGAGCGAGCCCCGCTCGTGTCCATCGTGAGCAGTTCCGGCGCGGAGAAGATCGGGCCGTACAGACGCTTGAAGACCCGGGCGACCTTCGCCTCGACGTCCTCGCCCGGTCCCACGAACGTCGAGGTACCACGCGTGCGATCGGCGATCGCGTCCAGCAGCGGCGCGTTGACGTCGGCGCCCACGCCGATGGTGAACACGCGCCGGCCGTGGCGGTTGGCGGTGGCGACCATGTCGCGGATCGTCACCTCGTTCGTGCGGCCGATCGTGGGCAGACCGTCGGTGAGGAACAGAACGAGCGGAATCGTAACCGTTCACGGGTCAACAGACCACAAGATGTAGTGGTTTGCGCTTTTGCCTGAAGCGCGTTACAACGCGGGCCATGGACAAGGATGTTCGACTCAAGCAGTTGGAAGATGAGAACGCGGCGCTGCGGAAACGG
>JAAELP010000065.1 GCA_024226535.1 Planctomycetota bacterium | reverse complement strand
TCAGCGGAGAAACGCTGGCGCCGGCTTAACGGTCACAAACTCATCCCGGATGTCATCCGTGGCGTTCGGTTCATCGACGGAATCAAGCTGAAGGTCGCCGCCTGATCATGCGCCTCATCCACAACAATTGACAATAGCTCAACGGCCGGGCCGGACGGAGGTTCCCGCCGATCGCGGCCAGCACGATCCGCAGGTTCCCGACGAAGTCCCAGTGGCACGGCCAGAGCATGTCGATCGCAAGCCCCAATGAGAGTCCCGCCTCTTCGCCGTCAACCGTATCGCGGATGATCGTGCTCACGGTCGCCTGCCAGAACTCCGCGTGCTCCCCGTACGGTTCGGGACATTCCGCCAGGTACGCGTGCTCGTACGCGCCCACTTCCAGCAGGAGCCATTCGTATCGAGCTGCCGGGTCGTCCAACGCCCGCGGCCAGTGAATCGAGCTGCGGATCTTCTCGACGACCCGCTGGACCTGCCACTCCTTCAACGGCGATCGCGCCCCCAGGCCGACAAGCAGCTCGGAAGCGCGGACGTCGCCGACGGAGCCATCCAGGTTCTCGACGGAGCCGCCCGCGCACCACGCCGAGAGCGCAGCACACGCGTTCTGCCACACACGTTCCGCCGGATGCTCTTCCCCGGTGGAACGGGTCCCGAGTCCCTTCGTCGTCTCGCCCCGGCCGATCGCCGCGATGATGTTGGCCACCCATCGCTCTGCCTTGTGATGACACAACTCGAGCCCGGTGATCAGGCCTCGGACCTTCACGATCGCCGGATCGACGGGCGCGATCGCGTCCTCCACCCGGTCGATCGCGCGCATCTCGGCATCGGCGGTCACGGCACAGTTCTGCCAGCACGGTCGGCACGGTCGGCACGGTCGTGTCATCACACGGCTCCGCCCGTCACTGGATCCCGATCATCTCGTAGTGACAGCGGTCGCCCGGGATCTCGTAGTCATCCCAGCAGTATTCGACCGTCCACGATCCCGGCGGGATGTCGGTGATCGTCGCCTCGACGTCGTAGCAGCAGAGACAGGGACACGGGAAGCCCACGAAGGTCTCGGTCTCGGTCAGGCGCAGGGTGTTCCCCTCGACGGTCAGCGAGACGACGATGTCGTCGGGGCAGCAGTTGTAGGTCGTGCTGCGGTGGAGGACGTACAAGGTCGAGCCGACCACGGTCAGCTCGATCGAGTCGTCATCGGTGCACCCCAACTCTCCGCCGTCGCCGGGCAGGCAACCGCTGTTCGAGTACGCGGCCACGGACGGCAGCGTCTGTCCGCACGGTCCCCACGCGCCGATCACGTTCAGCACGTCGGCGAAGTCCACAACGCCGCTTCCGTTCAGGTCCTCCGGACAACCGGCGCACGGCCCCCAGTGCGACAGCAGCCAAAGCACGTCACCGAAGCCGACGTCGTCGTCGTTGTTCAGGTCGGCGGGACAGACATCGCGTTCAACGCGTTCCGTGGGAACCACGCTCGCGCCGGCCGCCGCCGCGAGGCCGGCCGCGCACACCACAGCCGCCGTCACGGCGACACGTCGCGGAAAGGTCATCGGATACTCCCTCAGACAAGGCGTCTGAGGCGAACCGGGTTCCACCCGGAGCCACCGGTCCGTCCTCGTATCGTGTCGCGCAATTGTTGGGCGGCGGGCGGCCGGCGTCACCAGGAATTCGCGCCGAATCTTCCGGAGCGCCTGATTTCCCCCGTTTCCACGCTGATTCCGGCGGGCTCGCGGCCGGAACGGGGCATCCTTCCCATTCCCCGGCGGCCCCGCGCGTGGTCGAATCAACGTGAGCCGGACCGCGGGCGTCCCGTGGCTGCGGCGCCGCCGCTCGAACAGGAGCCAACCCATGAACGCTTCCGTTGTCGACGGACCGTGTCGCCGCGCGTCCACCGTCTTCGCCGCGGTGATCATCGCCGCGCTGGGCCTTGCCGGCTTCGCCGACGCGTCCTTCACGAGCGCCGCCGCGCGCGGCACCACCGTCTTCGACTGCCAGGACCCGGACCACCAGGGGCAGACGCTCACCGAGACCGAGCGGAGCGCCGTGACCGCCGCCATCGACGTGCTCGCGACGATCGCCGAGTCGGAGGTCCCGGGGATCGGCGCGTGCGTCGACGAACTGCGCGGTCTGCTCGAGAACCACCGCATCGCGAGCGAGGCCGGCGTGTCCACGAACGTCACGACCACGCTGCCCGACGGCTTTGTCGGCGGCAACGCGATGGCGGAGGCGATCCACGTGCACGCCGACTTCACATCGTGGCCTGTCCAGGTGCAGGCCGCGGCGCTCGCACACGCGTGGCGTCACGCCGCGCAGACCGACTTCTCCGGCGCGTTCGAGGCGGCGTGTCTCCAGTGGGAGTTCGACTGTCTCGTCGCCCTGGGACAGGATGCCGCGGGGCAGCCGGGCCGGCCGCGGCATGATCTCGTCGCCAAGGCGCTCGCGGCGCAGCAGACGGCGCCCACCACGCCGCCGTCCGGCGCCGGACGGCCCACCGCCGGCGGCGTCATCCGCCAGCACCAAGGCGCGCAGTACGCCGTGTTCTCCGACGCCGGCGATCCCAACCTCTACATCCTGCCGCCGGGTCTCGGCGAAACGTTCACGCACGCGCTGAGCATGGAGGTGCCGTACAACCTCGTCGTCTTCGAGACCGGCGGGCGGACGTACGTGATCGTCTCCGGCTTCAACGCGTCTACGAGCACGGGCGTGCTCCAGGCGTTCCGCGTGCTCGGCAACGGCAGCACGCTCCAGGCGGTGTACACCACGCCGTACCCCGGCAAGCAGCCGTTCTCCCTGGCGCTGAGCCCGACGACGGGGCGGCTGTACATGCTCTGCTGCTCGTGCAACGTGATCTGGATCCTCGACGATCTCGAGCCGGCGGGCAGCCCCGACGGCGTACCCGACACGCTCGTCACCTTCTTCTCGGACACGGCGCTGGGCGACGCGCTCGCGATCGCCCTGGACACGTTCGCAGGTCACGCCGGCGACAGCCTCTTCGTCGACGATCGCGACACGCGCGGGCGGTGCGCGGTTGTCGTCGGTGACGGACGCGTCGTTCACAGCGACACCGACGGCGACGGGGATGCGGACACGTACACGACGGGATTCTCGTGGCGAGACCACGTCGCCGTGGTGCCCGGATACACGGCGCGTCCGGCCGTCGACGACACCCTGGTCGATGTGTTCGGAGGCGCGGGCGTCGACGTGGAGGTCCACGTCGTGGACGGCGACGGCGTACCACTGGAGCACGTCGGCAGCGCCACGGTGGCGCCCACCAAGAACACCGCAACGGTCATGCTGTCCCGGCCGCTGGCGCGATGCGAGCGTATCCGCGCGTTCGATCTCGACCACGCGTGGACGGCCCCGCCGTTCGTGCAGCCCGTCGCCATTGACGGCGACGTGAACGACGATCGGGACGTCGGCTTCGCCGACATCCTCGCCGTCATCGGCGCGTGGGGACCGTGTGCCGGTTGCCCCGCGGACGTGGACGACAGCGGCGACGTCGGGTTCGCCGACATCCTGGCGGTGATCGGCGCGTGGGGGTCGTGCCCGCCGTAGCGGAGCGGCACTCCACCGGTCCGCGCGGTGCGCGCCGGAAGGGGCGCCGCGTTCAATCGCCGAACAGGTTCCCCAGCGTACCCAGCACGGATCCCTCGCCGCGATTCGATCCACCGGCGCTCGGGGCGTGCTGGAGGACGCGGTCGGCCAGGCGCGAGAACGGCAGACTCTGGAGCAGCACCGAGCCGTGCCCGCTCAGCGTGGCGAGGAACAGACCTTCGCCGCCGAAGAACATCGACTTGAGGTTGCCCGCGCGGGCGATGTCGTAGTCGATGCCCTCGGAGAACGCGACGAGGCATCCCGTGTCCACGCGGAGCGTCTCGCCGTGGAGTTCCTTGCGCACGACGGTGCCGCCGGCATGGATGAACGCCATCCCGTCGCCCTCGAGCTTCTGGAGGATGAAACCCTCGCCGCCGAAGAACCCGGCGCCGAGGCGCTTCTGGAACGCGATCGAGAGGCGCGTGCCCTGCGCGGCGCAGAGGAACGCATCCTTCTGGCACGTGAGGGTGCCGCCCACCGCGGCCATGTCCATGGCGATGATCTTGCCCGGGTACGGGGCGGCGAACGAGACGCGCTTCTTGCCGACCCCGCGGTTCGTGAAATGTGTCATGAAGATCGATTCGCGCGAGAGGGCGCGGCCGGCGGCGCTCATGAGCTTGCTCATCATGCCCTGGTTCGGCTGGGAGCCGTCGCCCATGCGGGCCTCGTACTCGATCCCGTCCTCCATGTAGTTCATCGCGCCGGCCTCGGCGACGACGGTCTCGCCGGGATCCAGCTCGATCTCGACGAGCTGCATGTCGTCACCGAAGATCTCGTGGTCGATTTCGTGGCAGAGCATGGGTGGCCTCCTTGCTTGGGCGGGTTCGTCTCTCCACGTTAATCGGCGAATCCGCGGGCGCATGTCGGGAAACCCGGGCCCGCGGACACGAGCCGTCGCCCGCTATCCCCGCCCGCACTCCGGACACCGCGTCCCCTCCCCGTCGCGGCCCGTGAGGTCGTAGCCGCAGTGCGGGCACACGTGACCGATAACCGGCGTGCGCCATCGCTGGACGAAGACCGCCAGCACGACCGCGGCACGCTACGCTGCACGAACGATGAGCACGGCCACCCCTCGCCCGCACGTCATCGGCGTCGATGACGGGCCGTTCCGGAAGGACCAGCGCGAGCCGGTCCCCGTCGTCGCCGTGACGATGGCGGGATGCGATCTCGTGGAGGGCGTCGCGATCTCGTCGTTCCCGGTGGACGGGCCGGACGCGACCGGGTTCCTCGCGGAGTGGATCAACGAACTGCGCGTGCGGCCCTCGCTCCGCGCACTCGTGCTCGGCGGCATCACGATCGCGGGCCTCGGCGTCGTAGACATCACGGCCCTCGCCCGGCGACTGGAGTTGCCCGTGATCACGGTGACCCGCGCTCAGCCCCGCGACGAGCCGCTGCTCGCCGCGCTCGAAGCCGCGGGCCTGCCCGACCGCCGGTCGATCGTCACGGCCTCGCCTCGCGCGTTCGCGCTCGACGAAGGGTTGTTCGTCGCGCACGCCGGCATCGCACGCGAGGACGTCGCGGGACTCATCGGCACGACCATCATGAAGGCGCAACTTCCCGAGCCCGTACGTCTCGCGCACCTGATCGGACGCGCGCTCGTGACCGGTCAGTCCCACGGGCGCGCGTGAGGTGGTCCTCGGACAGCCTGTGCGCAGACTTCTGCGTTCCGGGGAATCGAGGGGAGTCGCGCGCATTCTGGTTCGGCAGGCATCCCCGTCCCGCCGTCGGGTCGAGCGGGGATCTTGGGGGAGTGTGGTGGCCATGCGGCCGGATGAGCATCGCCCTCGATCACGGGCGCGAAAGCGCCCCGGCTGTACCCCGAGACTGGAATCGTTCGGAGTTCATGTTCGAGCACAGTCCGAGCAACGACTTGCGCCGGCACGGCCACGATCGCGCAAACCCCCCCTTGGCTATAGGGAGTTTCAGGTCCTGAAGACGGATACCCGGCGTGTTAGTGTCTGGTCATCTCGTCGGTTTCTCTGCGTGGGGATACGGGTGGGGCGCCCGATGAGACTCTCGGCTTTGCGCGTCTCGTGGACGCGCGCCGCGCGAGGGGAGGTCAACATGGACCGAAAGCGGGCGGGAACGAGTCGCACCATGCGCGCCGCACAGGCGTTGCGATCGCGGCGCGGTT
Organism: Planctomycetota bacterium; assembly: GCA_024226535.1. Taxonomy (GTDB): domain Bacteria; phylum Planctomycetota; class Phycisphaerae; order Phycisphaerales; family SM1A02; genus JAAELP01. The sequence continues at coordinate 1,235 of JAAELP010000065.1, read as the reverse complement.
TCCGTGCGCGCCGGGGGGAGATGACCGCGAGGAGTGGAACACGCGGCCGATAGCGCAGGACGCGGCCGGCACGCACCTCGACCCCGAGGCAGACCGGCGATGACGATCACGAGCCCAACGCTCTCCAGACGGCTCGGTGGTCGCCACGCACGCACGCACGCAACGACCGCACTTGACAACACAACGTTCGAAAGGGGTGGGCCCATGGCCAATCATCACGCAACCATGATCCTCGGGGTCGCCGGCACCTTCCTGTGCTCGGTGATCGCCCTCGCCGACACGCACTACGTCGATCCCGCCGGCAGCAACACGCCGCCCTACACGACACCGGGTGACGCCGCGCACTCGATCCAGGACGTGCACCCGCGAACCGGCCGGCAGTCGTCGCCGGACGGCGGCCACGACCTCGTGCTCGAACCCGATCCCCCCGTCGGTCAGCAGCATGACCTGCCGCTGGGCGTCGGCGCGCAGCGGCGAGAGCGCCTGGTAGATGGCCTTCGTCATCTCCGTGCAGCCGCCGGCGTTCAGACCGCGGACCCACGCGTCGGCACTCGCCCGCGCCGAGTCGTCCATGAGCTCCGGTCGCTTGCCCCAGCGATGTGGTTTGGTCGAGAACTCGATCATCTCGAGCCGGTCGTGCGGAGCCATCGACGCGATCACCGCGCGAGCGACCGTCTTGGCGTGCTCGATGGGCGAGCCGGTCATGGATCCGCTCGTGTCGATGAGCATGATGAGGTCGCGCGGAACCACCGGCCCGCGATGCTCGGGGATCGGCGGCACGACCGTGAGCAGACCGTGCGCGGCCGCGGAGGTCTCGCGATCGGCGCGGGGACGCGCCAGGTCGACCGTCACGCCGGGCCCCGTCGCCGCGACCGGCCACCGCACGACGATATCGCGATCGAGACGCGATCCGTCGACGTCGGCAAGCGTGATCTCGGTGCGCGTGTCGCCGTTCGTCACCCGCAGTTCGTCACCCGCAGTTCGTGCGATGGGCTCTCCGGCACGCCGCCGGTGAGGGCGTCACGAACGTTCATCGTGAGAGTCGCCCGCGCCGGCAGCCCGTACTCGGAGACATCGACCGAGACCTTCGCGCGATCGGGCACGCGCCCGGTTTCGCCCATGTACCGCGGCATGATCACCGTCGGGAAGCGCCACTCCCAACGGCCCTCGGCGCGCCACGCGAGCTTCTGATCCAGCTCGATCTCGCACGTGACCTCGGTGCGGGCCGGCACGTT
>JAAELP010000064.1 GCA_024226535.1 Planctomycetota bacterium | reverse complement strand
GTGGTCATGGAGCTCCAGGGCCGGTACCTGGTGGGGGCGGCCGAGACGATCGGCAACGGCCCCATGCTCTACGACAGCGCCGCTCCGGCCCTCGACGTCGGTCCCGTGGGCCAGCGGCAACGCCTCATCGTGCTGGCGTCGGAGATCGCCGGCGCGGGCGAGGCTCACGATCGCCTGCTGGCCCTGGAACAACTCGTCGCCGACGAGCGTGAGCTGACCGCCGGCGAGGCGCAGCCGTTCGACGTGTCGCCCGAGCAGGCGGCCGTGCAGGAGATCCTCGCCACGCTCTACCCGGAGCCACCCGACGAGGTCGCCGAGGACGACCCTCCGATTCCACCCGTGTCGGAGCTCACCGACGACCAGCGACAGGCGCTGGAAAAGGGCCTCGGCTGGTTCGGCCGCCTGGCGATGGCGCCCCGCGGCGGCCCGGACGAAGCAGCGCGTGACGGCATCATGAGCCAGGCTCGGCGGACGTTCGTCGTCGCGCTGACGGCGGTGACGGGCGCGGGGATCGTCGGGGTGCTCGGGTTCTTCGGGATCGTGGTCCTGATCATCCTCGGGTACACCGGGCGGCTGCGGGGCGGCCTGCGTCCCGGGGCCGGTCACGACGGGATCTACGCCGAGACGTTCGCGTTGTGGCTGGTCGTGTTCATCGGCCTCCAGCTCGGCGTGGGCGCGATCGCGGGGATGATCAAGAACCCGTCGCTCCAGATGCTCCCCGTCGCCGGCGCGTTCTTCCTGAGCCTGGTCACGCTGGCGTGGCCGGTGCTGCGCGGAGTTCGCTGGTCGGACGTTCGCGCCGACATCGGCTGGACGACCGGTCGGAATCCGTTGCTCGAAGTGTTGATCGGCCTCGCGGGCTACGCGATGACGCTGCCGCTGCTGGCGGTCGGCATCGGCCTGACCTACGTGCTCATGATGGTCGACGGAGCGATGGCCTCCGATGCCCCGACGTTCGATCCCGTCGGCGGACCGGCTCATCCGGTCGTGCTGGAGGTGGCGCGCGGCGACTTCACGGTCCTGCTCCAGGTCCTGCTCCTTGGCTCGGTGGCCGCCCCGATCATCGAGGAGACCATGTTCCGCGGCGTGCTCTACCGGCACCTGCGGGACGCGATCGGGGCCGGAGCGCCGGCGATGAGCGTCGTGCTGGCCACGATCGTCAACACGTTCGTGTTCGCGATCATCCACCCGCAGGGCTGGGTCGCGGTCCCGGCCCTGATGTCCCTCGCCATCGGGTTCACGCTGGCCCGGGAGTGGCGGGGCACGCTCATCCCGGCGATGGTCATGCACGGGCTGTCCAACGGCCTCGTCATGTGCATGCTCCGGATGATTCTCGCCTGAGACCAGGGCACGTCCTCCATCACTCCAATCCCCGCCATCGCCCCCTCGCAAGTGTCCTCCGACCCCCGACGCCCGATCGACCCATCCCCAATCCCGCACGAAAATAGGTGACAGTCACCATTTACGCGGAAAATGGTGACTGTCACCATTTGCGGAATCGCCGGGTCCGGACCGGCGTTGTTCTTTGGGCGTATCCTTTGGGGGCCGCATCACCGGGGGACGGAGGCGGATCGATGCCTCGAGCACTGTTTCGACATCTGGTCGCACTGGGCCTGGGGCTCGGGTTCGCGCTCGCGGCCGTCGATGTGGGTGAGGCGGCGGGGCCGCCCGGGGCGCCGAAGGGTCTGTGGAGTTGTCGAACGGTCGACCCGCAGACGGGTGACGTCCGCATCGACCCGGTCTGCTTCTTCGACCAGCTCGTTGATCGCTATCGCCGCCTCGACAAGTACGAGGACGTGGCCGAGGTGCTCCAGGTGCGTCAAGGCATCGGTGAGCGGCCGCGGCGTGTCGAGACCCGCATCGGATGCGCGATCGTGGACGGCCGCCTGCACGTACGCACGCCGTCTCCGGGTCCGTGGCGAGCGTCACGGGGACTCCGGCGCAGCCGCGCCCTGGATCAAGCCGCGTTGCGCTACGACCTCTGGCTCGCCCCGCACATGGCGCTGAAGTACGCCGAGGAGCCGGCGAAGAAATTCCGCGACGGCGTGCGCGAGGGCTTCACCGCCACCGAGGCGGAAGCCGTCACCATCGACAGCCGGCCCATGGTTCACCTGGAGCTGACGAGCGGCGACGGCACGAGCGCCGACTGCACGGCGAAGTTCGATCTCTACGTGAACCCCGAGTCCATGCTCGTGGAGCGCATCACCGGTCAGCAACGCATGCCCGACGGCGCGAGCTACGAGACGATGCTGACGATCACGCCCACCCGCGCCGAGGACGGCCCGGAACTGCCGACCGAGCCGGCCGCCGTCGAAGACCCCGTGATCGAGCCGGTTCCGACCGAGCCGACCACGCCGGCGCCCGCATCGCCACCGGGCCCGCCCGTCGGCCGCCCCGGCGTCGGCTAACGAACCGACAACGTCGGCTGCACGAACTTCCCCGACATCGAGGCGATCGAGATCTGCCCCGCGAGGTTCTGTGTGACCGCGTCGAGTTGCTGCGCGAGCGTCTCGTTGCCCTCCCAGTTCGCGAGCGGCGTGCCGGCGTCGCAGTTGCGACGCAGGTCCATGTTGATCGGGAGCGCGCCGAGGAACGGGATGTTCATGCCCTGGGCCATCAGCTCGGCGCCGCCGCGGCCGAACAGGTCGTACTCCTTGCCGTCGTCGCCGATGAAGTAGCTCATGTTCTCGACGACGCCGAGAACGTCGACACCGAGCTGCTCGAACATCCGCACCGCGCGCCGCGCGTCGTCCTGGGCGACTTTCTGCGGCGTGCACACGATGACGGCGCCGGTCAGGGGAAGCAACTGCGACAGGGTCAACGGCACGTCGCCGGTGCCCGGCGGCAGGTCGACGATCAGGTAGTCCAGCTCGCCCCATTCCGTCTGCGTCGCGAGCTGCTTGAAGGCGCCGTGGGCCATCGGTCCACGCCAGATCAACGCCTTCTCCGGGTCGACGAGCTTGCCGATCGTCATGGTCTTGATGCCGTGGACCTCGAACGGGATCAACCGGTTGTTCTCGGCGCGTCCCTGGAGTTCGTCGAGCCCGAGCATCGTGGTCATCGACGGACCGTAGATGTCGCCGTCGAGCAGGCCCGTCTTCGCCCCGTGCCGCGCGAGACCGATGGCGAGGTTCACCGAGACCGTCGACTTGCCCACGCCACCCTTGCCCGCGCCGACGGCGATGACGTGGCGGACGTTCGGCAGGGGGCTGTCGCTCACGCGCTCGTTCGGGCGACGCACGTCGGCCGTGAACTCGACGTGGATCGCGCCGACCCCGGCGCCGACGGCGCTGGCGCGGTCCCGCACCGCCTGCTCGATGTCGGCCCGGATCTTGTCCTTCATCGGGCACGCGGGCGTGGTCAGCTCGATGCCGATCGTCACGTCGTCCCCGTCCACGCGCGTCTCCTTGACCATGCCGAGCGTGACCAGGTCCTTGCCCAGGTCGGGATCGAGCACGGTGTACAACGCTTCCTGGAGATGCTCGGGGGTCAGCGGCATGGGGGGCTCCTGCGGGGGGGGGCAGAATGATAGCCGGACCGCCGGCGCGTACGATGCGGTGAGTCGGAGGCCGGTCCATGAGCTTCGCGCACGTCGTCGCCGTTTCGCTCGCCCTCGCCACCGCCGCGTCGGTCGCCACCGAGGACACCGCAGAGGTCGTCACGGCGCGCGTGCCGCAGGAGGGCCCGACGTCGCGTCCCGAGCGTCGTCGCCGGGCGACGTCCGGCGTCCGCAGCCCCGCCGCGATCCTCGCCGGGCCGACCGTGGAGGCGGAGGCGATCGATCGCGCGGCCCCGCGCCGAACCGATCGCGCGCGACGCTCGATTCCACCGCGACGCTGGCTCGAGGAGTTCCGCCGCATCGATCTCGACGCCGAGCAGAAGTCGCGATCGCGCGCAATCCTCGCCGAACTGAACACCGCGCGCCGAGCGTTCGAGAGCGAGCACGGAAAGAAGGTCCGCGCGTTGCGCAAGACCGCGCGGGGCGATCGGGAGAGCCGGCGGAAGCTCCAGGAGATCGAGGCCGAGGCGCCGAAGGTAAGGTCATTCCAGATGCGTCTGTGGCGTCTGCTCCGACCCGATCAGCAGGATCAGCTCCGCCTTGCCTTCGCCGAGATCCGCCGCGCCGCCGCCCGCCGCCGCGAGCGCGACGAGAAGACGAAGGACTGAGCGCGTTCACGCGCGTCGGGCGACGTACATCTGGTTGACGGCGAACCGGCGCAGCAGGGTCGAGCGGGCGAGACGCTCCTCGAGACGGGCGGCGCGCTCGGTTGACATGATGCGCAGGACCTTCGCGCTCAGGTACCCGGACGGGTAGGAGCGCTCGATGCGGAGCCCGACCTCGGTCGCGAGCCTTCGCACCGCGGCGCCCGAGAGGTAGTTGCCCTCCGTCGCCGCCCCGCGCCCGAGACGGCGCAGGCGGTGCAGCGGCCAGAGCAGGAGCTTGTGGCTGAGCAGGTTGCCGTGGTTGTTGAACACGAGGACGCTCGTGTCGTCGCGCAACCGGGCCGCGAGCGCCGCCAGACCCGCGTGGCGGAGCGACGGCTCGGCGTTCAGCACGAACCGGAACGCGGTGATGAGGTCGTAGCGGCCCTCGATCCGGGCCCCCGGCGCCGTGACGTCGGCGCAGATCAGCCGCGCGGTGTCGACGTGCGACCGCGCCCGCTCGATCATCGCCTCCGAGATGTCGATCCCGGTGGCCTCGTCCACGAGCGGGGCGACGTGGCCGAGCACGCGCCCCGTGCCGGTCGCGAAGTCGAGGTACTCGATCGATTCGTGCGTCGCGCGCAGGTCCTTCACGATCGCGGTGAGCTGTTCGCGTTCGATCCGCCAGAGCACGTCCGAGTACGAACTCGTGCCGTACTGGACGGCGTCGTACTCCTCGGCCTTGGCGGCGTCGGCGAACTGGCGGCGGTAGGTCGGGGTCATGAGGCGCCCTCGCACACGGCATCCCAGTGACGGATGCAGATCTCGGCGGACTTGCTTCCCACGGCGGAGCGGAACGCGAGGGCGAGCATGATCTCGGTGGAGTCGGCGTCCACGACGCCGCCCACGTACTCGGCGCCGAACCGGCGCGCGAACCCGCGTGGATCACGCGTGCTGCGAATGAACCGCGCGTCGAGGTTGAAGCTCACCGGATCGGCCAGACGCGGTCCGTCGGCGCGGCTCGCTTCCCAGTCGAGCACCCACGTCTCGCCGCCGCGCGTGGCGGCGAGGTTCGCGCAGCCGAGATCGCCGTGCACGCGGCAGACGCGCGCTCCGTCGGAGTCCAGCCCCGAGCCGAGCCGCCGGGCGAAACCCGGGGATAGACCCTCGAGGCGTTGCTCGCAGTCCGACCACCACGACATCCGCCGGATCTCGTCGGCCGCCGCGGACCGGGCGGGGCCCGCGATCGCCCGCACGAACGCCTCGGGATAGGACGAGTCGCCGCGCCGCACCGGACGCGCGTCGTCCGGCAGGGGCTGCTCGATCACCGTGAACACACCCTCCCCCTCGGTGACGTCGAGCACGCGGGGCGTGTGATAGCCGCCCACGCGGAGCGTCTCGAGGCCGCGCAGGGTGGACGCCTCCCCGTCGAGCTGGCGCTGGTTCTCGTCGTCGAAGGCAATCTTGGCGAAGCCGACGGCGTCGCACGCCTCGTCGAACAGGTGCGCGTAGACGCGTTTCCGCTGGGGCTGAGACGGCCAGACCACCACGGCGCTGAGGCCGGGATCCTCGAGACGGTCGCGGATCCCGGCGAGCCACCGCGCGATGTCGAAATCCGGAGCCGGGGTCGGGAGGGACCGGGTCGACCGGCCGAGGAGACCGTCGGCCCGCAGCCACATCGCCAGCCGCATGATCGCGCGGTACGCCCCGCGACGCGGCGTGTAGGGCTGAAAGCGGTCGATGCCGCGGAGCCGCAGCCGCCGCGGTCGCTCCGGGACCGCGAGGATCGGCCGACCGGACAACTCGAAGAGGCGGTACGTGGTCGGACCCTCCTGTCCCATCCGCGCGAGTATACGGCCACCGGCGTCGTGAGCGGGGCCCCTCGGTCGGCGCTGGAATCGATGAACCGGCCGCGATAAGGTGCCGACGATGGTTCGGGCGGACCGGTCGGAGACGGTCCGAGAATGCCGGCCCATGTGCGGCGCCCAGACGGACCACCCACTGCATGACGAAGTCCAAGACCTCCGTCCACGAAGCTCCCGAGCGCCGGGTGGTGATCCTCGGCGCCGGTCGGGGCGTGACCGGCAACCTGCCGCCGGCGATGGTGCCCGTCGGGCCCGAGCACCGCGTGCTCGACTGGCTGCTGTCTTCCTTCGCGCCGCTGCCCGACTGCCAGATCTTCTTCATCGGCGGCTACAAAGCCCAGGTCGTCGAGAGCCAGTACCCCGACATCCGGTTCTTCTTCAACCCCGACTGGGGTGAGACGGGGCCGGTGGGCTCGCTCGCCGTGGTGCCGCTCGCCGCCCGCGGGGCGACGTACGTGTGCTACTCGGACGTGGTCTTTCGCGCGGACCTGGTGCGGCGCATGGACGCGGCGGAGGCCGACATCGTCCTCGCCGTCGACACGCGATGGCAGGTTCGATACGACGCCCGCAGCCGCGCGGATCTCGACGCCGCCGAGAAGGTGCGCGTGACCGCCGGACGCGTCGAGGCGGTCGGCAAGCGCGTGACCACGAGCGAGGCGACGGGGGAGTTCGCGGGCCTCGTGAAGCTCTCCGGCGCCGCAGCGCAGCGTCTGGAAGGGATGATCGACGACGGCGCGCTCGGGGATCGCGCGGGGGTTCCCGATGCCGTGAACATGCTCATCGACGCCGGCCTCGACACGGCCGTGGTCGACGTGGAAGGCGACTGGGCCGAGCTCAACGCGCCGCAGGACCTCGCTCGGTTCGTGCTCGGAACCAAGGCGGAGTCGCTGGCGCGGCTGCGTCCGCTCGTGCGCAGCGGCACGATCGGGGAGTCGGTGTCGTTCACGCTCGCCCGGTGGCGAGAAGGACGGGCCGAGCGCATCGGCGAGATCCAGGAGACCTTCGGCGACACGAACCTGATCGTCCGCAGCAGCGCGCTCAGCGAGGACAACTGGCTGAACTCCTCCGCCGGCGCGTACACGAGCCTGCTCGACATCCCCTCCGGCGACGGCGCGCGGCTGGAGGCCGCCGTCGACGAGGTCTTCCGCTCCTACGGCGCCGAGTACGACGACGACCAGGTGCTCATCCAGGAGATGCTCCGCGACGTCGTGATGAGCGGCGTGGTGATGACGCGCACGCCGACGCTCGGCGCCGCCTACTACGTCATCAACTTCGACGACTCCACGGCCCGCACCGACACCGTCACCGCCGGCGACAGCGACGCGCTGCGCACCGTCTTCCTGCACCGCGGCGCCACGCTGAGGGACGACGTGCCGCCCGCCCTCGGCGATCTCGTGGAGATCGTCGACGAGGTGGAGCGCCTCGTCGGGCACGACTCGCTGGACATCGAGTTCGCCTTCACCGGGCGCGGCGACGAGCGGCGAGGCCACATCCTCCAGGTGCGACCGATCGCGGTCGCCCACCGCGACCAGCCCGTGGACGACGACCGGATCAGCGAGGGCATCGACGACGCCGTTCGCTACTTCCGCCAGCTTCGGTCCGCCACGCCGTTCCTGCTCGGATCCACCACGCAGTTCAGCGTGATGACCGACTGGAACCCGGCGGAGATGATCGGCACGAAGCCGAGCCGGCTCGCCTTCTCGCTGTACCGGCACCTCATCACGGACGAGGCGTGGGCCCGCCAACGCGCCGAGTACGGCTATCGCGACGTGCGCCCGAGCAACCTCATCGTCGACTTCCTCGGTCACCCGTACGTCGACGTGCGCGTCGACTTCAACTCGTTCCTCCCCGCGTCGCTTCCCGACGAGCTCGCGCGGCGGCTCGCCGACCACTATCTCGACCACCTCGCCCGGCACCCCGAGCTGCACGACAAGGTCGAGTTCGACGTGCTCTACACGTGCGCGGCGTTCGACTTCGACGAGCAGGCCGGACGGCTGCGGTCGGCGGGCTTCTCCGAGACCGACATCGCCGGCCTCCGCGAGGCGCTCAACGACGTGACCCGGCGCGGTATCGCCCGCTGCCCAGGCGACGTAGCCGACCTCGACGTCTACGCCCGCCGCTTCGACGAGGTCTCAGTGGTCGAGACGGCGCCGCTTCAGCGGGCGTTCCTGCTGCTGGAGGACGTCCGCCGCATCGGCGTGCCGCTGTTCTCGCACCTCGCCCGCCACGCCTTCGTCGCGGTCGCGCTGCTGCGTTCGCTGCGCGACGCGGGGCGGATCACGGAGCGCGACGTGGAGCGTTTCCTCGCCTCGGTGCGCACGGTGCCCAGCGCGATGAAGGACGATGCCCGGGCGGTCGCCGATGGCCGGATGGAGTGGGAGGCCTTCTGCGCGACGTACGGTCACCTGCGCCCCGGCTCGTACGACATCACCTCGCCGTGCTACGCGGCCGTGCCCGAGGAGTTCCTCCGGCCGATGATCGACGCCGCGGCGCGGGAGCCGGCCGCGCCGGCCGACGGCGAGCCGTGGGACGACGACACGCGTCGCGCCGTCGCCGAGGCGCTCGGAGAGCTCGATCTCGGCGTGGACCTCGACGGATTCGACCGGTTCCTCCGCCAGGCGATCGAGGGACGTGAGTTCGGCAAGTTCACGTTCATGCGGAGCGTCAACGGGGCGCTGGAGGCGCTCGCGGAGTTCGGCGTGGCCCACGGGCTCACGCGCGAGGAGCTGGCCCAGGTCCGGTACCAGGAGTTCATGTCCCTGCGGGCCGCGAACACCGAGCGCGTCGCCGAGGCGCTCCAGCGCCTGTCGCGCCGGGGACGGGAGGCGTCGTACGTCACCCAGGCCGCCTGCCTTCCCGCGCAGCTCTTCCGGGAAGAGGACTTCGTCTGCTTCGAGCTGCTCAAGGCGGAGCCGAACTTCGTGACGCGGCAGATGGTCCGGGCCGAGACGGCGGCGCTGTCCGGCCGCGTGTCGCCGGACATGGACGTAACCGGGCGCATCGTGCTCATCCCGAATGCCGATCCGGGGTTCGACTGGCTCTTCTCACGCGAGATCGCGGGGCTCATTACGATGTACGGCGGCGTGAACTCGCACATGGCGATTCGCGCCGCGGAGTTCCAACTGCCCGCGGCGATCGGCGTCGGCGAGCTGTTGTACGAGGAGATCAGCCAGGCGCAGATGCTGGAGCTGGATTGCGGCAGCCGGCAGATCCGCGTGGTGCACTGAGTGGTGTCGCGAAGAACGATCAAGATCGGTGTGACGCAGCGGGTCGAGGACCTGCCGGATCGCAACGAGCGACGCGACTGTCTCGACCAGGCGTGGGCGCGGCTGCTCGTGCCGCACGGGTTCGTGCCCGTCCCGTTGTGCAACGCGGTCGAGGATGTCGCGGCCTACGTGGATGCGCTGGACCTCGACGGGTTCATCCTCACCGGGGGCAACGACCTCGAGGTGCTCCCGGGCGCCCGGACCGCGGCCCCCGAGCGGGACGCATTCGAGCGGCGGCTCATCGCCCTCGCTCGCGACCGCGACGTGCCGCTGCTCGGAGTGTGCCGTGGACTCCAGATGCTCGTGGTCGCCGACGGCGGCGCGCTGGAGCCGGTGAGCGGGCACGTGCGGACGCCGCACGCGATCCACGTCGCCGCCGCGGGCGCGATGCCGCTGGCCGACCGTGACGCCGTGAACAGCTTCCACGACTTCGGCGTGCCGGCCGACGGGCTCGGACCGAACTGGACACCGGTCGCCACCGCGCCGGACGGTTCCGTGGAGGCGATCGCGCACAAGCGGGCGCGACAGTGGGCGATCATGTGGCACCCCGAGCGGGGACCGGCCGACGACCGTGACATCGAGATCATCCGACGCCTGATGGGGAGCGACTCGCCATGAGAGCGATCATTCTGGCCGCCGGCGAGGGGACGCGGCTGCGCCCGCACACGCTGGACCGCCCGAAGTGTCTCGTCGAGCTTGCGGGTCGTTCGCTGCTGCTGCGGCAGGTGGACGCGCTGCTGGAGGCGGGCATCTCGGACATCACCGTCGTGACCGGCTACCGCGCCGACCAGGTCGAGCAGCTCGGCCTGCCCACCGCGCACAACCCGCGGTACGACGAGACGAACATGGTGACGAGCCTCATGTGCGCCGCCGATCGGCTCGACGGGACCGACGACGTCATCGTGGCGTACGGGGACATCGTCTACGAGCCTCGAATCGTAACGCAGCTCGCGGAATGCGACGCCCCGCTCGCGACGACGGTCGACCTCGAGTGGCTGCGTCTGTGGCAGCTCCGCAACGAGGATCCGCTCGCCGACGCGGAGACCCTCCGGCTCGACACCGACGGTTACATCGTGGAGCTGGGCAAGAAGCCGTCGTCGCTCGAGGAGATCCAGGCGCAGTACATGGGCCTGATCCTGATCCGCGCCGCGGTGGCGCCGGTGATCGCCGCCCTGCACCGCGATCTCGATCCCGCCGGACCCTACGACGGGCGCGACCTCGACAACATGTTCATGACGAGCTTCCTCCAGCATCTCATCGACCACGACCACCCGATCCGCGCCGTGCCGGTGCGCGGCGGCTGGTTCGAGGTGGATACCGTCGAGGATCTCGCGTGCTACGAGCGGTTGCACGCGGAGGGAACGCTCGGGGAATACTGCGAGTTCGCGGCGACGGGGGCGGCGTAGCTCACTGCAGGTCGTGCAGCCGGCGCGAATACACGAAGCTCGACTTGAGCCCCGCCGCGGTCGCGTGCAGCGCCTTCAGCGCCAGCCACCAGAACAGCCACGGAAACTCCAGGCCGCCGATCGTCACGTGCGGCGCACCGTCGATCACGTCGAGCACGGTGCACGCAACGAGCGTCACGAAGAGCCCCGGGTACCCGATCATCTGGAGGACGATGCTGAGCAACCGCCGCGACAGCGGCCGTGGCGCCGCGTGCCCCGCGCCGTCGAGCTTCGGCGCGGCCAATGAACTCTGGCTCAGGAACCGCGCCGGGATGGACGCCTTGCCGTCGTCGCCCACGTGCGCCTCGCCGTGCTTCACGACCGCCTCGCAGTACCGCTGCCACGGCATGATCATGCCGGGGAAGAACAGCATCGCCACCATGACGAGCATCCACCACGGCTGGCCCATGTCGACGTAGAGCCGCATGGCGAGCATCGCGTACAGGGCGAGCATGCCGGCGTGGCAAGCGGTGTCGCAGAAGTGCCCGGAGATCCCCGTGCGGCGGCCCAGAGCCTGTCTCTGGAAGCGGCCCAGCTCACCGTCCACGATGTCCAGCGTGAAGTAGACCTGGGTGAACACCGCCCCCAGGATCCACGCCGCCGGCCACGGCATTCCGTAGAGGATCGCCCCGATGAGCAGCATGACGCCGCTGAGGAAGCTCGCCCCGTTTGCGCTGAGACCCGTCTTCGCGAGAGCCCAGGTGACGTAGATGCTCCACGGGCGGTACCCGTACCGGATCAGCCAGAACGGCTCGCCCGAGCTGCGAACGCCGCCCTTCCGGCAGACTTCCTTCATCCTCGCGAGCGTGATCGCGTCCTTCACTTGCGAACTCCTCGGGCGCCATCATACCGAGCCGCCGCGCCCGGCAACCGGCGCCGGGCGGCGCCCGCGAAGCGCCGGCGCTCCGCCCGGTCGAGCACGATGAACCACGTTGCGACGGCATACAGCGCGCCGAACACGAGCGCCACCGCCACGATGCGCGGGAGCGTCCACGAGTCCTGGTAGACGCCCTGCGCCGCGATGAGCAGCGGTGAGCACAGGGCCGTGGCGAGGGCGGGGCGCAGCAGCGGAACGAACAGGTCCCGGTACCGAACGTCCAGGCATCGCGCGCCGATAACCGGCAGCATCAGGAAGTGCACGACCGTATACACGACGGCATACCCGATCGCCGGCGCGTTGTAGCGGACCGGGTCCGGCAGCGCGAACAGGAGCGCGCCGCCGACGAGCGGGCTCAGGATGCCGCCGGTCAGCACGAGCGGCGCGTACCGTCGCACGTGACCGGCACCGTACATGATGAACATCCAACTGTCGGCGATCGAGCGCGCCGTGAGCGCGAACGTCAGGATTTGCGCGATGGTGACGGCGAGGGGGATCGTCACCTCCGGGTTCTCGACGTGCCGGCCGATCCACAACCGCAGCAGCGGCTCGGCGAGCACGAACACGCCGAGGCCGGCGGGGATCGCGACCACCGCCTGCACCCGCGTGGAGTGCCGGAGCAGTTCAGGCAGCGGCAGGGTCTCCGCCGCGGTGCTCACGCGGGCGGAGACGGCGTCGAGGCCGACCGTGACCCCCGAGCTCAGCATGCGCACGTAGGAGACCAATCGGTGGGCGATCTCGAAGACCGCGTTGCCGACGACACCGAAGGCGAGGTTCATGATGAGCATCGCGAGACGCTCGTAGAGGATCATCGCGATGTGCACACCGCTGTTCCAACCGAAGGTGTGGAGCACGCGTCGCACCGCGGCGCGGCGGATCAGGCGCGGCTTGGGAACCAGCCGTCGATCGAGGACGATCACGGTCACCACCGCGGCGAGCAGCATCGTGCACAGGAGGCCCGAGCTGAGCAGCCCGTACGCGATCAGCGCCGCCGGCACGTCGTCGCCGAGCCCGACGCCGGCGGCGAGGATCAGGGCCGCGGCGAGATAAGACGCCCGGATCGCGGCGGTCCAGAAGTTGAACCAGACGAAGCGTTCCTGCGCGATGAACATGGCGAACGCGGGCGACACGAGCACGAGCAGGCACGAGTACGCGCCGAGCGCCGCGACCATCCACCGCGCGGGCGCCACCCACTCCGGCGGGACGTTGAGCAGCCCGATCAGGAACGCCAGGCCCGTGAACGTGAGCGCGGTGACCGCGGCGGCTCCGAAGGAGACCACGAACGCCGAGTTGTAGATGGCGAGGAAGTCATCCTCGTCACCGGAGTGATGCGCCGCCCCCAGCTCGCGCACCATGCTCTGGTTGCTCAGCTCTCGGAACATGCCCGCGAGCCCGCCGGCGGAAGCGACGAGGGAGATCAGCCCGAACGCGGCCAGTCCGAGCCAGTCGTTCAGGTACGGCAGCAGGACGATGCCCAGCGAGAGCGTCGCCACGAGCCGGAGGTAGTTGGCCACGATCCGCCGAAGCCCGCGTTGTGCTTCCGATGCCATCGGTCGCCCGTGAACCGGACGGCGCGCTCAGCGCCGCGCCGCCTCCTCGTACAGCTCTTCGTACCCGTGGATGACGGCGGAGGCGCTCAGCTCGGCCAGCACCCATTCGCGGCCGGATCGCCCCATCGTCTCGAGTCGGGACGAGTCGTCGAGGAGCGCGCCGACGGCCTCGGCGATCGCCGACGCGTCGGCATCGACCACGACCGCGCCGCCGCTCGCCTCCATCTCCGGCCAGGTGTCCGCGCCGCGCGTAGTCACGACCGGAGTCCCCGCGGCCAGCGCTTCGAAGAGTACGAATCCGAAGTTCTCCTGGCTCGTGGGAAGCACGAACAGGTCGGCGGCTTCGTACATCGATACCTTCTCGACGCCGGAGACGAACCCGGGGAAGAGGACGCGATCATCGAGCCCGCGGTCGTGCACGCGGCGTTGGAGCTCCGCCACGTACGCGGGCTCGCCGCTGCCGACGATCATCGTCATGCAGTCGTGTCCGTTCCGCGACAGCTCGTCGGTCGCGTCGATGAGCAGCTCGATGCCCTTCTTGTAGTGGATGCGGCTCAGGAACAACAGCCGGGGGCGGCCCGTGTCGATCTCGGGGAAGCGGGCGAGGGCGGGTTCGGGTCCGGGCAACGTCCGGAACGGGTCCATGTCGAAGACGAGCGGGATGACCGTGCCGCGGCCGCGCGGGAACCACTTCCGGGCCTGCTCCAGCTCCGCTTCGGCCGTGCAGTGGACGGCATGCGCGCCGTGCAGCATCCGGCGGCCGAGCGCCGCGAGGTACGCTCGCTTCTTGGCGCCGCGCTGGGCCATGCACCAATCGTCGAGCATGCCGTGCACGCTGTAGACGTACGGCAGGCCGATCCGGCGGGCCACGCGCGCGAACTGGAGATTGGTCGGAGCCCACATGCTGTGCAGGTGCATCACCTCCGCGGCCGCGAGGTGGGAGCGGATCTCCCGCAGGGCCGACGGCGTGAAGAAGCCGCCGGGCAGCGACGGGGGATCGATGATGATCGCCCGCGGGACGCCGTCGGCATGATCGAGCCAGGGTTGGGGAAGGTCCTCGCCGGCGCACGTGATCAGCGTGACCTCGTGACCGACCGCGGCGAGTCCCGAGCAGAGATCGAGCACGGCGCGCACCACGCCGCCGGTTTCGAGCTGCATGAGCCGGTGGTAATGAAGGATCTTCAAGAGCGCCTCCGGCCCGCTACCACGACGCCGTCTCCGCGTGTTCGAGTTCGAACGGCTCGTCCTCGTACTCCTCTTCGACCATCATCTGCACGAGCCCCGTGGCCTCGAGGAACCTCGTCGTCAGGAACACGAGCAGCAGCACGCCGGTGATGGTTATGACCGCGACCGCGGCGAACGACGCGGTCTCGCCGCGCGGCATGGCCAGCATCTGGCCGAGCGCGCAGCCCATCGTAAGGATGATCAGGGGCGAGGACCACCGGTGCGCAACGGTGGCGTCGAAGAACCGGATGAACAGCCCGCCCACGATACCGTAGATGAGAAGCGCATAGAGCCCCCCCTCGGCGGCGGCGCTGCCGATGATCCCCGGACCGACGTTGTGATCCTTGCCCACCGTGGTCACGTTGGCCATCTTCTTCCAGTCCACGGAGATCGGCACCGGCTTGCTCTCCCACATGGAGCGCGGGACGGCGTAGATGAAGAACCACTTGATCGTCATCAGGTGCCGGTACTCGAAGTCCTCCGGGTGCGTCTCGATGAGCCACATCGAGATCGCGCCGCAGTCCTGGCCGTGCGCGAGACGCGACAAGCCGTCGGCGAGCCGCGCGCCGGACGCGATCTCCCGCAGGTGTCCGAGGGCGCTGCGGGTCTTGCCCGACTCGCGCACGCTGGAGAACATCGCGATGAACAGGATCGGGACGATGCTGAGCAGCGCGAGGCGGTGCATGAGCGCACTCAGCGCGAGATGCCGCCACGACGAGTAGTACATGCCCCAGAGCAAGGCGCAGGCGATGGCGACGAGGCCTCGCCGGCCGAACGCTCCGGTCATGACCGTCAAGGCGTTGGCGCAGACGATCACGACGGAGAAGAAGAGGAATCCCGGGTTCAGCAACCTCCGTCCCCAGACCCATCCGACGATGCCGCACGCGAGCGACGCCATGCCCACGCTGACGTGACCCGCCACGACGCTGACGAGCGGGATGGGCACGTTGAGCCGCAACGGGACGGCCACGATGGTCGCGATCACCGACAATGCGAGCATGCCGGCCACGCCCGGCGTGCCGCGCTGCTCGGGCATCTTCGAGGCAAGCCAGTCGACGATCCACCCCTTCCGGTACGCCCAGAAGAACAGCGGGAGGAAGATGGTGACCATCACCGCGAACTCAAGGCCGGCGGCGATCGGATCCTCCACGGGACGCCGCCCGTAATCGCCCGTGGTAAGGGCAATGGCGGGGCTCGTGAGCTGGAAGAGGATGAACCCCCCGACCACGATGTTGCGGATGCTCAGGAACTCGCACGTCCCGCGCACGTGATCCCGGATCATCACGTAGATCAGCCACACGGCGATGGCCAACAGGTAGGCGCTGATCAGGAAGAGCATGGTCCGGGTCCGATATCGCGACGGTCGCGCTGATCGCCAGGAGCGACCCGCCGCGCGGCGATCGCGCGGGAGGGTCGCACCTCGATGTTATCGGCAAATACGGATGGTGAATGAGGTTGGTTCGAGGGTGTTCCCACCGCGGACGGCTAGCAGGTTGTTGAGGAACTCCGGCGAGACCGAGATCGAGTGAGGTTTCGTCCTGAGCGTGCCGGCGATTCGAAGTCATATCCCCTTGATACGTCGAGAATCGATGGTGCGGTCAGGGCGGAAGCTCGCCGATGTCGGGCCGTCGGAGTTTCTCAACAGCCTGCTAGCAGGCCGCTAAAGAACTCGGCCGGCGGCTGAGTGCGGCGCTTTTCGTCGTGGCAAGGAGCCGAACCGATGCCGTATATGAACGATACAGCGAGGTTCGGCGACGCCGTCCACGGCGGAAATGGTCGTGCTCAGACGTCGGATGGAGTTCTTTAGCGGCCTGCTAGGGACCTCCGCCGGCCAGCTGGAGCCGCGACAGGCCCACGAGCTGCTCGACGGGGAAACCCGCGTTCATGAGCTGATCGAGCGGTACGGCGACGGTCTTGCCCTCGGCGAGGAGCTCGGAGGCCTTGTTGAAGCGCCACGACTGGATGTCGCTCGGCTCGGGGTCACGACCGCGACGAATCACGAGATGGATCGCGCGACCGCCGAAGCCCCGGATTTCCGCGTCGGTGAGGATGTCCGGGTGCGCTTGGGCGTTCTCCCAGAGGTGCTCCTCAGCCACCACGCTCAGACCATGGAAGCGCGTGCTCACGCGCCAGGGCACCGATTCGACGATCGGTTCGATGCCGGCGTTGACGAGCATCGGGAAGTTGACCGCCAGCGCGGCCGATCCCTCCGGCAGGGCCGCGGAGAAGTCGTGACCGATCGACTTGAAACCGTGTTGGACGAGCTCGCCGTACCAGCGCATGAAGTGCTCGGCCTGGCCGTGCTCGGGTATCGGCGTGAAGACGAACGAGTCGCGCACGTCGCATCGCGGCAGACCGATGTAGGCGTGCAGCGTGATGCCGTGCTGGTTCGCGAACGCCGCCAGCGGCGTGTAGTCCACGAGCTTCGGGAAACGCTCGCGTGCCACCTCCATCTGCTCGAAGAGCGTCGTCGTGGGGGTCGTCTCGGTGAGCTGAAGGGGGATGAGATCGTCCCAGACGCCGCCCGGGTTGTGTCCCCACCAGTCGAAGGCGTCGTCTCCCAGGCGCTCGACCAGCGGCTCGAGCGCGCGGTCCACGTGCACGTTCCATCCCGTTGCGGGATCGCAGACGAGCGGGGACACGCGGCCGGGCAGGGTCGCGTTCGAGTGTCCGATCGTCTGGAAGTGCAGCAGGCGCTTGCGGCCGGCCACGTCGGGCGGCGGCGCGTTGGGGATGACCGGGCCTCCCGCTGCGTCGCCGTTGCTGCCCGCTGACGGGGAGCCTCCGTTGCTCGAGTCACCGCCGCCGGTACGGAGTGTGGAGCCGCCGCCACCGCCACCGCCACCGCCACCACCGCCACCGCCGCCGCCGCCGCCGCCACCGCCACCGCCGCCGCCACCGCCACCGCCACCGCCGCCACCACCACCGCCGGCCGCGTTGCTTCCCGAGTACGGATCGGTGTTCCACGAGCCTTGGTAGCCGATGTCGAACGAGCCGGACGACGGCGGCGGCGCGGGCGCGGCGGCGCCACGCACCAGCAGATCGTCGCCGACATCCATGGGCAGAAGCTGATCGGCCCAGCGCTGCGCATCGGGCACCCGTTCTGCATCGAACAGCGCCCGCCAGGTTCGGTTCGCACGGTAGAGCACGGGCCGGTCGCCCCCGAGGGCGAAGGCCGCGGGGAGCGAGCGCATCACGAGGAAGCGTTCATCCACGCCCTCCGTGACGACGAACGTCCGCGTGGACACGAAGGCATCGAGGCGCGCCAGCAGCGACGCGTACGGGTCCGCGGCCGCCTGCTCGTCGTCGGTCGGAGCACCGCGGCGGGGGAGATCCGTCACGCTCGTCAGGTTCGTTCCATGCTCCTGCACCGCGTCGAGCACCTCGGTCATGAGGCGGACGACCGCCTGCTCGTACACCCGGGCCGGGTCCGGCACCGATCCCAGGATCGAACTCACCGCGCCGGATTGCTCCGCGCGCACGCGTTTGAGCGTGAGCGGCACGTCCGAGAACCGCAGCGCCAGCAGTCGATCGGGATGGGCCTCGGCGGCGGCCGTGGCTTCGTCGCGCATCCGCCGGCGGATCTCCGCCCCGGGCGCGGACTCCGGATCCAGCGCGTCGGCCAGCGCCCCGGCGGACAGCTCGACCACGAGCGGCTCCCGGATGACGTGGGGAGTCATCGCGCCTTGCGCGACCGCGCCGAGCACCAGCGTGCAGAGGGCCGCCACCAATCGAACCGTTCGCCGTCGCTCGTACATGGCCGCCCTCCGCGTACACCGGTCGGAGCGCGCTCCGACACCTACTGAATCTTCTGATTGCGCACCCTGGTCAGTCCGGTGAGAGTGGGCAATAGGGGAGGGGAGGCGCGATGAGCGCCCGCGCAGGCGTCACCGCTTGCCTGATCGCGTCAGAGCGAGCTGACCGGCGCGCCGGTTCGTCTCACCGTGCGGGCGTTCGCGCGATTCTCGCCAGCTCCTCGATGGGGTAACCGGCCTTCATGAGCTGATCCAGCGGGACCGCGACCGTCTTCCCCTCGCGGAGCAGACGCTTGGCTGTCTCGAACCGCCACTTCTGCGTGGCGGCGCGATCGCGTCGCCCGGTCGCGTGCTCCGCCGGCGGGTGCAGGAGCAGGTGGATGGTGCGGCCGCCGCCGGCGCGAATCTCCGCCTCGGAGAAGATGCGGGGGTTCGCGTCGGCGTTCTCCCAGAGGCGGTTCTCGGCCACCACGCTGTAGCCCAGGAGGTGGGTCGAGCCGCGCCACGGGACGGACTCGAGGAAGACCTCGATACCGAGGGATTCGAGCCGTACGAAGTTCACCGAGATCGCGGGCGAGCCCTTGGGCAGTGCGGCGGAGAAGTCGTGTCCCACGCCCTTGAATCCGTAGTCGATGAACTCGCCGTACCACCGCCTGAAGTGCGCCGGATCGGCATGCTCCGGCACCGGCGTGAACGTGAACTTGTCGACGTCGTCGCACCGCGGCATGCCGATGTAGCCGTACAGGTCGATCCGGTTGCGCCGGGCGAACTCGGCAAGCTCGGAGTAGTTCACGAGCTTGGGGAACCGCCGTCGGGCGATGTCCATCTGCTCGAAGAGCGTGCGCGTGTCCATCCGAGAGGTGAGCGGCACGCGGCCGATGTCGTCCCACGCGCCACCCGGCCGGTGTCCCCACCAGTCGAACGAGCCGGCGCCGAGCCGCTGAACGAGCGGGCGGAGGGTCTTCTGGATGTACCCGGACCACCCATCCCGCTGCGAGCAGACGAACGACGCCACCCGGCCGATCTTCTTCTCGGAAGAGAAGCCGATCGTCTGGTAGTGCAGCAGCCGGCGCTGGGCGGCGGAGGTGCGGGCGGGGGCGCTCGCAGGGGCGCGCGCAGGGGGTGGTGCGCCGGGCGGCGCGGGGGCAGCGGCGCGACCGGCGGCCTGCGCGGAGCGACGCACCCGCACGGTGTCGATCTCCACCACGAACGGATCGGCGTGGAGATACGCGAGGTACATCTCGATACCGCCGTCGTCGTTGATGTGCTCGCGCCGCCCGCGGAGATCGATCGTGTGTCGTCCGGAAGTCGTGCCCACCGTCCAGCGGTCGAGCATCTCCACCTTCTTCGTCGACCAGTTGCGCAGACGCAACTCCGCGGTGCCTCCGGCGCGGTCCAGCTTCGAGTCGATATCCAGGACGGTCCCGGGCCATGCGTCGGAGCCGGTGTCGAAGCGAAGCAGCAGCATGACGACGCGACCGGACGCGCCGGCGCCGGGGAGCTCGCCGCGGATGCTCACGCCCCCGGTCCGTCCGGGCCCGATCCGCTCGATCGCGCCGTCGGTGATCTCTCCGTACGCGCGCTCGACGGAGTCCAGCCGCGCCGGTCCTCCCGGGGTTTCGGGGATCGTCGGCGCCGGGCGTGGATCGGCCACCGGCTCCGGGCTCGGAGCCGGCGTCCCGATGGAACCGCACGCGGCAAGCGCGATCACGGACAGGGCGAGGAACCGCATGGGCATCGAGGGCCTTTCCGCGGGACCGGATCGGATCCTGCGTTGCTGGGGAGCGGGGGGGGCGATACCATCGGTCGTTTCGGTGCTCATCGCGCTCCAGACGCACCCCCGCGGAGTGAAATCGTATGTCCGGTCATGTGATCCCGCCACACGGTGGAAAGCTCGTCAACCGCATCCTCGAGCCCGCCGCCGCGGCGAGTCTCGCCAAGGAGGCCGCGTCGCTTCCGGTCGTCAACCTCAGCGCGAAGCAGGCCTGTGACCTGGAGATGATCGCCATCGGCGCGTTCAGCCCGCTCACCGGCTTCGTGGGCAAGGCCGACTTCGAGTCGATCTGCACCTCGATGCGCCTCGCCGACGGAACGCTCTGGCCGCTGCCGATCACGCTCGCGGTGGACGACGAGACGCGCTCCGGCCTGAGCGAGGGATCCCGCGCGGCGCTCGTGCACCCCGATGGCACGCTGCTGGCGGTGATCGACGTGCATGAGATCTACCCGCACGACAAGACGCTCGAGGTGCCCAACGTATTCCGCACCGAGGATCCGGCGCATCCGGGCGCGAAGGCCGTGCTCGACGAGGGCGACTGGCTCGTGGGTGGTCCCGTCGAGGTGATCACCGTCACCCCGGAGCGCGATCTCGCCGAGCAGTTCCCCGAGCGACGGCTTCCGCCGGCGCGCACCCGCGCGGCGTTCGAGCAGCGAGGCTGGAGCAGCGTGGTCGCCTTCCAGACGAGGAACCCGATCCACCGGGCGCACGAGTACCTCACGAAGTGCGCGCTGGAGATCTGCGACGGCCTGCTCATTCACCCGCTCGTGGGCGAGACGAAGCCCGGCGACATTCCCGCCGACGTGCGGATGGCGTGCTACACGACGATCATCGACAAGTACTACGTGGCCGACCGCACGATGCTCACCGTGATGCCCGCGGCCATGCGCTACGCCGGGCCGCGCGAGGCGGTGCTGCACGCGATCGTCCGCCAGAACTACGGTTGCTCGCACTTCATCGTGGGACGCGACCACGCGGGCGTGGGCGACTATTACGGCACCTACGACGCGCAGCTCATCTTCGACGATATTCCGGCCGACGCCCTGGCGATCACGCCGCTCAAGTTCGAGCACGCCGCGTGGTGCAACGCGTGCGAGGGGATGACGAGCGCCAAGACGTGCCCGCACGGCGGGGACGAGAAGATCTTCCTGTCGGGAACCAAGGTCCGCGAGCTGTTGGGTCGCGGCGAGCGCCCGCCGATGGAGTTCAGCCGTCCCGAGGTCGCGGACGTGCTCATCGAGTGGGCCACCAACGAAGTCGCAGCGAGCAGCTGAGGAGACGAGTCATGGCGGATCAGGTTGCCACGAACATCACCTGGCACGAGGGCACGGTCACCCGCGAAGAGCGCCAGAAGAACCTCGGCCAGAAGGGGGCGACGGTCTGGTTCACCGGGCTGTCCGGCAGCGGCAAGAGCACCGTCGCCGTGGCGCTCGAGCAGGTGCTCATGCAGCGTGGCAAGCACGCGTACTGCCTGGACGGCGACAACGTCCGTCACGGCCTGAACAAGAACCTCGGCTTCTCGGCGGAGGATCGCGCCGAGAACATTCGCCGGATCGGCGAGGTCGCGAAGCTCTTCGCCGACGCGGGGATGATCACCGTCGCGAGCTTCATCAGCCCGTACCGCGCGGATCGCGACGCGGCGCGCGCCTTGCACGACGAGTCGAAGCTCCCGTTCCTCGAGGTCTTCATCGACTGCCCGCTCGAGGTCGCCGAGGAGCGCGATCCCAAGGGGCTCTACGTGAAGGCCCGCGCCGGCGAGATCAAGGGTTTTACCGGCATCGACGATCCGTACGAGGCGCCGGAGCGTGCCGAGTTGCTCGTGCGCACCGACAAGCTGAGCGTCGCCGAGTCGGTCCAGGCGGTCCTGAACCTGTTGGATGAGCGGGGTCTGCTGACCGCTTAGAGCAGCTCGACAGCAGGCCCGCAGGGTCCGGTATGTCCGTTCCCGAACAGGGCCTCATGCGGTCCCGCTCCTGCCCCGATACTCACATCATGGCCTCGGGAGATGCTGGCCGGGCAGGTCCTATGATGATCCTGCGCCGGGTGTTCGCGCGGTGGTGCGCTCGGAGGAGGCTCCCCATGTCGCAGCGGCTCGTCTGGCACACCGTGCCCATCGCGATCGTCATGATCGCGCAGGCGGTGATGGCCAGTGCGCCGGGACACGGGTACGCGGCCCATCGCACACGCCTCAACTTCGGCGACCCGGGAACGATCGAACTCTACGACGTGCAACGCGAACGGACCACGCTCGGGGAGGACCCCGTCCCCGGGATCGATCCGTCGAATCCGCTGCGCGGCACCGTCGTCATGGCGGTGAGGGGTCCGTCGACGCAGGCCCATGCGTCGTCGATCAGCTACACGTTCCGCGAGACGGAGCCGCTACCGGAGCTGCACATCGGCTTCCGGATGTACATTCAGCACCACGCGGACATGGACGGCCTGGGTGATCTCCAGTTCCTGCAACTGCGGGACACGGGCGGGGGCGAGCTGCTCAAGGCATACAACGGGGCGGGGGGCTCCTGGTTCCAGCTCGGCACCCAGCTCTCGGGCTATCAGATCTCGACGCCCGTTCCGCCCCGCGTCTCGGTTCGGGTGCGTCTGCGTTACCGCGCGTCGGATCCGGGTCAGTCCAACGGAATCCTGCGGGTGTGGATCGACGGCGCGCTCGTGCTCGATCGGAACGATCACGACTTCACGCAGCTCGTGCAGCAGATCGTCCTGCGCTGCCGGACGGCCATGCCCCTGAGCCAGCACCCCGACGACAAGCAGGTTCACGTAAGCGAACTCTCATGGGGTCCCAACGCCGCCGACGCGCTGTGGGGCGACGAGGGACTTCAGCTCGGAGCCGCTCACTCCCTGTCCGATCCCGCGAAGATCGACGTTCGCGTTCGCTACGGGCTGGAGGTCGGCGTGCACGGATCGGTCAACGGCGGCTCGCTCTCCGTGCGGTACCGCTACCGCAAGCCTCCCGATCCGTGGGTGGATGCGGGGGCGCCGAGCACGGTCGTCCCGGTCGCCGGCGAGTACATCGACCACCGGACGATCCCGGGCCTCGATCCGAACACCACCTACGAGTTTCAGGCGATCGTCGACGACGGGGGTTCGATCGCCGTGGACTCCAACGTCTGCACGCTGCACCTCGCCTCGGCCGACGCCGGACCGGCGACCTCCTTCGACTTCACCTTCGGAAGCTGCGCGACCGCCGGCCGCCGGGGGACGGGGGCGACGCCGGCGATGACCTTCCTGACCATGCGATCGCACACGCCCGCGTTCTTCTTCCACCTGGGCGACGTGGCCTACGCCGACACCCCGGTCGGCGCGTTCATCCCGCGGGCGACGACCGTGGCCGGTTTCCGTCAGCACTACCGGGCGTTGCTCGTCACCAACATGGAGCAGCACGGCCTGTACGCTCGAACGAGCCCGGTCTTCGTGCGTGACAACCACGACCGGGCCGGCAAGCGCTTCGGGGCGGGGGACCTGGCGATCACGGACCCGCCGGACGTCGCCGAGCACTCCAACACCGTGGCCCTCGAGATCCTCAGCGGGCGCCGGCTGCGAACGCTTCCCGCCGACACCGGGCCCGGCAGCGCCGGCGAAGGGAGCGACGGCACGTGGTTCACCACCGCCCGCTGCCTCTTCATCGTCTCCGACGGCCTCTACGCCCGGAACGGAGACAGCGGCGACCGCACGTTCTGGGGCGCGACGCAACTCGAAGAGATCAAGACGCTCCTGCGCGAGAACACGAAGCCGCTGGTGTTCTTCCTGAACGGCGTGCTGGTCGGGGACATCGTCAACACCGGCCAGGCCGGCGTCGTGACGCAGTTCCCGGAGTGGACGGCGGAGCGCGACCAACTCGTGCAGGAGTTCCGCGTCTTCAACGCGCCGACCACGCAGTTGTTCTTCCTGACCGCGGATCGGCACAAGATCGTCGTGTGGGACTGGCACTGCGCTCAGAACATCCGCCCGGAGTGGAGCGTGTCACCGTTGGCGCAGAACGCCTTGGACCTCGCCGGTTCGTTCGTGGAGAATCCGCACTACACCGGGTGGGGGCCGTACGAGGTCGATCAGCAGGCGACGTTCCTGTACGGGCACGTGCAGGTCGACGAGGAGAACCTCCAGGTCACGATCACCGCTCGCGACGGCGAGGACGGCGCGATCGTCCACCAGGAGGTGTATTCGCCTCCGACGGGCCCGGCGCCGTGCCCGACGGACCTCAACGGCAACGGCGAGATGGACTTCGCCGACATCCTGGCGGTGATCGGGGCGTGGGGCCCGTGTCTCGGGTGCCCGGAGGACCTCGACGAATCCGGCGACGTCGGGTTCGCCGACATCCTCGTGATTCTCGGGGCGTGGGGACCGTGCTGTGCGTTCCCGTAGAATGGTCGCGGAGGTAGAGGTGTGATGATCGTCGGACGTGAATCTGAAAGGAACCGGTGGACGCTGCGCTGGGCGTTCCTCGTGTTGGCGGTGGCCGGGCTGCTGGTGTCTACGAGCCGTGCGGCCGGTCCGCCGTGCCCGAGCAACGAGAACCGGAAGCTGCTGCCCGACGACCAGGACCCGGAGAACCCTGACAGCGATCACTTCGGCTTCGTCGTCGCGATCAGCGGGGATGTGGCGATCGTCGGCGCGATCCTCGACAGCAACAACGGCTTCGCGGACTCCGGATCTGCGTACGTCTACCGCTTCGATGGCGTGAACTGGATCCAGGAGCAGAAGCTCACGGCCTTCGACGAGTCCCAGCACGACCACTACGGCTACTCCGTCTCGATCGAGGGTGACGTGGCCGTGGTGGGCTCGCGTGACGACGACCCGAGCGGTGGCCAGTCCGGCTCCGCGTACGTCTACCGCCACGACGGCGCAACGTGGGCGCTCGATCAGAAGCTCACGGCGACCGAGGGTTCGACCAAGGACGAGTTCGGATGCGCCCTCGATCTGAGCGGCGACCTCATCGTGGTCGGGGCGGATCAGCGCGTCGAGGACGGACCCGGGCTCGCGTACGCGTACCGGCACAACGGCGCGAAGTGGGTGCAGGAGCATCAGTTCCTGAACCCGGAGCCAAGCGTGCAGGCGATGTTCGGCTACTCGATCGCGGCCAGCGGCGACGTGGTCGTGGTCGGAGCGATGCACGACGACGAGCTTGGCGAGCAGGCCGGCGCGGCATGGGTGTTCCGGCGCGTCAAGGGCGTCTGGGTTCAGGAGGCGAAGCTGACCGCGTCCGACGGCGCCGCGGCCGAGGAGTTCGGGTACGACGTGGACGTGTTTGGCGAAACCATCGTCGTCGGCGCCTGGGCGAGCGACGACCTCGCGATCCCGAGCACCACCCCCGGATCGGCGTACGTGTTCCGCTACGACGGCGCCGCGTGGAACGAGGAGCAGAAGCTGACCGCTTCCGACGGCGCGCCCGGCGACGAGTTCGGGGTCTCCGTGGCGGTGAGCGGCGACCTCATCATCGTGGGGATGCCCGGCGAGGACGACCCGGTGCCCAACGCCGGGGCGTCGTATCTCTTCCGCCATGACGGTGTTTCGTGGGTGGAGGAAGCAAAGCTCACCGCCTCCGATCGCGGCGAGTGCTGCGAGTTCTGCTGCCTCGGCGACGAGTTCGGCTACCCGGTGGCCATCGATGGCGAGCGCGCCATCGTCGGCGCCGATCGCAACGATGACGCGGGTTCGAACTCCGGCGCCGCGTACATCTTCGTGGGGCTCGGCGATTGCAACGTGAACGGCGAGCTCGACCTGTGCGACATCGCCCTCGGCGCGAGCAACGATGTCAACGGAAACGGCGTCCCCGACGACTGTGAGCCCGGCTGCATCGGCGACCTCGACGGGAGTGGCGCGGTGGACTTCGCCGACATTCTGCTGGTCGTTGCCGGCTGGGGGTGTGGCGGTTGCGCCGCGGACGTGAACGGCAGCGGCGCCGCCGACTTCGCCGACATCCTGGCCCTGATCTCGGTGTGGGGTCCGTGCTGAGCAAGCTCGCGCGCCTGACCGATCCGCTATCATGCCCTCAATGATCGAGGCTCCGGACAGCGACGTCGCCCGCGAGAACCGCGCGCGTATCGCCGCCGCACCACCGCTTCGAAGGTCCCCGTGGTCGGTGCGTCAGCGTCTCGTGCGGATCGTCTGGAACTCGCTGGGACGGCTCGCGTGGGCGTTGTTCCCATCCTTCCGATCAACCTTGTTGCGAGGGTTCGGAGCGACCGTCGGACGCGGGTGCCGCTTCGGGTCCGGCGTCGAGGCGGTCATTCCGTGGAACCTGCGGCTCGGGAACGACGTCGATGTCGGCGATCGCGTCATCCTCTACTCGCTGGGCACGATCACGATCGGGGACGGTGTCGTGCTCGACTACCGCTGCCATCTCTGCGCCGGCTCTCACG
Source organism: Planctomycetota bacterium (assembly GCA_024226535.1). Lineage (GTDB taxonomy): Bacteria > Planctomycetota > Phycisphaerae > Phycisphaerales > SM1A02 > JAAELP01. The sequence continues at coordinate 11,952 of JAAELP010000064.1, read as the reverse complement.
ACATCTTCGACTCGCGTTTCCCGCAGACGCGTCCGCCGATCGCCATCGGGGCGGGATCGCTGGTGGGGATCGATGCCTACGTCGGGCCGGGCGTGACGCTCGGGAGCGGGGTCTGGGTGCACCCGCGGGCGAGCGTGTACCGGAGCGTGGCCGACGACGGGGTCGAGTTGCGCGGCAATCCGGCTCGCGTCGTGTCCGCCGATGGAGCGTCGCATGACGGCTGAGCCGCCGGTGGCCGCGCCGGACCCGCCGTTCCGCGCGTTCTGGTGGCGCACGATCGGGCGTCTCGCGTTCCGCATGACACCCTACGGTTGGTTCAAGGGACGACGCGTCCTGCTCCGTCTCTTCGGCGCGTTCGTCACCCCGAACACCAAGGTGCGGCGCACGACGCATATCGACCGGCCGTGGAACGTTCGGTTCGGGGACCGCGCGATGATCGGTGACGACGTGGCGTTGCGGGCGCGGGCGCCGATCGTCCTGGGCGACCGCTGCGCGATCGCCCAGTACGCGACGCTCTCGACGGAACGGCGGGATCGCGACGGGACGGCGGTGGCGCCGATCGCCCTCGGCGACGACTCCTGGGTGGCGGCCGACGCCCTCATCCTGCCCGGGACGACGCTCGGTCCCGGGGCCGTGGTGGGGGCGCGGTCGACGGTGGCCGGCGAGGTCCCGGCGTGGACCGTCGTCGCCGGCGACCCGGCGACCCCGCGTCGCCAGCGGGTGATCGAACCGCCCTCGTAATGCCTCCACGGCGTGTGTTTCCGGACCGGGCCCCGGTTGCCGCATCGGCGCTTGCCTCCCCCCCGGGGCCCGCTAGGCTCAAGGAGAGAGGACGAGACGAGCACGGGTGTCGCCCGTGAGGAGGAGCACGCATCTCATGGCGCGGATCGACCGGATCTTCTGGTCGCTGGCGGTGGCGGTCGGTTCCGTCGTCGGGGTGGCGCGCGCCGGCGACGGCCCGGACGACTCCCTCCTGACCGCGACGTTCGACGGTGGACAGACCGGGGACCTCGCTCCCGCCCAGGTGACGCGGGGCTACGCGACGATCGATCCGACCGGGGCGGCGGTGACCGCGGATGGCGCCCGCTACGAGTCGGCCCGCGTCGTCGCCTCCCTCGGAGCGTGGGAAGCGGTGAGCACCGACAGCCGCAGCGTCATCTCGACCTGGTGCGGGTTCGATCGCGACGACGCCACGCCGGTGCTCGCGATGTTCGACAGCTTCTCGAGCACGATGGAGTTCTGGATCGGGGACGACGTCGCCGGCCCGGCGACGTTCACCATCGACATGCGTCGCAACGACGCGGGGACCACGGTCCGTGACGCGCTGAACGGCGATCCGCTCCAACTCCCGCACCACGCGTACGAGCCGAAGGCGGGAACGGTCCTCCCCGGGACGTTCGTCTTCCTGTGCGAACGCAAACACGACGTGAACGAGGATCCCGGCAACCGCGACTGGCAGGCGGAGGGCGTCAGTCTGCTCACCTATCGGCACCTGCTCGGCGGCGGATGGCAGTGGTCGATCGAGTACGACGGTCCGCCGCTCGGCGGTGACGCCACGGCCCTGGGCTGGAAGCGTCTGCGGGCCGCGGCCCTCCAGAGCTACTATCCGCGCGAGCTTGGATCGCCGCTCCTGAGCGCGTTCATTCCGTTCGTGGACTACATCAACGACAGCGACAAGCCGGAGCCGAAGAAGGGCGGGCAGCTCTTCATCGTCGAGGCGACGCGCGCCAGCGCGGCCGCGGAGTGGTCGTTCGGACCGACCGTTCCCCTGTACGAGAGCATTCGCGACGGCGAGCACTTCCACAGCGCGGGATGGACGCCGCGCGGCGTCGTGCTCGGGATCGGAGACGGGCAGGCGAACAGCGAGGTCAAGCTCTTCACCTGCTCCGACTGGGACGCATACGACGACCTCGGCAACTGGACGCGTCACGACGGGTTCCACGGCGTCGCCGCCGGCGATCCGGGTCCGGAGCTGCGGATTGCCAACCAGTTCTGGGGGTGCATTCCCGGTCACGATCTCAACACGCTGATCGTCGGCGCCGATCTGCTCAGCGGGAGTCACCTCGAGATCACCGTGCCCGTCGATCCCGCGGACGGCGCGACGTTCACCCGCCTGCACGGGCAGGAGATCGGGACCGGAGCGAACTCCAACCTCGATTTCCTGATCGGCGAGTGGATGCACCGGCCGGCGCCGGAGCGCAGCACCGCCGTGGTCGCCCGGGTGTACCACCAGGCCCCGTCGTTCGGGGCCAAGCACAGCCGGATCCTGTTCTCCGATGACGCCCGGAACTTCACGACGATCGCGCGGGTGCCGACGCCGACGAAGTCGCCGGTTGCGCTGCTGTACGGCGACTCCGTGGTCGTTCCGTACTTCAACTCGTTCCCGGGTTCCGTCAGCATTCACCGGATGACGCGGCCCGTGCTCACGGCGCCTCGATGCGGGCTCGCGGTGGGGCCGGGAGGCACGAATCACCTGTGGGTGAGCAGCGCGTCGGGACAGCTCACCGGGTTCGCGTCCACGCCGGGCGCGACGCGGACGTTCATCCAGCCCGGCGGGGGATCGGCGAATCACCCGGTCACCGGCGCGCCGCTGAACGCGCCGACGCTGGGCCCGGTCTACCGCCTCCAGCGCGCCGAGGACGCACCCGGCACGACGGTTCTGGACGTCGAGATCGCCGGGCCCACCGCGAGCCTGCCCCCGGGCACCGCGAGCGTGTCGTTCTGGGTGAACATCATCGGTCCCGAGGGCGTGTGGCTCACCGCGGAGTTGACCGACGGCAGCACGGTCGCCGAGGGGATCTTCAAGCTCGCCGAACGCGACCAGTGGGTGCGTTGCGTGCTCTCCGTCGATACGTCCGACTTCGTGGCGGGCTACGTGCCTCGTCTGCGTCTGGGGATCGCCGACAACGAGGCGGAGAACTACGCGTGCGACTTCCTCGTCGCCGTGGAGGCCATGCACGCCAACGAGTACCCCGGCTACCCGATCGCTCCCATCAACGGCGGCGTGAATGACGGTTCGGCCTATTCCGCCGAGCACGTCGCGCAGCCGCTGCCGGCACTCGGACCGGAGCACACGATCGAGCTGTCGATGCGCCTGCCGGCGACCGGCTTCGACGAGTCGATGCGCAACCTCGCTCGCTACCTGCCCCTCGCGACGATCTGGGGTGACGCCGACGAGCACCTCCGCCTCGAGGCGGACCTGCTGCTCGGCACGCTCCTCGGTCACGTGACCAACGGAGGGGTGGTGACCGAGACCATCAGCGTGCCGCGCTTCGTCGTCAAGCGTCTCGACCAGGTCTGGATCCGCGCCGCGTTCACGGGCTCGGCCGTGAACCTCTACGCGTTGTGCGGCGGCTCGACCGCGGAGGGTATCGCGGTGGGCACGGCCGGCGCCGCGCTGGCGACGACGCCGACGGAGGTTCGCTTCGGCGACGCGAGCTTCGGCACCGTGGCGCCGCTGGAGATTCTGTCGATCGCCGTGGCCCCGAACTCCGCCCTCGGCGGCGAGATCACCGACTGCGATCACGATGGTGTCGCGGACTCCCAGCAGATCCTGCTGTTCCCGGAGCTGGACCTGGACGGCAACGGCATCCTCGACATCTGCGAGGTGGACGCGGATCTCAACGACGACGGGACGGTCAACTTCGGCGACATCATCGCACTGATCGCGCTCTGGGGCGACTGCGTCGATCCGCCGACCGGGTGCCCCGGCGACCTCGACGAGAACGGGAACGTGGGATTCAGCGATCTGCTGATCATCATCGCGAACTGGTCGTAGATCGCGACGAACCGACGAAGCGACGGAGGGGCGCGGAGCGGCCGATAATGCCGTAGCCGTCACGTTCCGAACACATGCGGCGGCCTAAGAGCGGTTTCACCTTGCCTCGGCCCCGGGTGCGACTACGCTCCGATCGTGATCATGAAGAGAGGGATATTTGCGTTGTCGCTTGCGCTGACGGCCGTGACCGCGTTCGGCGCGGGGCGGCCTCGTCCGCCGCTTGGCGAAGGTGCCGGCCTGCGTACTGCGATCTTCGACGCCGGTCAGCACGGCGATCTTCCCCCCGTGGAGTTCGAGCGCGAGGCGGCGACCGTCGATCCCGCGGGGTTGCCGCTCGGTCCGAACGCGCCGCGGTACGCGAGCCCGCGGGTCATCGCGTCGCTCGGCGAATGGGAGGCCGCCAACAGCTCTGCGCGAAGCGTGCTCGCGCCGTGGTCGGGCTTCGACCGCGACGGCGAGACGCCGGTGCTCGCCCTGTACAACAGCTTCAACGGCCGCATGGATGTCTGGGTCGGCGCCCCCGTGGCCGACGCGCCGAGCTTCACCGTGCCGATGCGGCGCGTCGAGAACGGCACGGCCGTTCGGGACGCGCTGTACGGCGACGCGCTCCAGCGTCCGCACCATGCCTACGACCCGAAGGCGGGCACGATGCTGCCCGGCGCGCTCGTGCTGCTCTGCGAGCGAAAGCGCGACGTGAACGAGAATCCCCAACAAAGGCACTGGTCGCCGGAGGGGGTCAGCGTGCTCGTCTACCAGCACGGCGCCGACGGGGTCTGGCGCTGGTCGATCCTGTTCGACGGGCCCGTCTTCGCCGCCGGGTGGAAGCGCCTTCGGGCCGCGGCGCTGCTCGGCTACTACCCGCGCGAACTCCAGTCGCCGCTGACGCGCGCGTTCATTCCGTTCGTGGACTACGTCATGGATGCGGCGCGCTCGCCGCAGAAGCGGGGAGGGCAGTTGTTCCTGGTCGAGGCGGTCCGGGCGACGCCGGATGACGACTGGAGCTTCGGTCCCGTCGCGAGCGTGTACGAGCACGCCCGGGACGGAGAGCACTTCCACAGCGCGGCGTGGACGCCGCGCGGGGTGATTCTCAGCGTCGGCGACCAGAACGACCTCAATGAGGTGAAGCTCTTCACGTGCGACGACTGGGACGACTACGCGAACCCGGCGCGATGGACCGGGCACGACGCGTTCCACGGCGCCGCCGGCGGGCCGGGACAGTTCCGCGTCGCCAACCAGTTCTGGGGCTGCATCCCCGGCCGCGATCTGAACACCGTGATCGTCGGGGCCGACGTCGTCAGCGGGAGCCTCTTCGAGATCACGGTTCCGCCCGATCCCGCGACCGGCGCCCGCTTCCGGCGGTTGCACGGCCAGGAGGTCGCCACCGGCGCGACGTCGAACGTGGACTACGCGATCGCGGAGTGGATGCACCGGCCCGCGCCGGAGCGCAGCACCGCCGTCGTCGCGCGGTCGTTCATCCAGGGCTCCAGCTTCGGCCAGGATTACAGCCGGGTGCTCTTCTCCGACGATGCCGAGCACTTCACGCCGGTCGCCCGGATTCCCGGCGGCCAGAAGGCGGCCACGGCGCTGCTGTACGGCGACTCGATCGTGATGCCGTACCTTGGCTCGCAGGCCGGCCCCGTCGGGATCTGGAGCATGCCGCGCCCGACGCTTACCGCTCCGCGGCGCGGTCTGCTCGTGGCGCCCGGGGGACGCAATCGAATGGTCGTGACCGGGACGGGTGAACTCGTCGACATCGCTCCGCCGGAGGGCGCTGAGCTGACGTACATGCCTACGGCGAGCCATCCCCTCACCGGTCTTCCGCTGCCCGTGCCGACGCTCGGACCCGTGTACCGCGTGACGCGCGACGACGGCGCGCCGGGCACGGTCGTGCTGGACACACTGATCGCCGGCACCGCCGCCGCGCTCTCACCGGGCTCGGCGCGGGTGCCCCTGTGGGTGTACGGGCTCGGTGCCGAGGGCGTGTGGCTGACGGCCGAGCTGTCGGACGGCGCCGTCACCCGCACCCAGAAGTTCAAGCTCGTAGAGCGCGACCAGTGGGTGCCGTGCCTGCTCACCGTCGACACGTCCGCATTCGCCGAAGGGTACGCGCCGCGCCTGCGGCTGCGCATCGCCGCCGGGGAAGCGGATCGCTACGCGTGCGATTTTCTCGTCGCGGTGGACGGTCTGTACGTCAACGAGGCGCACGGTTATCCCCTGGCGCCCATGACGGACGGAGCCGGTGACACGACGCGTCTCGACGACGAGCGTGTCGCGATGCCGCTGCCGGCGCTGGGCAAGGCCTGGACCGTCGAGCTGGAGCTGCGCGTGCCGCCCACCGGAATGGACATGACGATGGGCGATCTCGCGGCCGCCGTGCCGCTGGCCACCGTCTACGCGAACGCCGACGAGCACCTCCTGCTGGAGGCGAATGTCGCGGCCGGGACGCTCGTCGGGCGCATGATCAGCGGGGGAGCGGAAACGGCGACGATCACGGTCCCGGGGTTCCGGATGAACCGGCTCGACCAGGTCTGGATCCGCGCCGCATACACCGGCTCGGCCGTCAACCTCTTCGCCGTGAGCGGCGGCTCGGCGGGCGACGGGGTCGCCGCGGGCACCGCGCGGGCGGCGTTCACCGCGCTGCCCACGGAGCTGCGTATCGGTGACGCGGACTTTGCGACCGCCGGCCCGATCGAGCTGCTTCGCATCGGCGTCGATCCCACGCGCGCGCTTGGGCCGACCCTCGTGGACTGCGATCGCGACGGCGTCCCCGACGATCGACAGATCGCCGCCGCGCCGTGGCAGGACGCCGATGGCGACGGCATCCTCGACGCCTGCGCCGAGCGAGGCGACCTCGACGGTGACGGTGACGTGGACGTCATCGACCTGCTCGCCCTCATCGGCGCATGGGGCGCGTGCGACGATCCGCCTGCGGCGTGCCCGGCCGATCTCGACGGCAACGGCGTCGTCGGCTTTCGCGACCTGCTGACCATGTTCGCCAACTGGGGATAGTCCCGGACTCGCCGCGCCCCTACGCCGCGCGCATGATCGGGGCGGGTGTCTCGGCGGCCGGCAGGGCGATGCCGAACCGCGCGCCCGCGCCGGGGGTCGACTCGACCCACGCCCGCCCGCCGTGCATCTCCGCGACGCGCCGCACGATCGCCAGGCCCACGCCGCTGCCTTCGCCGCCCGTCTGGAGACGCTGGAAGAGGTCGAACATCTTCTCCTGGTACCCCTCGGGGATGCCCGGTCCGTTGTCGGTCACGTACAGACGCGCCTCGCCGTCGACGACTTCGCCGTCGATCGTGATCCGGAACTCGCCGTGCTCCGGCCGTCCGTATTTCAGGGCGTTGACCAGGAGGTTCTGGAGCGCCTGGTGCAGGCGGTGGCCGTCGGCGATGACCTCCGGCATCTGCCGTGCGACGACGATGGTGGCGCCCGCCTCGACGATCTGCGTCTCGTGATCGCGGACGAGCGACCACGCCAGCGTCTTCGTGTCCACGCGGTGCGTCTCGGTCGCGGCGTGCCCCACGCGGCTCAACTCCAGCAGGTCGTCGATGTTGCGGCGCATGCGCCGCGTGCCGCCGAGGATGCGCTCGGTGAACGCGTTCAGCCGATCGTGCCGGTTCCCCTGGAGGTCCTTCACGAGATGCCCCGCGAAACCCTCGATCGTGACGAGCGGGCTCTTGAGATCGTGGGAGACGCTGTAGGTGAACGCGGCCATCTCGCGGTGCTTCTGCTCCAGTTGCTCGTTGGCGTCGCGGAGTTGGCCGGTGCGGTCGTGCACGAGGCGCGTGACGATCGCCTCGCGCCCGCTGACCACGAGGAGCATCGCCCCGAGCAGGGCGCTGAACACGAGACCGCCGATGATCACCGCCCACGCGCCCCATCCGCCGTGGCGGGTGAGGAAGTCTTCGGTCGGCGTGAAGACTGCTCGCCACCGGCGCCCGCCCACGCTCACCGCGCGGGTCGAGGTGAACGACGCGACGGACTCGGCCGCTGCGGTTCGGGTGTCGAGCAGAAGCGCCGGCTCGGCGTCGGTCCGATCCACGAGCTTCAGGTGCGCATCGTGATCGGGCAGGCCCATCCAGGCGGCGCTCAGCAGGTGATCGACGACGAACACGCCAAGCGCGAAACCCGCCAGCCGGTCGCGTCGCTCCGCGACGGTCGCCGGTTTGCCGGGCCCGTCGTACATGGGTCGGAAGACGAGGATGCCGTTGAGTTCGTCGGAGCCCTGGACGAGCGCGATCCGCGGTGTCGCGACGGACCGGCCCGTGTCCCGGGCGCGGATGATCGCGTCGAGCCGACATTCGTCGGAAGCCAGGTCGAACCCGAGAGCGGCCTCGTTGCCCGCGGCCGGCTCGACGTAGAGCACGGGGAAGTGCTCGACGCGGGTGTCGGCGCGCTCCATCACTCCCTGCTCGCGTCGCTGCGTGAACCGGAAGCCGTCGAGCCCGTCGTGTCGGGCGGCGGCCTCGAACTCGGCGCGTCGCTCGCCCGGAACACGCGGGACCCACTCCAGGGCCCGGATGCTGGGATGGCGCTCGAGCTCACGCTGGACGAACACGCCGAACTCCTCGCGTGTCACCTCGTTGGAGGCGGCGAAGAAATCGGCGATCGCGCCGAGATCGTGCACGTGCTCGTCCAACTCGCGGTCCAGCGCCCCGTGCAGCACGGTCACGCGCTGATCGAACGTGTTGCGCAGGGACTGCCACTCCGTGTCGCGTACGTACACGAAGGCGGCGGCGATCACCACGAAGGTGAGCAGCAGCGGCGCGGCGACGGTCATCCGTCGATGCCACGCCGCGCGCCCGGACTCCATGAGCATGGCGATCGCGAGCGGCACGACGATGAGCACGCCGGTGGAGTCGCCGATCCACCACGTGGACCAGTTGCTCAGGAAGCTCTCCCACGGCATGATCCCGCTGACGGCGAGCACGGTGACGCCGATCGACGAGCTCACGAGGCAGCCGATCGGGCCGCCGAGCGCCTGGCAGCGCAGGATGTCGCGGAGCCGGTCCACCGGCCGGTCCAGGTCGACGAAGCGCCGGATGAGCCACGTGCCGAAGAGCGCCTGGAGCCCGACGCCGATCCCGATGCCGGTCGCGATGCCGAAGGCGCGCACGAACGCGGACGCCGTGCCGTCGTCGAAGTTGCTGATGTTGGCGGCGATCGAGCCGAGCACCGCCCCCGGCCACGCGCGATACCCGAACAGCAGCAGGCAACCCACCGCCACACCCGCCGCCGGCCAAACCGGAGCGGTGTACCCAGGCGGGATCGTCAGCAGCAGGCTGAGCCGGCCGGTGACGAAGTACGCCAGCGCGGTGACGAGGATCTGCGCGATGGTGCGCAGGACCGAGGATCGGGAATCACTCATGCCGTATGGGTCGGTCCGAGAACGGCGGCGGGCCAGTTCGATTCGGGGAAAGACCCGTCAGAGTGGTCTTTCAGCCATCTCCGGTGGTGTGCGGGACGCGTTCGTTCTCAGGTGGCAAACCGGGGCGGCTTCCCGATGGCACCGAAGCGCTGCGGCGTGACATATGTCAATGGACCCGAAGTCTTCCGAAGTTACTGAACCCGAACTCTTACGAGTTGCCGGACAGGTTCAGGGCATTGGTTGATCTCCTTGATTCGACGTAAGCGTGTGATGCAGCGGCGGTTGGCGGAGGCGAGCGTAGCGAGCCGGAGGCAACCGCCGTCGCGCTGCCTACCCCGGGACGTCAGCGTCGGGTCCGGAGGGACTCCTCGAGTTCCCGGAGCCGGTAGCTCCGCCCCTTGATGTTCAGGACGCAACTCGCGTGGAGGAGCCGGTCGAGGACGGCCGAGGTGATCACCTCGTCGCCGGCGAGCATCTCCGTCCACGCGCTGATCGCCTTGTTGCTCGTGATGCACATGGCCCCGCGCCCGTAGCGGTAGCTCACGAGCCGGAAGAAGAGCGTCGCCTCCTCCCGGCTGAACGACTCGAAGCCCATCTCGTCCACGATCACGAGCGACGACTTCATGTACTTCGCCCGCTTCAGCTTCGCCGGCGGTCGGTCCGCGTCCCTTCGCATCGCGTGCAGCAACTCCTCGACGCGGTAGAACGCGACCGAGAATCCGCACTCGACTGCGCGAACGCCGAGCGCGATGGCCAGGTGCGTCTTGCCCACGCCCGGCGGGCCGAGGATCAGGAGCGATTGCTTCTCCTTGATCCACGCGCACGTCGCCAACGCCTCGATTCGGCTCCGCTCGATCGACGGCTGGAACGCGAAGTCGAAGTTGCCGATCGTCTGGCCCGTCGGCAGCCCCGAGAGCCGAAGTGACGTTCGGATGCGCCGCTCTTCCCGGCGCGTCTGCTCCGCCTCGAGGAGCATCTCCAGGAAGTGCGAAGTGCTCTGCTCTTCCTTCACCGCCTGTGTGAGCAGGCTTGAGAGCGTCTCGGCGGCGAAGGTCAGCCCCAGCGACTCGAGCCGGGCACGCAACCCATCGAGATCCGTCTCGCGCGCCCGTGTCGGTAACGCCTTTGTCGCCGTCGTCATCGCGCCACCTCCGCCAGCTCGGCATACAGGTCCACCGGCCGGATCTCGACCGGCATCGCCGCGAGTTTCCGGAGCTTCCGCGCCATGCGCCCCAGCGGCTTCGGCTTTGCCACCCGCGCCGTCGCCTCGCCCTCGTAGCACGCATCGTCGATCAGGATCCGCGCTGCCGTGCCGCGCGGATACGAGACGAGCAGACGTCCCGTCGCTCGATCGACCACCTGCACGATCCCAGCGCACCCACGCACTTCGACCGTCTCGCCGCAGTAGGCGAACGGCACCACATACGACCGGCCCTCGAAGCGGACCGTGCAGTCCTTGTGCACCGGCCTCGCAACCGCCACGTCGAACGGCTCGGGCAGCGTCTCGGGCAACGCGCCGAGACACGGACGCTCCTCGAGCCAGGTCTCGTGCACACTCCGGCCCGTCGCCGGGCAGATGCGGCGTGCCGACATCGCCTCGACCTTCGCGTCCGTCCACTCCTGGAGGTGCGTCATCGAGTCGAAGCACATCCGCCGCGGATCGATTCGCTTGAAGACCCCGACGCGCCGCTCCGCCTTCCCCTTCTGCTCGGGCGCCCTCACCTCGCACGCATCGACGTGGAAGCCGAGCGCTCGGGCGTACGCGCGGTACTGCGGGTTGACCTCGCCCCACGCGCCGGCGCCACGGCTGATCCCCGTCTTGAGATTGTCGATGCGATTGGCCGCGGCGACACCGCCGAGACGGCGGAACGCCTCATTGTGGCAGCGGTGCCATGCGAGCTGGTCCATCGAACGGCTCCAGACCACCGCCTCCTGCCGGCTGTGGCTCAGCGCCATCACGAACCCGTAGAGCGTCGTGGGGCCGGCGCCGTCACCCACGTCGATCCCCCGGAACTCCATCCAGTCGGTCTGGGACTGGGCGCCCGGCGGCGTCTCGATCCGTCGGAACGGACGGCGCTTCGGCGCCGGGAAGTGGCGCCGCACGAACTTGCGTACGGACTTGTACGAACCGTCGTAGCCGTGCTCGGCCTGGAGCCAGGCGTGGAGCGACTCGATGTTCGGCGGTCGGTCGTTGGGCAGCGCGGCCTGCTGCGCCTCCCACCACTGCTCGGTCGCGTCGGCGAGACCGAGTGCCTCGAGTTGCAGGATCTTGCGCCGGCCGTCGACGGCGCCGCTCGCCTGGCGGCGCAGGTGGTAGCGGACCGCGCCCTCCGTTACACCGAGCGTGCGGGCGATCGAGCACTTGCTCTCGCCCCGCTCGTTGAGAACCCTGATCGTCACGATATGCTCCTCCAAGAGCTTTGCCACGGTCCGGCCTCCTTGCCTGCTTTGAACACAAGCGAGGATCTACCGGGCCGTGGCTTTTTGCACGAAACGACCCGACGCGAACGCCGCGTCGGGTCCTCGGGCAACTCGTAACGATTCGGGTACATCAACTCAGATCATGACGGGTGCGGTGACAAGTAGTGGGGAGGGTTTGAGCGCAGCGCACGTAATCGACAGTTGAATGCTCCTATCAGTCCGTCGTCAGTGGGTTTACCGCGACGACTGAAGTCGAGTTGGACGCCGTTCAGGTACGCCCACTGATCAAGACGCTTGCTCGCGCCCTCGGTCCCGTTCGCGCAGATCCGGTGCAGGACCCCGCGACACGCCACCCCGTCAGCCTCCGATCGACCTCGAC
>JAAELP010000063.1 GCA_024226535.1 Planctomycetota bacterium | reverse complement strand
GTGTTGGCCGCGATCGTGTTGTTCACCAGCTCGACCGACGAGCTGTTCGACAGGCGTACCCCGCCACCGAGCGAGGTCGCCTCGTTGCCCACGACGATGTTGTTGACGATCCGACCGGTCGAGCTGAGACCCGAACCGTAGATTCCACCGCCGTACGTCGCCCCGGCGTGATCGACGATCCAGTTGCCCAGCAGACGCACCGAGGCCCCGCTGGTGTAGATCCCGCCGCCGTACTTCGTCGAGCCGCTCAGGACATTGCCCTCGATCCGGTTGCCGCGGATTTCCGCGCCCGACGGTGCGTAGATCCCGGCTCCGTAGACCGTCGAGGCGACGCCGCACGTGTTGCCCGCGATCGTGTTGCCCGCGATGCGGGTCCCGTTGGTCCCCGACCCGCTGATCGCGATCCCGCCGCCGTAGGCCGAATTCGAACCGTCGGCGAGGTTGTCGGTGATCTCGTTGTTCTCGATGATTGCCGCCGACGTCCCCACCACGTACAGCCCGCCGCCGAAGCCCGACGAGGAGCCGATGGACTGATTGTCCGTGATCACGTTGTCCCGGATCTCCAGAGACGAGTTGAGGACATGGATGCCTCCGCCGTGGGTCGACGTCAGCCCGCCGGTGATCGTGAAGCCCTCGAGCCGGGTGCCGGCCCCGACACCCTCGACGCGGAACACGCCGGC
>JAAELP010000062.1 GCA_024226535.1 Planctomycetota bacterium | reverse complement strand
CTGCTACTATTGGTTCGTGACTTCGGCGGACGTACAAGGCGACCGACTGGCGACCGAGCCGCGACCCACGATCGGAATCACCATCGGTGACCCGGCGGGTATCGGCCCGGAGGTCGTGATCCGCGCGTTGTCGGATCCGGCAATCCGGCGGCTCGGGCGGTTCGTGATCTACGGGCTCAACGAGATCCTGACCTACGAAGCCGACCGCCAGGAGGTCGAGCCCTTCTGGCACCGCGTGCAGCACGACACCGAGCGGGCCGGGCGCGCGATCACGGAGCCCGTGGTCGTCCTGGACTTCGACGAGTTCGATGGCCTTCTCCGTGCCCAGCGGCAGCCATCCCGCGCCGGCGGATTGGCGTCGAAGGCGTTCGTCGAGGAGGCGATCGCCGACGCGATGCGTCCCGCCGAGGGCCCGCGGCATATCGACGCGATCGTCACCGGTCCCGTGAGCAAGACCTCGTGGTCGATGGCCGGCTTCCGCTGGCCGGGGCACACGGAGCTGCTCGCGCACCGCACGAAAGCGCGCCGGCACGTCATGATGTTCGAGTCCCCGCGGCTCCGCGTCGCCCTGGCGACGACGCACCTGGCGCTGATGGATCTCCGCAACGTCCTGACCATCGGGCGCGTGTTCGACCCGATCGACCTCGGCCACCAGGCGTGCCTCGATCTCGGCATCGAGCGACCGCGGATCGCCGTCACCGGGCTGAACCCCCACGCCGGCGAGAACGGGCGGTTCGGCGACGAGGAGATGCGCATCATCAAGCCCGCCATCGACGTCGCCGCCGGAGCCGGGATGAACGTGACGGGACCGCTGCCCGCGGACACCCTCTTCGCGGCGGCCGCCGGCGGGCGCTACGACCTCGTCGTCGCGATGTACCACGATCAGGGCCTGATCCCGGTGAAGCTGCTCGGCTGCGGCGAATCCGTGAACTGGACCCTCGGCCTGCCGATCGTGCGCACGAGCCCCGACCACGGGACGGCGTTCGACATCGCCGGCACGGGCCGGGCCGAGGCGGGCTCGATGACCGCGGCGATCCGGCTCGCCGCGAGGCTGGCGCGGCAGCGCATGGCGGCGGCGAGCGGCCCCGAGTCGCGCAGCGAACCCGCGGCCTGATCGCTACCATCGCGGCATCATGCCCACCGAGACCAGCCGAACCACCGTGTCCATGGAGGAAATCGTCGCCCTCTGCAAGCGACGGGGCTTCATCTTCCCCGCCAGCGAACTGTACGGGGGCATCAACGGTTTCTGGGACTACGGGCCGCTCGGCACCGAGCTCAAGAACAACCTCCGCGACGCGTGGTGGAACGACATGGTCCGCTGCCCCCCCGCCGGCCCGGACGGCAACGCGTTGTCGATCGTCGGCGTGGACAGCTCGATCGTGCAGAACCCGCGGGTCTGGGAAGCGTCCGGACACGTCGGCGGGTTCAACGACCCGATGGTCGACGATCGCGAGACGAAGGCGCGGTACCGCGCCGACCAGCTCACGGTCTTCACGATCGAGCGTCTGGACACCGGCGCGCACGTGGGCGGCTACTTCGCCGCCGAGGGCGCCGACGACGCGCAGCTCATCGCGACGCACAAGAAGTCGATCGCCTCGCTGATCAGGAAGTTCGACCTGGAGACGTGCGGCTACCGCCTCGTGCCCGTCCCCGGCGCGCTCGACGACTCGACGATCCGCGGCGCCACGCTCGCCCCCGGCGCCAAGGAACGGGGCACGCTCACCGAGCCGCGCCAGTTCAACCTCATGTTCAAGACGTACGTCGGCGCCGTCCAGGACGAGGACTCCGTCGCGTACCTCCGCCCCGAGACCGCCCAGGGCATCTTCCTCAACTTCAAGAACGTGCTCGACACGATGCGGGTCCGCATCCCGTTCGGCATCGCGCAGATCGGCAAGGCGTTCCGCAACGAGGTCACACCGCGCAACTTCATCTTCCGCTCCCGCGAGTTCGAGCAGATGGAGATGGAGTGGTTCTGCCATCCCGACGAGGCCCCGCAGTGGTACGAGTTCTGGTGCGACCGCCGCCGCACCTGGTGGCAAAGCCTCGGGCTCAGCGACGAGAACCTCTGCATGCGCTCGCACGACGACGACGAGCGTGCGCACTACGCGAAGACCGGCTGCGGCACGTTCGACGTCGAGTACCGCTTCCCCTTCACGGCGCCAGGCTTCGGTGAGCTGGAGGGCGTCGCTCATCGCACCGACTTCGACCTGAAGCAGCACCAGCAGCACGCCGGCGTCAAGCTCGAGTACTTCGACCAGGAGCGCAACGAGCGCTACATGCCGCACGTCATCGAGCCGGCGGCCGGGCTCAGCCGCGGCGTCCTCGCCCTCATTTGCGAGGCGTACACGCCGGACCCGGATCGCCCGAGCAAGGTCTACATGAAGTTCAACCCGCGGCTGGCGCCGATCAAGGCGGCGATCTTCCCGCTCGTGAACAAGGACGGCATGCCGGAGGTCGCCGCCCGGCTCCACGACGAACTGCGGGCCAACCACCCGGTGCAGCTCGACGTCAAGCAGAACATCGGCAAGCGGTACGCCCGCATGGACGAGGTGGGCACGCCGTACTGCTTCACGATCGACGCCGACACGCTGACCGACCAGACCGTCACCGTGCGTCACCGCGACTCGCTCCAGCAGGAGCGGATCGGGCTCGACCACGTCGCCGCCTTCCTCGACGAGCGGATCTCCGGCTGACGGCCGTCACAACCGGCAAGGCTTGACAGGCGCCGGGGGATTGTCGCCCACCGTCCGTTAAGCGCCGGGGCTCGGGGATCGATGAGAACAACGTCGGTGGGACCCCGCTTGTCCCTACCGGTTCTCCGTCCGACGCCTCCCGGCGCGGGGACGAACCGGTGACCATGCGCGTCGCTTCGCGGCGCCGCAGGAGCGGGAGGCCCATGTCCAGACCTGCATTCAAGAGAACGCTCCACCTCAACCGATCCGAGTACCACGAGCTGCTCGATCGTCTCGACACGATCGCGGCGGCGGCGCCGGTCCCCGACGACGGGTACGCGTACCGCGCCGTGGACATTCCGCTGTCGATCGAGCATCCCCGGGGCGGGCACTCCTACTGCCTCGTCTTCGCGCGGTGGATCTCGCCGCGGCGGATCTGCGTGCTCACCGGACGCTACAGCCACACCGACTCGGTCTGCCGGGTCGTCCTCACACGATCGGGCGGTGAGCGCATGCTCGTGCAGGGCCGCGTGCACGCCTGCCGGCTCGTGGACAGCCCGTGCCACGAGATCGAGATCGAGCTCCGCGAGGAGATCGACCCGAGGTTGTTCGAGGGCGCGGCCATCGCCCCGCTCGCACCGGCCGAAGGCGAGCAAATCGGACGCGGAAGCGTCAAGGGGGCGGTCCTCGTCGCCGAGCCGTTCGTGCCGGACCTCCTGCTGCTGGAGCACCACCTCGCGAGCACGGGCCTCGAAGTCCGCATCGCCACCACGCCCGGGGCGACGCTCGACGCGATCAAGCGCGCCCGCGCCGACGCGGTGCTCTACGGCCTGAACATCGCCGACGACGACGGCATCCACACTCTCGAGCGCATGCGCGATCTTGGCTACAGCGCTCCGATCCTGCTGCTGACGCCGGAGACGGACCCGGCGACGCTCAACCGGGCCCACCGGGCCGGCGCGACCGACGCCGTCACGAAGCCCTACCACCTCGAGCTGCTCATGTCCCAACTCGAGGTGCACCTCGGCTACGGCGAGTCGCCGCGACGCATCTACAGCACGGCTCCGCGCGAGCCGGGCATGCCGGAGCTGGTCGAACGCTACGTCAAGTTCGTGCGCCGCGCCGCGGACCAGATCGACCGCACCTATAGCGAGCGTGAATGGGACGAGCTGCGCGAGCTGTGCTGCCAGCTCAAGGGATCGGGCGTCGGCTACGGCTTCCAGAGACTGACCGTGACGGCGATCCTCGCCCTGAAGGCCCTGGAGCGAGGCGGCCCCTCCCCGATGATGGATCACGCGATCGGCGAGCTGATCGATTGCTGCCGGGCGGTCAAGCTCGACACCCGGTCGAAGGCGGCATGAGCGCTCGGATGTCCCTTCATTCCGCCGGCTCAGGTCCGATAGCCACCCCATGCCGAACGCGGCGGCGCTCGGGCGACAGGTCCCGGTCAAGCGGTGCGTCGAGCGACTCGATACAGAGGTGACGAGGTGTCACACCCGATGACTGGCAGAAGCTACACGCGCCGGCTGAACATGAACAAGCGGGAGTACGAGGAAGTGCTCTCGCAGATGGAGGCGCGCTGCGGCTACATGCCCGGCAAGGATGGCCGCATCGCCGAGCGCTTCGAGTTCCCCGTCGCCGACATCCCGATCAAGGTCGAGCACCCGGACGGCGGCACCGCGTCGTTCCTCGTCTTCGGGCGCAACATCTCGCGCAGCGGCATGAGCGTGCTGCACGGCGGCTACCTTCACCCGGGCTCGACGTGCCACATCGTCCTCGCCCGGGTCAAGGAAGGCCCGCTGGTGGTCAGGGGCGAAGTGCGGCACTGCCGGCTCTTCGCCGGATCCTGCCACGAGCTGGGCATCCGCTTCGAGCGCGAGATCGATCCCTCGCTGCTCGTCGGCTCGGCGCCGGAAGAGGCCATGGGGGGCAAGCCGGAGCCGGAGGAGGAGGTCGTCCAGGTCAACGGACGGATCCTCGTCGCCGAGCCCTTCGCCCCCGATCACCACCTGCTGGAGCACCGGCTCGGCGTCTACGGGCTCGAGGTGCAGATCGCCGAGACCGCCGGCGCCGTGATCGACGGCATTCGGCTGCTCAAGCTCGACCTGATCCTCCTCGGCCTGCGCATGGTGAGCCAGCACGGGCTACGCACGATCCAGAAAGTCCGCGGGATGGGCTTCCGCCGTCCGATCATCGCGCTCATGGCCGAGGTCTCCCCGGAGCTGGAGGAGCAGGCCCGGGCGGCCGGTGCGAACGAGATCATCCACAAGCCCTACGACATCAACTACCTCGTGGCCCAGATTCGCGTGCACCTCGGCGACAAGACGCTCGCGCGGCCGGTCCGGAGCACCGAGGAGGATCGGCCCGGCATGCCCCCGCTCATCGGCAAGTACGTCTCGCTGGTCCGGCGCACGGCCGACCAGGTGGAGCGCACCTTCGCCGACAGCGAGTGGGAGGAGCTGCGCGAGTACTGCTATCAGCTCAAGGGATCCGGGTGCAGCTACGGCTTCCAGCACATGACCGTGTCGGCGATCTCCGCGCTCCGCGCGCTCGAGGGTGGCGAGACGACCGACGAGGCGAAGACCGCGATCACGGCCCTGCTCGAGTGCTGCCGGGCGCTGGAATTCGACGAAGCGATCCTGAAGACTGCATGAGACGGGGGGAGCCATGAGCAGCTCACCGTTCCGGCGGAGGCTCAACTTCGGCTCGGCGGAGTATGAGAACGTCCTCTCCAACCTCGACCGGGGAATGGGCCCGGCGAAGGCAGGTCACGAGCGTTCGCACGAGCGCTTCGAGTACCACGTCGCCGACCTGCCCCTGCTGATCGAGCACCCCGAGGGAGGGTCGAGCTGCTTCCTCGTCTTCGGACGGAACATCTCCCGCCGCGGCATCTCAGTACTGCACGGGGGGTTCGTGCATCCCGGCTCGACGTGCCGCGTCCTGCTCCAGCGCGTCGACGGCACGCCGCTTGCCGCGCAGGGCCGGGTGGCCCACTGCCGGCTCGTGGCCGGGTCATGCCACGAGGTCGGCGTCCGCTTCATCGAGGAAGTGGACCCGATGGAGTTCGTGCGTTCGGCGGGGCCGGACGGATCGACCGACGACGACGAGCCGACGCACTACGAGTCGATCAACGGCCGGGTGATCGTGGCCGAGTCGTTCGAAGCCGACGGCCTGCTCCTCCAGCACCACCTGTCCCTGTTCCGCCTGGAGATCAGCGCCGCGAAGACGCCCGGCGCGGTGCTCGACACCGTCAAGCGCGAGCAGGTGGACCTCGTCCTGTTCGGCCTGAGCCTGACCGCCGACGACGGCCTCCGGACGATCACGGCCATCCGCGAAGCCGGGTGCACCGCTCCGGTGCTCGTGCTCACCGCCGAGACGGACCCGGCCGTCCTGGACGCGGCGTGCGCGGCCGGGGCGACGGAGATCATCGCCAAGCCGTACAACGTCGACCTGCTCATCGCGCAGCTCCGCGCGTACCTCGGGAAGGACGAGCCGCGCAGCGCGCGGCACAGCACCGCCGTGGCCCAGCCGGGCATGCCGCCGCTCATCGATCATTACGTCCGCCTCGTGCAGCGCACGGCCGACCAGATCGAGCGCCAGTACGCCGAGTCGGAGTGGCAGCCGCTGCGCGAGTACTGCCGGCAGCTCAAGGGTTCCGGGTGCGGGTTCGGATTCCAGGACGTGACCGTCGCCGCGATCACGCTGCTCAACGCGCTCGACGACGACCCCCTCTCGCCGGAGGCGCGCGAGTCGCTCGAATCGCTGCTCGACTGCTGCCGCTCGCTGGAGACGACCGGACCGGGTCGCGCGAACGGCGAGTGATCGACGCGGCGGACACGGACCGCGAGCGCAGAGAGCAGTCCCGTGCCCGGCCCGTCAGCCCATCCACAACTTGCCCACACGCCTCGCGCGCGATTCCCCGGTCGCGGCGCTCGGGAGTACGATTCCGTGCGACCTGCCCTCCGGGACAGGCCCGAAACATAAACCAGGAGACCCCCCATGGCCGAGTCGAGCCAGGAGTTCGGCACCGTGATCGGCGCTGATGCCAGTTTCAAGGGTGATCTGAAGTTCGAGTCCGCCGCGAAGGTGCTCGGTCG
>JAAELP010000061.1 GCA_024226535.1 Planctomycetota bacterium | reverse complement strand
CGCTGGTACGGACACTTCGCGGCCCGTCCTACGGGACGGATCCTCGCTCTCGCGCGGCGGACGCTGGTACGGACACTTCGCGGCCCGTCCTACGGGACGGATCCTCACTCTCGCGCGGCGGACGCTGGTACGGACACTCGGCGGTCCGTGGCGCCGATCTCGGGAAGTAGAGGATCAATGGGAGGGGTCGCTTCGTACAATAGGGTGGCACGAGGAGGCCGAGGAGGCGTCCGTGGCGGCTTGCCGCGGGCGGCGGCCGCACCAGAGGAACAGCAGCGAAAGGCGTACGAGATGAAGAGCAGCGTTCACACCGTCCCGGCGGTGGCCGGTATCTCGATCCTCGCGGTCGCTATGAGCAGCCTCGCTTCGGCCGGACAGGCTGGGGTGGCCCCGGTGGGCCCGGTCACCGGCGTGGTTCCGATCCCGAGGATCGTCAGCTACACGCTCCAGGAGCTCGACCTGCCTTCGCTCGAGGCCGCGGCCCCGGGCCATCCCGCCCTGCCGGTGGAGACCGCCACGGTGAGCGTCGTCCTCGACGCGGAGCCGGTGGACCTGGTCCTCCGCAAGCACTCGATGCGCGCCCCCGACTTCCAGCTCCTCGTGCAACGCGAGGACGGCGAGCTGCGTCCCGAGCCCGCGCCGCCGGTCAGCACCTACCGCGGACACGTCACCGGCTACCCCGGCAGCACCGTGACCGCCCTCATGCACGACGACAAGCTCACCGCTCACATCGAGCTGAGCCCGGACCTGAGCCAGTACGTCGTGCAGCCCGCGAGCGACTTCGACGCGGACCTGCCGGCCGGCAGCCACGTGAGCTTCCGCGCCGCCGACGTCTCGCGTCTCGAGCAGCACTGCGGCGTGACCGACGGACCGCGCGAGCTGGCCCCCGCCCCCGAGCAGGCGGGACCGGCCGACGGCACCGGGTTCGAGAAGGTCGAGCTGGCCATCGACTCCGACAACGAGTTCTTCAACGACAACGGGACGGTCACCGCCGCCCTCTTCGATGTCGAAGGCGTGCTCAACACGGTGGAGTTCGTGTACGAGCGCGACACCGACATCACCTACGAGGTGACCTTCATCGTCCTGCGGACCAGCGACGCCACCGACCCGTACACGGCCACCACCGCCGACGGGCTCCTCTGCCAGTTCGGCGCCGTGTGGAACTCGGCGCCGGAGTCGGCGGCGAAGCGCGACGTCGCCCAGCTCTTCACGGGCAAGAACCTCGCCGGCGGCACGATCGGCCTGGCGTGGAACGCGGTCATCTGCAACGGAGTCGGGTTCGGATGCGGAAGCAACCAGAACCTCTCCTACAGCATCGTCGAGACGAGCTTCAGCCCGGTCTTCGACAGCCGCGTGTCCCTGTCGGCCCACGAGCTGGGGCACAACTGGAACGCGCCGCACTGCAACGGCATCGTCCCGTGCCACATCATGTGCGCGACCTCCGGCCTCTGTCAGGGCGACACCGGCAGCAACCTCAAGTTCGGGAACAACAGCATCAACTTCATCACGGCCTACCGCAACACGCGTGCGTGCCTGGACGACGAGCCGTCGCCGCTGTCGCCGCCGTTCCTCGAGGACGTCCCGACCACGACGATCGACACCGACAAGTGGACGTGGAACAACCTCTCGAGCGTCGGGACCTCCTCGAGCAACCCGCCGAGTCCGCCCTACGCGCTGCGGCTGTTCTCGTTCGGCATCAACGAGTTCCGAGACAGCGACCTTCGGTCCAACGAGATCCTGCTGGCCGGCGTGACCAACTACAACGTGAGCTACTTCACCCAGCACGTCGGCGTCGAGGCCGGCGAGTCGCTGGAGGTCGAGTACTGGGGCGCCGATCTCCGCTGGTACAACCTGAACTCGGTGATCTCCGACGGCGTCGACCAGACGGAGTTCGACGGACACGAGCACACCCTGAACCTCGCCGCCGAGGCGTACCACGACGACTTCCGCCTGCGGTTCCGAACGCAGGGCGACCAGTCCAACGACATCTGGTACGTGGACAACGTCCGCATCGGCCCCGTGGTCACCGGCGCGTGCTGCTCCGGCGAGCTGTGCGTGGAGTTCACCGAGGTGACGTGCATCTCGCTCGGCGGAACCTACCAGGGCGATACCTCGACCTGCGCTCCGACGAATCCCTGCGCCCCGCCCCCGGCGTGTCCGGAGGATCTCAACGGAAACCTCGTGGTCGACTTCGCCGACATCCTCGCGGTCATCGCCGCGTGGGGTCCGTGCGGCGTCCCGTGCCCCGAGGACCTGAGCGGCAACGGCCAGGTCGACTTCGCCGATATCCTCGCGGTGATCGCGGCATGGGGTCCGTGCCCCTGAGCAGCGTGTCGGCTTCTCCGACTTGCGAGAACGTCCCCGCCGGTTCGGAAGTCCACACGACGCTCCACTCACACCTCCGTCGCCAGCGCCTCCCGCAGCGGATCCAGATGCGCCCCGTATCGCTCCGCGCGGCCCATCGAGCTGCGGTACATCGGTCGCTTGACCTGCTCGCGGCTGAGCGTGGCGGCGGTGCGCGATGACTCGTGGAAGCGCAGGCAGCGGTCGTCCCACGGCAGCCCGAGGAACTCCAGAACCTCGCGCGTGCGGCCCTCCTGGTCGTCCACGAGGTCCTCGTACTGCACGCGGAGCATCGGCAGGTCGAGCACGGCGTGCCAGTGCTCCATGAGCCGCTCGTACTGGCGGTAGCGGAGCCCCAGCGTCGTCAGGTCCGTCGCCCACGCGTAGCTGAGGACGTCGAGGTCCGACGCGTAGCACGACAGGCAGTTGTCCCACGGGTTGCGGCGGCAGTCGAGCACGCGGGCCTGCGGGGTCACGAGCGAGACGAAGCCGAGGTGCTCGAAGTTGGCGAGGTTCTTGTCCACGACGCGGGCGGCGCCGCGTCCCGCCTTGCGGATCGTGTCCACGTAGGTGCGGCCCAGCCGCTCGGCGTCCTCGGCGTTCATGTTCTTCACGCACGCCGGGTAGCCCTGCGTCGACCCGATCGCCAGCGGCATGTCCGCGGTGATGTTCCAAAGCGCCATGCTCTCGCCGGCGCCCGCGACCCTGAGGTGCCGATCGAGGATCTGTTCGAGCAGCGTGGATCCGGTGCGCGGCATGCCCACGATGAGCACCGGCTGGTCGAGCCCGTGTCCGGCCCGCGGCGCGCCGGCGAGGAACGGGGCCGAGTACGTTTCGATCAACTCGTCGACGTGCCGACGGTGCGCGTCCGGGTCGTACTCCAACGGTTCGGCGCCGTTGGCGGCGTGGAACGCCTCGATCGCGCCGTCGTAGTCCTGCGCGCGCTCCAGCCATTGGCCGAGCTGGTAGCTGAGACGCCGGCGCTGTTCGGCGGTCAGGGGCGAGCCGTCCCGGTGGCGGCGGAGCAGGGCGATCGCCTCGTCCCGCTTGCCCTCGCGGTAGAGGCACCGCGCGATGTAGTAGCCGCTCGTGGCGTCCTGCGGGTACTGCTCCACGACGGGCTCGAGCAGGGCCCGCACCCTGGCGTCGTCGCCGCGGGCATCGAGGATGGTCGCCTTGAGCTGGATGGCCATGTGCCAACCCGGCTTGAGCTTGAGGGCCTTGTCGATGCGGCGCAGCGCGGGATCGAGCTTGCCCAGGTGGCGCAGGACGTTGGCGAGGGCCATCGTCACCGCCGGGTTCCGCGGCTCGATCACCGCGGAGCGCTCGAAGCAGCGCACCGCCTCGTCGAACTGGCGTTCGGCCTGGTGGATCTGGCCCAGGATGAACAACGCCTCGGCGTTCTTCTTCGTTCGGCTGAGCAGTTGCTCGCAGAGCATCTTCGCCTTGCCGAGATCTCCCCGCTCGTATGCGGTCCGCGCCTGGATGAGAAGCTGTTGCTGGGCCGGGTTCATCCGCGCACGAGATCTGCGTTCTTCGGGAAGCGCTGAAGCGCGTTGAGGAGCTGCTCGATCTGGGTCGGCGGCTTCATGTTGATCAGGCGTCGCCGCAACGCGGTGACGGTCTTCAGCTCATCGGGCGGTTGGAGCAGGTGCTCCTTGCGCGTGCCCGAGGCGGCGAGGTTGATCGCGGGGAACAGTCGCTGCTCGGAGATGGACCGATCGAGGATCAGCTCCATGTTCCCCGTGCCCTTGAACTCCTCGAAGATGATCTGGTCGGCGCGCGAGCCGGTGTCGACGAGGCAGGTGGCGATGATCGTCAGCGATCCGCCCTCCTCGACCTTACGTGCTGCCCCGAAGAGCTGCTTGGGGATGTCCAGGGCCTTGGAGTCGAGCCCGCCGGACATCGTGCGCCCGCCGCTGGCGTGCTTGCGCGAGTTGTTGAAGGCCCGTCCCAGTCTCGTGAGCGAGTCCAGGAGCACGACGACGTCGCGACCGGCCTCGAGCATGCGCTTGGCCCGTTCGATCGAGAGGATGCCGAGCGCCGTGTGCGTGTCCACGTCGAGGTCGTTCGACGACGCGAGCACCTGGGCGGGCACGTTGCGCTTGAAGTCCGTGACCTCCTCGGGCCGCTCGTCGATGAGCAGGGCCACGACCTCGATCTCGGGGTGGTTGTGCTTGATGCCGGAGGCGATGTTCTGGAGCAGGATCGTCTTGCCCGCCTTCGGTGGGGAGACGATGAGCCCGCGGGTGCCGTAGCCGAGCGGGCAGAACAGGTTGATGAGCCGGCACGCGGGCGGGCAGCCTTCGTACTCCAGGTCGATCCGCGGTTGGGGGTCGATCGCCGTCAGCTCCTCGAACGGCTTGCGCTCGGCGTACTGGGCTGGGCTGAGGCCCTCGATCTCCAGCACCTCGCTGACCACCGGGCGGGGCGAGCGGGGCCGCGATCCGCGTCGACGCCGCGACTTGCGACGCTCGATGTTGACGAGCAGCCGCTGTCCCTGCCGCAACGCGTAGCGATCGGCGAGCTCCATCGGGACGAAGGGGTCGTCCCGGTTCTCGATTATCCGGTCGTCAAGCTGCCTCAGGCGCCCCTCGGCGCCCTTCGGCATCTCGAGTATCCCGTCCAGGGTGCTCATGATGGATCACAACGGGCCCGCGGCGCGGTCCATGCCCCGATCGATCGTTGCGCGGCTCCTGCCGCCGTGACCGGCGCGGGTGTAACTTGGGGGTTGCTTGGTCTCGGGCATGGGGCCGGATACCCGGCCTGCCACACCGGCGTCCAGTAGACCACCGGCCCTCGGCCCTGTCAAGGATCGCTCACGGCGACGCCAGGGCCGCCCGCAGCGGTGCGAGGCGGTCGCCGAACCGCTCGGCTCGCCCCATCGAGGTGCGGTAGATCGGGCGCCGGACCTGGTCGCGGCTGAGCGTCGTCACGCTCCGGCTCGACTCGTGGAACTTCAGGCAGCGGTCGTCCCAGGGCAGGTCGAGGAACTCCAGGACCTCCCGGGCGCGCCCCTCCAGGTCGTCCACCAGATCCTCGTACCGGACACGCAGCATCGGCAGGTCCAGCACGCGCCACCAGTGCTCCATGAGGCGTTCGTGCTGTCGGTACCGGAGCCCGATCGCCTCCAGGTCGGTCGACCACGGGTTCGAGGCGGTGTCGAGATCGGAGGCATAACACGACAGGCACGTGTCCACCGGATTGCGCCGACAGTCGAGGACGCGCGCCCGCGGCACGATGAGCGACAGGAAGCCGAGGTGCTCGTAGTTCAGGAGGAGCTTGTCGACGATCCGCGTCGCCGCGAAGCCGGCGTGACGCAGTTCGTCCACGTACATCTGGCCGAGCCGGTTCGCGTCGTCGGCGTCCATGTCGCGCACGTATCTCGGGTACGGCTCGGTCGAGCCCACGAGCAGGCCGGCGTCGCCGGCGAGTCGGCGCAGCGCCAGCGTCTCGCCCGCTCCGGCGACGAGCCGGTGGCGGTCGAGGACCTGCTCGAGCATCGTGGAACCCGTGCGCGGCATTCCGACGATGAGCACCGGCTGGTCGAGCGCGTTGTTCGCCCGTGGTGCCCCCGCGAGGAACTCGGCGCTGTAGGTGTCGATCACGTCGTCCAGGTGCCGCCGGTGGCCTTCCGAATCGGCGTCCTTCGCCTCCGCCCGGTTGGCGGCTTCGAACGCGGCGAACGCGCCGTCGTAGTCCTGCCCGCGCTCGAGGTATTGACCGAGCTGGTAGTTCACCCGTCGCTGCTGCTCGGCGGTGAGCGCCGGCCCGCTCGCGTGGCGGCGGAGCAGGGCGACGGCGTCGTCCTGGCGGCCCTCGCGATACAGGGTGCGGGCGAGGTACAGACCGCACGTGGCGTCCTGCGGATCCGAGGCGGCGATCGGCTCGAGCAGCGCGCGCAGCGGCTCGTCGTCGGAGCGGGCGTCGAGGATCGCGGCCTTGAGCAGGATCGCCTCCCGGTGGTCGGGCTTGAGCTTCAGCGCCCGGTCCACCCGGCGCAACGCGGGGGCGAGCTTGCCGGAGAGCGGGAGCATGTTGGCGAGCCCCAGCAGGACCCCCGTGTTCTTCGGGTCGAGCGCGGCGCTTCGCTCGAAGTGGCGCGCCGCCTCATCGAAGCGCCGTTCGTTCTGGAGGACGTTGCCCATGATGAACAACGCCTCGGCGTTCTTCTTCCACCGGCTCAGGAACTGCTCGCACAGGGGTCTCGCCTGCGCGAAGTCGCGCTGGGCGTACGCGGCGCGCATCTGCCCGAGGAGTTGGCGCTGCTGCTCGTTCATCACAGCGCTCCGGCCACCTGAGCCGCGAGCCGGGCGTTGGCGACGAGCAGGGCGATGTTCGCCCGCAGGCTGCGGCCCCTGGTCGTCCGGACCAGCTCCGAGAGCAGCTCGGGCGTGCGTGCGGCGCCACGGGCCCTGGTCGACCGCTCCGCCGCCTCCAGAGCCGCGTCCAGCTCCGCGTCGTCGAGGGCGTACGCCTCCGGCACCGGCGACGCGAGCACGATGCCGCGTCGCAGGCCGAGCACGTCCCACTGCGCGTGGCACAACCGGGCGGCGGCGGGGGGGTCGTCCACGCGCTGGCTCAGCGTCAGGCCCGGCCAGCGGCGGGCGTGGAACCGGGGGCAGGCGTCGGTCCCGTAGCCGACCACCGGCACGCCCAGCATCTCGAGCACCTCCAGCGTCGCGGGGCCGTCGAGGATCGACTTCGCGCCGGAGCACACGACGCACGCCGGGGTGCGGGCCAGCTCGGGCAGGTCGGCCGAAACGTCGGGCCGGTCGCCGAAGCCGGGATGAACGCCACCGATGCCGCCGGTGGCGAGCACGCGGATCGGCTCCGGCCCCGCGCTTCGGCACGCCGTGAGCGTGGCCGAGACGGTGGTGCCCGCGCTCGCGCCGGCGGCGATCACGTGGGCGAGGTTGGTCGTGGCGACCTTGCCCGCGGTGTCGTCGGCGGCGAGGTGGGCGAGGGCGTCGGCGTCGGCGCCGATCGTCAGGGCGCCGTCGATCACGGCGATCGCCGCCGGCACCGCGCCGCCGTCGCGGACGGCGCGGAGCATCGCGCGCATCGCCTCCATGTTCGTCGGGCCGTCGTGGTTCCACGCCGCGTCGTCGGGGGCGAGCGCCGGGTCCAGTGGATCGCGGGGCAGACCGTGGGTGAGCACCGCCGACTCCAACGCGACGACCGGCCGTCGGTCGTGAAGCGCTTCGCGGACCTCGGCTGAGACGGTGACGGTCATGGCTCGACGCCGATCAGCGCCGCCGCGTTCGGAGGCGGCCGCCCATTCGCTTGCTGGGCATGGACGTGGGCACGATCCCGCCGGGGAAACGGTCGTCGTCCTTGGATTCCTTCGTCGTCGGGGGGGCGGTGGTCTCTCGACTCTGGGTGACGCGCGCCGCGGCCTCGCGCTCCGATGCCCGTTCACGCTCGATCCGCACGGCCTGCGGGACCGGCCCCGGCTCGAAGTCCTCGTAGTCGGACCGGTCGATCTGGATGTTCGCGACCTTCTCGACGTTCGTGAGCAGGTGACCCTGCTCGGGGGTCACGAACGTCCACGCCACGCCCTTGCGCCCGGCCCGCGCGGTGCGGCCGATGCGGTGGACGTAGATCTCCGGATCCTCGGGAAGGTCGTAGTTGATGACGTGGCTGATGTCGTCCACGTCCAGGCCCCGTGCCGCGAGGTCCGAGGCGACGAGCACGCTCAGCTCACCGCTTCGCAGCTTGGCCATCACGCGGTTGCGCTTGCCCTGGTGCAGGTCGCCGTGGATCGCGTGGGCTTCGATCTTCTTGCGGTTGAGGAAGTCGGTGAGGGCGTCGACGGTCTGCTTCGTCCGGCAGAAGACGAGCGTCAGCTCCGGCTCCTCGTGCTTCAGCAGGTGCACGAGCAGGCGGTTCTTGTCCCACCGCTCGATGGAGAAGTAGTGCTGCTCGACCTGGGAGACGGTGAGGCTGCTCGCCTCGAGCGTCAGGAACTCCGGCTTGTCCAGGTACTGTCCGGCGAGCCGCTCGATCTCCGGCATGATCGTCGCCGAGACGAGGATCGTGTGGTGCTTCTGTCGCATGCCGCCGAGGATCCGGCGAATGTCGTCGCGGAACCCGATGTCGAGCATCCGGTCGACCTCGTCGAGCACCGCGAACTTCACCTGGTCGTACGGGAGGATCCCGCGCCGGTGGAAGTCCATGACGCGACCGGGCGTGCCCACGATGATCTGCGGGTTCTTCTTGAGCTTGGGGATCTGCACGGTCATGCGCTGGCCGCCGTAGACGGGTACGACCTTCAGGTTCGTGTGCCGGCCGAGGTTGCGCAGCTCGTGGGCTACCTGGATGGCAAGCTCGCGCACCGGGCAGAGAATGAGGGCGCCGAACGCGTCCTCTTCGGTCAGGCTCTGAAGAATCGGCAGACCGAACGCGGCCGTCTTCCCCGTGCCCGTCTTCGACTGGCCGAGGATGTCGCGCCCCTTCAGCGCGAGCGGGATGAGCTGCGCCTGCACGTGCGTGGGATGCTCGAACCCCATCTCCTCGATCGCGCGCAGAAGGGGGGGGCTGAGTCCGAGCTGCTCGAACGTCTGATCGGTCTCGAAGATTTCGTTCGCGGATTGGTCCGCGCCAACAGGCTGCGTCATGGGTGATTCGTCAGGTCCGGCGCGGGCATTCTCGGGACGATCGGTGGAGACGCACGGCGCGGTGGGGTAAGCGGGGGCTTATGGTAGGATCGGACTGTTGCCGATACAACCGGTTGGGGCGAGGCGCCGCGCCGGGCACGGACGACCGGCGAGAAGGAGCGTGACTCGGGGCATGCACGATCCGAGCGTGATCGAGATCGACCTCGCGGCGATTCGACACAACATGGGCGTTCTCCGGGGTCTCGTCGGGGCCGGCTGCTCGATCTGCCCCGTGGTCAAGGCAGACGCCTACGGCCTCGGCGCCGTCGGCGTATCCCGATGTCTCGTGGCGGCCGGGGCCGAGATTCTCGCGGTCTACACCGGGCCGCAGGCCGACGAGCTGGTGCGTTCGGGGATCCGATCGGCGATCCTGATCCTGATGCCCCTCCGGGACGTCGACCCCGCTCTGCCGCTGGCCGGCGCCCTCGCCGAGGGCCGGATCCACCTGTCGGCCCACGGGCCCGGCCACGTCCGCGCCCTGGCCGGCATCGCCCGGCGCACGAGGGCCGTGGTCCCCGTCCACCTGGAGATCGACACCGGGATGACCCGCGGTGGCTGCGCGCTGGCGGACGCGCCGGCGGCGCTCCGCGCGATCGCCGACTCCGACGGGCTGCGGCTGGCCGGCATCTACACGCACTTCGCATCCTCGGAGTCGGACCCGGAGCAGACGCAGCGGCAGCACGACCGTCTCGACGACGTGCTGAACGCGTCGCGGGCGCTGATCGGGCCCGACTGCATCGTGCACGCCGCGAACACGGGGGCGACGCTCCAGCGTCGCGCGTGGCACCGCTCGATGGTGCGCGTGGGGCAGGCGTGGGCAGGCTATGGCCCGGAGTCCGTCCGCGGCGGCGCGCTCCTGCCCGGCGCCGAGGCGCTGCGGCCGTCGGTGACGTGGTCGAGCCGTCTCGTTCACGTGCGCGGGATCGAGGAGGGGACCCGCGTGGGATACGGGTCGACGTGGGCGGCGCCGCGACGCACCGTGCTCGGGCTCGTCCCGGTCGGCTACGCCGACGGGTACCCGCATGCCCTGGGTCGCGCCGCCGCGCAGGGGGGCGCGCGGGTCGAAGTCGCGGTCATCGTGGACGGCGTCCGGGCGTACGCGCCGCTGGTCGGGAGCGTGAGCATGGACCAGGTCACGATCGATCTCACCGACGTCGTCGCCGGTGCGCCGAGCAACCCGGCGATCGGCACGCGGGTCGAGCTCATCACCGCCGATCGCGAGGCGCCGAACCACGTCGCCCCCCTCGCCGCGATCGCGGGCACGAACCCCTACGAACTGCTTTGCCGAATCAACCCCAGGATCCGGCGCGTGTATCGCGACGAGGTCCCGCTCGTTCACACGGTGCCCGCGTCCGCGCGATGTTCCGATAAGAGCCCGGCCAGGAGCGTTCAGATTCCATTGTGATCTGCGCTCGGGGGTTGTGCCGATAGACGGAATCAGCGGCTGGTTCGGGAAGCCAACACTGCTCTACGAGGGAACGCCTGCGGGCCATCCCACTTGGAAAATGAGCTTCCCACCCGCCGCTTTTTTTGCGATGCGGGTCCGGGCTACGGAGCGCTTCGGGACGGCCCTTCGCTTTCTCCAAATTTGGGGTGAACCGCTGCGCCGGCGTCCTGCCGGCTTCGCTGACGGTTGGGCGGTGGCGCAGCGGTAGGTCATTCGCCGCGCAGCGGTAGGTCATCAGACCTACCATCTACCCCATGTCCACCATTGCCCGGCCCCAGCCCGCTCCGCCCGTAACCGAGGTCGCATTGGCGCGGCTCGGTGTCGTCAGCTTCCTCAACACGGTGCCGCTGATCGACGGGCTCGAGGTTCTCGATGGGGTCGAGCTTCGTCAGTCGGTGCCGAGCCTGTTGATCGACCGGCTGCTGGCGGGGGAGGTGGACGTGGCGTTGTGCTCGTCGGTGGACTACCAGCGCGCGAGCGAGCCGCTGGTCGTGCTTCCGGCTGGGGCGCTCGCGTGCGACGGGCCGACGCTCACCGTTCGCCTCTACGCATCGACGCCGATCGAACGGATCACGCGTGTCCACTGCGACACCGACTCCCACACGTCGGTCGCGCTCATGCAGATCCTGCTCGCGGAGACCTACGGGATCCGTCCCGAGCTGGTGCCGTACGACGCCCGCGGGCATGCCGCCGTCGACGCTCCGGAGTCCGTTCTGCTCATCGGGGACAAGGTCGTCAGCGAGCCGCCGCCGGCGGGCCGCTACCCCCACCAGCTCGACCTCGGAGCCCTTTGGTCGGAGCACACGTCGCTGCCGTTCGTGTTTGCCGCGTGGCTGGCGCGCGCGGATGCCGACCCCGAACGGCTGCGTACCGTCAGCGCCGTCCTCGACCGGCAGCGCCGCATGAACGCCCTGAACATGGAGACGCTCGCGCGGCGTCACGCCGCCGCGCATCGGTGGCCAGAGGATCTCGCCGCCCAGTATGTGAGCGAACGCATCCAGTACGAGCTGACCGATCGGCACCTGGCGGGATTGGAGCTGTTCTTCGACAAGGCCCACGAGCACGGGCTGATCCCCGGGCGCCGCGCCATCCACCTCGTCTGAAGCCAGCGTTACCCTAAACGGTATGCCCCGCGTCGCCCGGTTCCGCATCGCCGAGATCGGTGAGCTGTGTCGTCAGCTCCGGTTCGCGTCCCGCGAGATGCGCGCCCGTGAGATGGACGCGGCCGAACGGCTCGTGGACGACATCGAGCCGGATCTCAACTACCCCGAGGAGTTCGTGACGTTCCGTATCACCGGCTACCGGCCCCGCACCGGCGACGAGCCGGTGACGTTCGTGGGGGCGGCGCTCGTGGGCGACCTCGTGAACCTGGTGCAGGAGCTGAGCGAGGCGCTCGAGCTTCCGCAGGACTACCACGGTCGCCAGGCGTGCGGGCTGGACGACGTCGCCCGCCGTCTCGGCGTCTCGATCAAGACCGTCCGGCGGTACCGCCGTCGCGGGCTCGTCTGCCACTACGTGCGCGGGCCCGCCGGGGCGCGACTGGTCTGTTTCGAGGACGCGCTCGATCGGTTCGTCGCGCGGCAGGCCGACCGCGTGCGCCGAGCGAAGCGCTTCACGCGGATCTCCGCCCGCGAGCAGGCGGAGATCGTCACCGAGGCGCGTCGGCTCCGCGCCGCGGAAGAGGTGTCGCTTAACGAGGCGGCGCGGCGCCTCGCCGCGGCTCGCTCGCGCGCGCACGAGACGATCCGTGGCATCCTCCAGCGTCACGACCGCGATGCCGACACGCCGATCTTCGGCGCGCCCGGACCGATCGAAGAGCGCGCCGCTCGCGTGATCGAGCGGGCGTGGCGACGCGGCATCCCGGCGGCGAGGATCGGCCGGCGGTTCGGGCGCACGCCGTCGACGATCCGCCGGATCGTCGATCGCCGGCGGGGACAGGCACTGCGGCGTCTGGAGATCACCTTCGTCGACCTCCCGACGTTCGATCTTGCCGACGCCGAGCACGTGATCCTCGCGGCGCCGGCGGTGACCGAGCGTCTCGACGACCTGCTGCCCGCGGCCGACGCCCTCGCCCTCATCGCCGCGGCGCACGAAGCGCCTCGGCACGCCGATCCGGCCGAGTCCGACGCACTCGTCGCGGCGCTGAACTATCTCAAGCGGCGGGCGCGCCGCGCCTTGGACGACCTGCCGGCCTGGCCGCATCCCGCGCAGCTCGACCGTGTGGAGACGGACCTGCGGTGGGCGACGCGGCTCAAGCGGCGGCTCGTCTCCCGCGGCTTTCCCGCGGCCGTCGCGAGGATCGAGCAGAACCTGCACCGACCGCTGGCGGAGGAACCACGCGATCGGATCTCGGCGTTGCTTCGGGAGGCGGTGCGTGTCGTCGGCGATGTCGTCGACGATCTGGACCCCGGCCGCGGCGGCCGACCGGAACGCCTGATCGCCTGGGCGATGGACCGCGCGCTCGCCCGACCCGATCCACCGGGCGACCCGGATCGCGCCGCCCGGGCGCGGGCCCGCCACGAGCGGCCGTCGATTGCGCTGTCGAATCTCTACGCCGGGCTCACGCCATGGGACCCGCTGCTGGAGCCGTCGCCCGCGTTCGTTGCCCGCGTCGGGACGCTGCCGGAGCCGAGCCGGGAGATCGTCGCCCGCCACTTCGGGCTCGGCCCGACGCCACCCGAGACGCGCGCTGAGATCGCCGTCGCGATGGGCCTGACGCCCACGGTGGTCACGCGAATGCTCCGGAAGGTCTGAGCCTTAGCGCTTCGAGAACTGGAACCGGGCCCGTGCGCCGCGCTGACCGTACTTCTTCCGCTCGACCTTGCGGGGGTCGCGGGTCAGGAAGTTGTTGTCGCGCAGGATGGGCTCGAGCGATTCGTCGTAGTGACGCAGTGCGCGGGCGAGGCCGAGGACGATCGCGCCGGCCTGGCCGGTGCAGCCGCCGCCGCTCACGCTGACGGCCACGTCCACGGCGCTTCCCGTGCGCGTCTTCTCGAGAACGTTCATGAGGTCGTTGCGGTCACGCTCGGCGGGGAAGAACTGGTCGTACGGACGCTTGTTCACGACGAACTGGCCCGTGCCGGGACGAATACGCACGCGGGCGACGGCCGTCTTGCGGCGACCGGTGCCGAGCCACCATCCGCCGGAAGGCGTGCTTCGCGGCGCCGCGGCCGGCTTGGGCGCCGGGGGCTCCGGGCTCGCGGCCGCGGGCTCCGTCGCCTCGGGGGCTGCGGTCTCGGGCGCGGTGGTCTCCGGGGCGGCGGCCTCGGTGGTCTCCGGGGCCGGCGTGTCCTGCGGCATGTCGTTGGTGGGCTGCTCGGTCATAGCGTCTCGTGACTCGATCCTGAGGTTCAGACGGACAGGGGCTCGGGGCACTGTGCGTGATGCGGGTGGTCGGTGCCGGCATAGACCTTGAGCTTGCGGATCATCTTGCGGCCGAGCCGGTTCTTCGGCAGCATGCGCCGCACGGCCTGCTCGATGACAAGCTCCGGCCGCGTCTCGAGGAGCGTGCCGTAGCTTCGCTCCCGCTGGCCGCCGGGATACCCGCTGTAGGTCTTGTACATCTTCTGCTCGGCCTTGCGACCGGTGAGCACGACCTTCCCTGCGTTCGTGACGACGACGAAGTCGCCGCACTCCACGTGCGGGGTGTACTCGGGGCGGTGCTTGCCCATGAGGACGGTGGCGATGCCCGTGGCCATGCGGCCGAGCACCTTGCCCTCGGCGTCCACGCTGTGCCAGCGGGGCTGCACCTCACCGGGTTTGGCGAACGTCGTTTGACGAGGCATGATCTCACCTGGTCGTAAGGGGTCAGGGACAGAGAACAGGGGCGCAGCACACCGGCTACGTCCCTTACCGCGGGGAACGCGGAATCGGGCACGATAGCGGGCGGCCGCCCGGTGTCAAGGCGATCCGAACGAGTGCGGGGCTGGTATAACGGCCGCCGCGCGGTCGACCGATGGTAGGAGAGCCCACGCCGACGATCCTCTCATGCAGGAACCACCCGACATGCTCACGGCCCCGGACCCCTTCTCGCCGCAGCCGGAATCGCCGGCTCGACGCCCCCGGGGCTTCCGCGGCGGCGCCTGGCTGGTGATCATCGCGATCATCGTCCTGAAGCTGGTGGCCGCGTCCCTGCTCGAGGGGCCGGCCGAGGAGGTCTCCGAGGAGGT
>JAAELP010000060.1 GCA_024226535.1 Planctomycetota bacterium | reverse complement strand
GGCACGCACGTGATCACCGCTTCGGTGACCGATAGCGGCGGCCTCCAGGACAGCGATGCGATCTCCATCACGGTGAACGCTGCTCCGAGCGTGTCGATCACGGCTCCCGCCGACGGTGCGGGCTTCAACACCGGCGACTCGGTGAGCTTCACCGGCACTGCAAGCGATCCTGAGGACGGCGATCTGACGGCCGGCCTGGCGTGGACGTCGGATGTGGACGGCGCGATCGGCACCGGCGGCTTGTTCTCGACCTCCGCTCTGACGGCCGGCACGCACGTGATCACCGCCTCGGTGACCGACGCTGGCGGCCTCGAGGACAGCGACGCGATCACCATCACGGTGAACGCTGGACCGAGCGAGACGATCACGGCTCCTGCAGACGGATCGGGATTCAACACCGGTGACTCGGTGAGCTTTGCCGGTACGGCGAGCGATCCAGAGGACGGCGATCTGGCGACCAGCCTGACGTGGACGTCGGACATCGACGGCGCGATCGGCAGCGGTGGGTCGTTCTCGACCTCCGCTTTGACGGCCGGTACGCACGTGATTACCGCCTCGGTGACCGACGCTGGCGGCCTTCAGGACAGCGACGCGAGCACCATCACGGTGAACGCTGGACCGAGCGTCTCGATTACGGCACCGGCCGACGGCGCGGGCTTCAACGCCGGCGACAGCGTCGGCTTCACCGGTACGGCGAGCGATCCTGAGGACGGCGATCTGACCGCCAGCCTGTCGTGGACGTCGGACGTGGACGGCGCGATCGGCAGCGGCGGCTCGTTCTCGACCTCGGCACTGACGGCCGGTGCGCATGTGATCACCGCTTCGGTGACCGACGCTGGCGGCCTGTCGGATTCGGACGCGATCACCATCACGGTGAACGCTGCCCCGAGCGCCAGCATCACGGCTCCCGCCGACGGCTCCGGCTTCAACCTC
>JAAELP010000059.1 GCA_024226535.1 Planctomycetota bacterium | reverse complement strand
TCGTGGTCGTGTTCTTTTGTCTTTGGCGCGCCGTCCGCCGACAGCTCTACGGGTCGGATCCGCGCCGCCCTGCCAGGGTGGCTTGTGCGGACATTTCGCGGACCGCCCTACGGGACGGATCCTCGCTCTCGCGCAAGGGGGGCTTGTGCCGACATTCGGGGACCCGTGGTCCGTGGCACCGAGCGCGCTACCGCATCACGTACTTGCTCTGGCGCTTGATGCCGACCAGGTGGTCCTTCACGCGGCGGATGACGCTCTCGAACCGCGAGAACGTGCCCTTGATCAGCTCCGGGTCGTTGTGCGGGGCGTTGGCCTCGATGAGGAGGGCGCGGATGACGTTGTGCACGTGACGCGTGTACTGCTCGTGGGCGGAGCCGGCGGGGCCGATGCGGTCGGCGTGGCGGCGGAGGACGTCCACGTTGCGCGCGAGGCGATCGACGCGTTGCTCGACCGTCGTCGCGGGTGAGGACCGGTAGTGAAGTCGCGCCTCGCGACGCAGCTCCGTGGCGAACCGGTTGCCGAACACCTCGCGGGCGACGTGCTCGTACAGGAAGACCGTCGCGGCTTCGACGACGTCATCGGTGACGGGGCGAATGAAGACACCACGCACGGCGCCGCAGAACTGGTGCATCGACCCCGCGGCTGCCTTGAGCTTCGACTTGTTGATGAGAATCCCCACGGATCCCTCCCTCCTCTTGAAGCGGAAAGGCGCCTGAGGAAGACCGTACGATTTGTATCGGCGCGGCAAAGGGGGGGCCGCGCGCCGAATGCCGCGATCGAGTCGGTCTGCACGGTCTGGGCAAAGAGAAACCCTCTCCCGCCGGCGGGAGAGGGTTCGTTCAGGTACGTGCTCGATCGCTCGGCTTACGGCGGGCACGGGCCCCACATGCCGATGATGAACAGGATGTCGGCGAAGTCGACGGTCCCGTTGTTGTTCAGATCCTCGTCCGGGCAGGTGACGCAGCCCCAGGCACCGATGACCACGAGGATGTCGGCGAAGTCCACGTCGCCGTTGCCGTTGAGGTCGGCGGGACACGCCGGCGGGGGGCCCGGCAACTCGTAGCATCCCATGTCCACCGTGCCGACGACCCGCGGGTTCCCGTCGAGGTCGAAGATATCAGCGCCGGGCGGGATGAAGAAGTCGTTGCCCGCGCCGATCACCGGCGAGCCGGCGGGCACGCGGAAGTTGTCGTCGAGCGTACCGGGCGTGTTGTCCGGTCCGTCGGGGTCGATGAACATCGGGTTGATGTTCAGGTTCGCCGTGCCGGGCCAGCCGCCCTGCACGTCGCTGAAGATCGCGGTCACGCCCGGCGGCGAGAAGATCTCGTAGATCTCGTCCGGGGTGTTCTGCCAGAGGATGCTGTTGACCACGAGCACATCGCCGCCGCCCATGTAGATCGAACCGCCCTGGTTCTCGGCAATGTTGTTCGAGAACGTGCAGCCGACCACCCGGACCGACGGGGATTCGAACTCGTTGCCCGTACTCAGGGCTCCGCCGAACCGGCCCCGGTTACCCGTGAACAGGCAGTTGGCGATGACCGGGAAGCTCGCCGTGTCCGTAGCGATCGCCCCGCCGTTGTTGTCCGCGTCGTTGCCCGCGAAGAAGCAGTTGTAGACGTTCGGGCTGCTGCTCGTGACCAGCAGCAGCGCGCCGCCGTTGATGGCGTTGTTCCCGAGGAACGTGCACCGCAGCATGTGCGCCGAGCTGTCGCTGGAGAAGACCGCCCCGCCGAGGCCCGAGCCGATCGCGGTGTTCCCCTCGAAGAGGCAGTCCGTGATCGAGCCGTCGCTCTGCTCGGCAACGTAGATGGCGCCGCCGATGCCGGCGATGTTGCCGAGGAAGTCGCAGTCCGTGATCGTCGGCAGGCTCTGGCCGTCGATGTAGATGCCGCCGCCCAGCCCCGCGGTATTCGCGTTGAACGTGCAATCGTCGATGATGGGGTTGCTCAGGTTCGTGACGTGGATGCCGCCGCCGAGCCCGCCGTCGTTGATCTCGATGAGACAGTCGCGAACGGTGGGGCTCGCCCCGTCGATGTGGATGCCGCTGCCTCCCGGAGGGCCGCCGCCGCGAATCGTCAGGCCCTCGAGGATCGTCGTCGGCCCTTCAAGGGTGTCGATGGTGATCACGTCACCGGAGCCGCCGCCGTCGACGATGACTGAGCCGGGACCCGGCGCCACGTGCAGGTTGACCGCCTTGCCGAGCGTGTTGAGCTGCTCGAAATAGGTGCCGGGCGAGACGACGATCTCCGCGCCCGCCGGCGCCGCGGCGTTGATGCCTTCCTGGATCGTTCCGAAGTGCCCCGGCACGAGCACGAACGTGCTCTCGGAGTTGGCCTGGCGCTCGTACGCGCCCATGTCCACGAGCGGCGCCGCGCCGTTGCCGAGGTCGGTCACGCCCTCGTCGTTGATGAAGCGATCGAGGGTGTCGAGGTCGGTGATGACGCCGGCGGGGACCGCGGCGTTGTCACCGGCGTCGATCGCCGGCGAGAAGTCGTCGAGCCGGAAGTCGTTCGCGCCGGGGTTGACGAAGATCGGGTTGTCGGAGACGTTGTTCCCCCCGGCCCCGAACCAACCGCCCAGCACGCAGCAGTAGCTCACGGTCGGGCCGCCGGTGGAGACGTGGATCTGGGCCGACGCGTCCGTGCCGTCCTGGTCCGTGTTGCCCCAGACCACGCAGCTCGTGATCACGGGGTTGCTCGCGCTGTTGAAGAACCCGCCGCCGAATCCCACGAGGGCGGTGTTTTCGACCACGGTGCAGTTGACGACGGTCGGGCTGCTCGCCAGCGAGTTGTGCATCGCGCCACCGCTGACGTCGGCCACGTTGTCGTAGAACAGGCAGTTGGTGACCTCCGGGCTGCTGCTGCCGGAGTTGGCCATCCCGGCCCCGGTCTGGGCATCGTTGCTGATGAACGTGCAGAAGCGGAACACGCCGCCGCTGCTGCTGGAGTTCGCCACGGCCCCGCCGACGCCGGCGTCGTTGTTGCTGAAATGGCAGTCCAGGAACGTCGGCCCCGAGCCGTCGATGTTGGCCACGGCCCCGCCGGTGACGCCGAAGGGCTGGTTCTGCTGGAAGAGGCAGCTTTCGATGTTCGGGCTCGACTCGTTGTCGCAGAGCAGCGCGCCGCCGAAGCGCTGGAAGACCTGCGGGAAGATCTCGACGTTCGTGCCCTCGCCGTTGCGGAGCGTGAAACCGATGAACTGGCTCGTGATCGTCTCCCCGCTGTTGAACGTCACGATGCTGAGGTCGAGACCGTTGCCGTCGAGGATGGTGGAAGCGGCGCCGGCCGTGCCGATGACCGTGATCTCCTTGCCGAGGAAATCGATCGCCTCGTTGTAGGTACCGGCGGCCACGTTGACCTGGCCGGTCAAGCCCTGCGCATCGATGCCGGCCTGGATCGTCGCCTTCGGGCCGTCCGGCCCGACGCAAATCGGGCTCACCCCGGACCATGCGTTGCTGCCGCATCCGCCGTTGACGAAGATCGGTGGACCCGCGTGGGCAACCGACGAAAGCGCCAGCGCAAGCACCGCGCAGGCGAAGATGGTGTAGCGAGTCATGCACCTACCTCCAGATGCGTCCCCAGCGCTGCGCCCCGGAACCCCGGACTTTCAGGAAGCCGGTACGTAAGACACGTCGAGCGACAGACTTACCGGTCACGCCGCGGTCATTCTAAGTCGATTCCAGAACGCGCCAAAGGGAAAACACACCCGAATCGAGGTTCAGACGCCGCCGCGTTAACATGGGCGAATAGCGCAGCGCGGGTACGTCCGATGATGCGCGCTCGCATCGACGCTCGCCGATTCACGATGACGAGCGCCGGATGACCGCCAGCTTGCCCACCGGAACGTCGGACCGCGTCTCCCGCGTCCCGTCCGGCCACCGGATCGTGAGCCCCTCCACGCTCTCCGCGTCGCCAAGTCCAAACGTGAGCGGGAGTTCCATCTGCGAGAGGTAGCTGCGGGTGGGCATCACGGTGCGTCGCTGCGTCACGCCGCCGGCGGTCAGGTCGATCCGCGCGCCGATCGCGTCCCGGTTGCCCGGCCCGCCCACGAGCTTCAGCCGCACCCACCGGTGACCGAGGTCCTGGTCGTTGCGCAGGAGCATCGGGCGATCACCCGTTTCGGTGATCACCACGTCGAGGTCGCCGTCTTCGTCGATGTCCGCGTACGCGGCGGCGCGGCCCACGACCGGCCGCGCGAGGTCGCCGAGCGTGTCCTCGGGCACGGCCGCGAAGCACGATCTCGCTCCCGGTCCGCGGTTCCAGAAGAGCTGCGCCGGTTGCCGATAGGTCTGGCTCGGCTGGATCTCGGAGATCGTGTCCTCGAGGTGCCCGTTGGCCTGGAGCATGTCCAGCCGGCCGTCGAGGTCGTAATCGAAGAAGAACAGGCCGAAGCTCAGCTTGAGCCGGCTCGGCGAGCCGATGCCCTCGGCGCCGGACATGTCGGCGAACTGCCAGGGGTCGCGCTCCTGCTGCACGTACAGCGAGGTGCTCTCGTTGGCGAAGTTCGCGATGCCGACCCCGAGCCGCCCGTCGTTGCGAAGGTCGCCGGCATCCATGCCCATCGCCCCGGTCGCGGTGCCCATGGTGTCGAAGGCGACACCGCTGACGGCGCCGATCTCCTCGAAGACACCGCCGCCGTCGTTGCGGAAGACGAAGTTCTGCACGGTGTCGTTGGCGACGAGGATGTCCAGGTCGCCGTCGTCGTCGACGTCGACGAAGGTGACGGCGAGCGCCTTGCCCATCGGCTTGCCGGTGGCCGGGTTGCTCACCTCGATCCCGCTCGCCGCCGACACGTCCGTAAACGCGCCTGACCCGTCGTTGCGATACAGCGAGCAGTGCGTTCCCTCGTAGAGCTTCGGCGGCCCGTACGCGCGGTCCGTGCCGTTGAGCGTGAAGTTCAGCCGGACGTCCTGCTCGCGCGACCAGGCGACGTAGTTGCAGACGAACAGGTCGAGATCGCCGTCGCCGTCGGCGTCGAAGAAGCCGGCGCTGGTGCTCCACCGGTCGGCACCGCCGGCCGCGCCGCCGGCTTCGGGGACCTCCGTGAAGCGACCGCCATCGTTGCGGAACAGCCGGTTGGGGCCGAGGGCAGTCACGTACACGTCCGCGTCCCCGTCGCCGTCTGCGTCCGCCGTCGCCACCCCCATGCCGTGGCAGGCGACGTCGAGACCCGAGCCCGCCGTCACGTCGGTGAAGGCCCCCGCGCCGTCGTTGCGGTACAGCGCCATCGTCGGCGCCGGGGCCTCGCCGGCGTCATGCGGCCACGGCATCGCGTTGACGAGCAGGAGGTCCTGGTCACCGTCGCCGTCGTGGTCGAGGAACGCGCAGCCGCCGCCCATCGACTCCGGGAGGAGCTTCTCGCCGGTCGCGCCGCTCTCGTGCACGAACCCGATGCCCGCGCCGGTGGTGACGTCGGTGAAACCGACCACCGGCATCTCCTCGGCGTCCTGGTCGAGGCGATCCGGGGCGACGATCGCCTCGCGCTCGATCACCGCCGGCGCCTCGGCGCCTTGCCGTCGCAACAGCACGACGGCGACGACGACGACCGCGACGACCGCGATGACGCCGAGCGACCACTTGAACGCGACGCCGATGATGGCGTCGTCGGCGGGGACGTACTCCTGCTCGCGCTCACTCATGACGGGCGATCTCCGCTCCCCCGGCCGGCAGCCCGAACGCACCGGACCGATGCAGATCGTAGATCACGATCGCCTCGGCGGCGTGGTTCGCAGCGGGATACTGGAGACGCGCCGTCGCCACGGCGTGATCGCGGGCGTTGTCGTCCGGCTTGTACCTCGCGTGCAGCTTGGTGTGCCGCGCCTCGCGCTCGTCGTCGCCCAGGTCGCGGTAGACCTGTCGCAGCCCCCAGTGTGCGGCGAGGTTCTCCGGGTCCAGGACAACGGCGGCGTGGAACTGGGCGGCCGCCTCGCGCATGAGCCGCGTCCGCTCGTCGCCGCGCTCCCGGAGCGCGAGCTGGAAGAGCCCGTTGCCGAGCTCCACGAGGACGCGGTAGTCCCGGGTGAAATCGAATCCCCGGCCCTCGGCCTGCACGAAGCCACCGCGGAGGATCTCGTGGAGGTTCGCGACGGCCTTCGCGTGGTCGCCGTTGCGGGCGGCGACCTGCGCGCCGAACCAGAGCAGCGACCACGCGTTCGCCGGGGGATCGAACCCGGCGGCGCGGGCGAGCGCTTCCGGCGCGTGGGTCTGG
The DNA here is from genome assembly GCA_024226535.1 of Planctomycetota bacterium. Taxonomy (GTDB): domain Bacteria; phylum Planctomycetota; class Phycisphaerae; order Phycisphaerales; family SM1A02; genus JAAELP01. Next base: position 30,842 of record JAAELP010000059.1, on the reverse strand, counting down.
ATGAGCCCCTCCTTGATGTAGACGCGGGCGAGGTTGAGCGGCCCGTCGCCCCGGCCGAGGCGCTCGACGTGCTCGAACGCCTCCCGCGCCTGCCGAAGCTCACCGAGCTGTCCCTTGCGGAGCAGCCCGATGCCGTAGTCGTTCCAGCGCTGCCACGTCGGCGCGTCGGCCCGCCCCGGCGGCATCGCGGAGACCGGGCCGCCGACGACGGGCAACGTCACCGTGTCGCGGGCGAGCGTCATGACGGGCAGGTCGTTGCTCCACGTCTCGTCGTCGGTGACGAAGCGCATCAGCTCGGTGTCGAACTTGCGGTACCGGAGCGCGACTTCAACGGTGACCGCCTCGGCGACGTCGTCCGGCACGCGCAACCGGTAGTGAACGACGTCCGCGGCCCCCGGCGGAATCTGGTTGTTGTAGAGCGCGACGAAGATGTCTTCGACGTTGCGCCGGTGGATCCGGTGGCCGTTGCGGTCGAGCACGAACGAGTTCACGAAGTGCGACCAGGGATCGACCTCGCCCGACTCCGAACGCCCCCCGCTGCGCCCGATGACGCGGTCGCCGCTGCGCACGGTGACGTCGAGCCAGACCTGGTTCGAGTCGGCGGTGCCCTCGGTGAAGAGGTGACCCATCTTCACGGTGCGGATGACCGTCTCCAGCAGGTACTCACCGCCCGGCCGGAGAACCGGGGTCTCCGGCCGGATCGGCGCCGTCAGGACGCCGTCGATCCGCCCGTTGTCCCGGATCCCGAACACGTCCACGCGCATCACGCCCTCGTTGAACGCGCGGTGCGCCGCGATGGCCGCCTCGGGATCGGGGATGGCGTCGGCCAGCAGGTGCGGGATCGCGGTGTTCGCCGAGGGGAACTGGTGGTCGAGCGTCTTGAGCAGCCCCGATTCGTCACGTACGCGGGCCGAGAAGTTCGGGTCGTCACCGACGACCACCAGCGGCATGTGGCAGCCGTTGCAGTTCGCCTCGGCGACGTCGGGGTAGTAGAAGCTCGCGACCCCCTGCCCCGAGACGCCGCTCAGCCAGAACGAGTCGAAGTGGTTCTGGCCCCGCAGCCACTTGTAGCCGTTCAGCTCCGGAGGAAGGTGCACCTTGTGGCACGTGCCGCAGAACTCGGTCGTTCGGTGCAGCGGCTTGAGGAACGTGGCCTTGTGGAACTCCGGCTTGGCCTTCACGAGCTGGCGGTTGATCCACCGCAGCAGCCCGTTGTCGCTGAACGCGAACGGGTAATGCACGGGCTCGGTGATCGTGTAGTCGCCGTTGCCCTGCGGGCTGTTGACGTGGCTGATGGCGTGGCACGCGGTGCAGGTGATGCCCGCCTGGGCCGTGGGGTCGGAGGCGAGGTCGTACTCAGGGTCGTCGAACCTCGGATCGTCGAACGCACCGGTGAAGAACGGCACCGGATCGTGACAACCGGCGCAGAATCGCGCGCCCTGCACGTTCCCGTCGCGATCCATCAGGGCCCGGCGCGTGCCTCGAATGGAGAACTCGTAGACGGGGTTGTTGAATGACCCGAACCGGTGCACGCTCTGCGACCAGCCGCGGTGCACGTCGGCGTGGCATTCGCGGCAGTAGTCGTCGTTGTCGAGCACGCGCTCGGGGATGAAGTTTCCGGTCGAAGTGCGGGCGAGCGACGGGAAGAAGTACTGCTGGCCCGACTCGGGGCCCTCCATGTTCCACGCCCGCGGGTCCTGGCGGTGCAGGAGGAGCATGCCGGCGGCGAACACCGCGGCGACCGCGCCCCAGCTCAGGCCGACGCGCCACTTGATCCGCCGGCCCGCGAGGCGGTGAAGGATGAACAGCCAGATCGCGACCACCGGCAGCAACACGTGCAGCCAGTACGCGATCGATCGGAGCACGGGATCGTTGACCTCGAACCTCACGCCGGGCAGATCGACCCGGGTGAGCACGATCCCGGTGGCGAACAGCAGCAACGCTGTTGCGAACAGCCCGTACCCGGCCCGGATCGCGCGCTTGTTCGGGCGGTTGCGGGCGTTCCGCATGTGCACGAGCCCGAACACGATCACCGGCAGCACGATGATCAGCCCCAGCACGAGGTGGACCAGGAACATGATCAGGTAGAACCAGTTCTGGTACTGCGCGCCGGCGACCGTCACGCTGACCAGGTACACGGAGTTGACCGCGAGCACGGCGAAGAGCGCGAAGATCACCGCCAGCAGCCGGCGGAGGCGCGGGCCAACGACGGGGACGTACTTGACGCGGCGGGGCGGGGTTGAGGATGGGGGATCGATCATGAACGGGGTCATGATAGTGTCACGGTCAAGGACGCTCACCGCCCGGACGCGTACCTCGTCTGGTACTTCCGGTGCAGCACCTCGCGCCGCCCCGGGTCCTTCCCGCTCGTCGGCAGCGGCGCAAGCGTCTCGCCGTCGCGCGTGAACATGTCCATGTCCTTGCACCAGCCGGCGAGGTCGAGGACGAAGTACCGCGTCATCGATGCGTTGGCCGGCAGCGGCTCGGTCGCGGAGAACACGACCTCGACTCCTTCGCCCGGTCCGAAGATCGCGACCGCGTCGTCGACGGCATCGAGCAACTCGCCGACCGGTCCGAACGCGGTGTAGAAGCCGCGCTGGTGACGCGTGTCCCAGAACGGGGCGCGGGCGCTCCACTCGTAGTCCGGGCGCCGCTGCGCGTGCGTCACGCGCCGGGGGAAGCCGATCAAGCTCAGAAGCGTCGATGACGGCTTCAGCACTCGATGCACGGCCTCGGGCGGGCACGGCTCGGGCCAGATGATGCCGATTCGGTCCCAGTAGACCTCCTGGTTCGTCGTCAGCCGGAGCGTCCTGGTCCCGGCGGGCAGGTCGTCGGGAAGCGGCACCGACATCTGGCGCGGCATCCCCGCGGGGTACCCGAACTGCTCGAGGACGACCTTCCATTCGCCGTCCGCGCCGCGGGCGTGGAGCGTCGGCGCTCGCCACTCGGCTCCCGCCTGCCAGGCCGCGAACATCGTCTGCGAGTACGGGTACTCGACCCAGCCGTCGATCACGAGCCGCGCCCCGGGGTGCAGGTCGAAGGCGAACTCGAGCGTGAGCTGGTGATCCCGGGCGAGGCGACCGATGAACCGCTCGTCGAGCGGGCCCACCGGCGCCGCGTCGCCATCCACGTCGCGCACGCGGGCGGTCACGTCTTCGCCACGGTCGTTGACGGCGAGGGCGACGGTCTCACCGCGCCGGTAGAAGACCGGCTCCCCCGTCGGCTCCGGACCGTACACGTGCATGCGCTCGTCGAGGGTCATCATCACCTCGGTCGGCAAATCCCACACATGCAGCGCGACGGCGTCGAGATAGCACGCCTCCTCCATGGGCTCGGTGATCATCACCGCGTAGCCGTCGGCGCGGGGACGCAGCGCGTCGTGCGGAAGCAGGAACCGCTCCCGCGGTCGCGGGGTCGAGAAGGTGTCCGGCCCCAGCAGGTACCCGATCCCGCCCACGCCGAGCAGGTCGCTCACGAACTCGAACGTCTCCCCGTTCCACGCGAACAGCACCGGGCAACTCGAGAGCTGCCGCTGCGTCTCGGTGATCACGTGCGGCCCCCCCGCCTCCAGAGCCAGTTCGCTCTGGAACACGCCGTCGGACCAGTCGACGGCGACGAAGTCCGCGCGAGACGCGCCGCCGAGCCCGATCGCGATCGGCTGGAGGCTCTGGCCGGGGCCGGAGTGACGATCGATCGCGTCGCGCACCACCCACTGCGAACCGATCCGCACCGCCGCCCGCGCGCCGATTCCGGACGCGTTGGAGCGCATGGAGTCCGCGGTGTCCTCGCGCCCGGTGAAGCTGAGCGCGGTGAACGCGTGTCGCCCGGGGCCCGGCGGCCAGATCATGGGCGCTGCACCGTCGCGGGCGGCGACGATCGACGGCCCGCGCTTCGCGTCGAGAACGATCGGCGCCCAGGCGCTCACCGGTACGTCGGTAAAGAAGGACGGCTGGCCGTCGCCTTTCGGCATGACGAGCCAGCCGCCCGAGGAGGACGTGAGCACCTGGGGAACACCGGACCCGGTGACGTCGACCAGCGCGACGGTCGGGGTCGCGACGTCTTGCCCCTCATCCCATCGGCGAGGAGCCTCCCCGGCGGTGAGAATCGAGACGGATCCGTCGGCGTGCTGCCCGTAGACCTCCACGTCGCCGTCCGCATCCCGGTCGCCGACGGTGATGGCCCGCCAGGTCTGTTCGGCGAGCCGCTCCCACCCGGGAACGCCCGCTTCGTAGCGCCAGAGCCGATCGTTGCGGTAGACCTCGTGGGGTGGCTCATCGTTGATGACCAGGAGATCCAGATCCCGGTCGCGGTCGAGGTCCACCGGCACCACCTGCCGCGACGGCCGGCCGCCGCCGGCGATCCCACGCTCCGGGGCGATGTCGCGGAACGTCCCGTCGCGGTTGTTGTTCAGCAACGCGTTGGGTCCATCGGCGTTCACGATGAACACGTCGAGGTCGCCGTCGTGGTCGGCGTCGAAGAGCGCCCCGGTCACGGTGTCGAGGTCGCCGCCCGACACGCCGGCGACGTCGCGCCACGTTCCCGGCGCCTCCTGGAGCAGCAGCCGGTTCGCCCCCCGGCGGCAGAGGTAGACGTCCACCGCTCCGTCGTTGTCCACGTCGCCCCAGAGCGCGGCGCGCACGCCGGTGGCGGCCGTCAGCGGGTGACCTCGATCCAGCTCGAAACCCGCCTCACCGCGGTTCATGAGGACCGCGTTGTGCGTCGCTCCCGGGACCTCGATCGCCGCGGCGATGAACAGGTCGACCGCGCCATCGGCGTCCAGGTCCACCGCGGTGATCGACGTCGGCGCCGTCCACCGCGCTTCACCGACGTCGAGCGTGACCGGCGGAGCGAACGGCGCGCCGCCCGGCGGCGATGCCGGCGGCGGCAGCTCGTCGAGATCCACCGCGAGCGCCTCGGCCTTCGGCCCCATGCGCGTGTACTTGACCTCGACGAGCCGCGCCCGCGGGTTGGTCTCGAGCCGGCGGAACTCGTCGAAGTAGACCTGCGCCTGATCGGTCCGGCCCAGACGCTGGAGGATCTGGAACGCGCGGTAGTACGCGCTGCGCAGGTACGGGTCGATCTCGATCGCCTTCTCGTACCAGCGGTTCGCCTCTTCGAGATCGTTGCCCTCGACGCACTGCCCGACGGAGTAGGCGGCGTAGGCATCCTCGCCGTCGGCGTCGGCGACGGTGCGGAAGTGCCCGGCAGCGCGATCGATCTCGCCGGCGCGGAGACGCACCAGGCCGGCGCAGTAATGCGCGCGGAGGTGCGCGGGGTCGACGGCGAGCACCTCGTCGAAGATCTGCGTCGCGCGGACCTCGTCACCGTCCTGCTGCCGGTTGAGCGCCGCGATCCCCAGGTTCACCTTCACGTCGAGCCACTCGGGACGGCGATCGACCAGTTCGGCGAAGACGTCATACGCCGCCTCGTACTCGAACCGACCCATGAGTCCCACGCCGCGGTTGTTGGCCTCCACGAGCTTCGGGTCGCTCGGCGCGCCGCCGGTCGCGCTCGGCGTCCCTCCACCGCCACCGCCCTCGCGGCACGCCGGAACCAGCGTGAGGCACGAGAGCAGCACGAGCATGAGCAGGCATCGGGTCATGGCGAGGCTTCCTGGTCGGACTCCGCCACGCGTCGCTGCGCGGCGGCGATACGCTTCCGGAGATCGTCCACCGTGATGGGGTGCCCGCCGGCCGGCTCCAGCCACGGTTGCCGCAGGTACGGGTGCATCTCGGAGCGCAGGTGCGAGCGCATGTCATGCCCGGCCCGCCGGCCGCGCTCGGCGCGCAGACGGTCGATGTCGATCGGGCCCACGACGACTTTCTCGCCCGGACCGGCGTCCGCCTGGGCGAGCACCCGGCCGTCGTAGTCCACGACCATGCTGCCGCCCGGCCAACTGAACGGCGGGTAGCCGCTCATCTCCGCGCCCTGGTTGGCGGCGACGACGTAGACGGTGTTCTCCGCCGCCCGCGCGCGGTTGAAGAGCGTCCACCAGTCCATCGGCGGCGTCGCTCCCCACGGGTCCATGTACGCCGAGACGCGGACGATCACCTCCGCTCCGTTGAACGCGATCTGGCGGATCGTCTCGGGGAAGAGCCAGTCGTAGCAGATGCCGACGCCGAGACGCCCGATCTCGGTCTCGACCACGGGAAAGGGCTCGTCCGTCAGCCCGGGAACGTCGTGGGGACTCGCGTGAACCTCCCACGGGATCCACGGGTTGACCTTGCGGTAGGTGGAGAGCACGCCGGTCGGGCCGACGAGCACCGTGGTGTTGAACACGACGTCCGGCCAGGCGTCGTCGCGCTCCAGGAACGTGCCGGTCTGGATGTAGCAGCCGTACTGCTTCGCGAGGGCCGCGTACCGATCCGTGTGCTCGTTCGGCACGGGCACCGCGAGGCGATCGGCGAGCTTGCCCACGGAATCGTAGATCGGGGCCGCGTGCGCGAACTCGGGAAAGGCGAGCAGCCGCACGTCGAAGAACGGCTCGTACCCGGTGATCGTGTGCTCGATCATCGCGCACATACGCCGGGTGCGGGCGGCGATGTCCTCGCGGCGGCTCGGGCAGTCGAAGGCGGTCTGGCAGGCGGCAGCGTAGTACATGGGGCGGGGGAATGAGGGTACCGCAAAAAAGAGCGAGCACCGCCCTTACGGACGGTGCTCGCGGAAGGATCGAACCGGGCGTGCTCTTACGAGCAGGGGCCGAAGGCGCCGATGATCGAGAGGATATCGGCGAAGTCGACGGTCCCGTTGCCGTTGAGGTCCTCGTCGGGGCAGGTCGTGCAGCCCCAGTTGGCGATGACCTCGAGGATGTCACCGAAGCCGACGTCGCCCGAGCCGTCGAGATCCTCGACGCAGGCCTCGGCCGGGCAGATGAACTCCTCGATCTGGAAGTTGTCGATGCCGCCCTCGGTGAGCGAAGCATCGAGGTCCTCGATGATGAAGCGGACGCGGATGTTCTCCGACGGGATGACCCAGTCGCTGACGATGAACGCCGCGCCCTCCCACTCGCTGCCGGTGCCGCTCGTGGTCTGGGTCGTGACCGGGAGCCACGGCCCTCCGCCGGTCGCGGAGATCTCCACGCGCATCTGATCGGGGATGCCGAACTCGGTGTAGAACCAGCGCGAGTACGAGATCGTCGCGTCGGTCCCGAGAAGGTTGATCAGCGGTGACTCGAGGTACACGGCGCCGCCGTCGACGTCGTTCACGAACTCGCCGCCTCCGGGCAGGCCGTTCTCGGTCACGAAGCATTTCACGGCCTCGCCGGCCGTCGCGTCGTTCTCGGGCGCGGCGGCGTTCGAGCCGGAGCTGGTGCCGTTGGGATCCACGGCCTCCCAGGTGCCGGACGTGACGCCGGCCCCGTCGATGATGTTCCAGCCGGAGACGTCTCCCTCGATCTCGTCACGCAGGGTGACGTCGAAGCCCTCGGCCGCGAACGTCTTGTGCGTGCCGGTCGCCGGGGCGCCCGGGGGATCGACGAACTCGCTGCCGTTGGTCAGCTCGGCGGTGAAGTAGTACCGCAGCTCGCTCGGGCACGCGGCCGCCGGGAGCACGGCCTCGTAGAGGTCGCCGCCGCCGCCGCTGCTCACGAGCGTCATCGGCACCGCGGAGTACGCACCGCCCTCGACGGAGACGAGCGCCTGGCCGCTGTCGGCCTCCAGCTCGCCCGTACCCGTCGGCGTGACGAGCACCTGGACCGTCGCGCTGTTCTCCGGGCTCGTGAACAGCGGGAGTCCGGCGGGATAGGAGAACTGCATGCCCTCCGGCGGCACGTTCATCCAGATCCTCGTGTCACTGCAACGACCCACGACGAGGTCGAGCCAGCCGTCCTGGTTGATGTCGAACACCGCGACGTCGTGCGTGCCGTTGAGCAGGCTGTTCGGAATGATCTCACCCTGCTCCTGGAAGGACACGTTCGGCACGTTGCCGAGGTTCCGGTAGATGTGCATCCGCCGGTTGCAGCCGGGGATGTCCACGTCCACGTCGGTGATGAGCACGTCACTGAAGCCGTCGTTGTTCAGGTCGGCATTCCAAGAGTTGCCTCCGAAGCCCGCCGACGGGGAGCCGAACGAGAACGGGCTCGACCAGTTCACTTCGCCGTTGCCGCCGTTGCCCTGGTTGAGCAGGTAGCGGTCGTTGCCGTCGTCGGTGATGACGATGTCCAGCAGACCGTCGTTGTTCAGGTCGTCGACCGACACGAAGTACGGGGAAACCGAGTAGATCGTGTCGTAGCTGCCGGCGGTGTTGAAGTGACCTTCGCCCACGCCGGTTCCGTTGTAGGTCACGGCGACGTGCGTGGGCGAGCTGAGCGAGGTCTGCTTGAGGACGTCGAGGGCGCCGTCGCCGTTGAAGTCCTCGATGACGGTGGCGGCGCCGAAGGCGGAGAGGGCCATCTCGGTCGTCAGCCGCGTGTCGGTCTGGTCGGAGAAGAAGCCGGCGCCGTCGTTGATGAGCAGCTTGTTGTTGTAGTCGTAGATCTGCGACCCGCCGCTGTCGTAGTCGCCGAAGTACAGGTCCGGCTTGCCGTTGCCGGTGAGATCGCCGGCGGCCACGGAGCAGAACCGCGGTCCCGCGGTGGCGTGCATCAGCGGAATGCGGGCGTCCTGGTACTCGAAGCCCTGCCAGATGCCGGCCTGCTCACCCTTGTTGATGTACACACGCGGGTGCGACAGGTGCTTGGCCTGGTTGTCGGTCAGGGTGGTGGCCGTGATGAGGTCCGGCCAGTCGTCTCCGTTCACGTCCACGATCGCGACGTCGCGGTCGTTCGTGGCGGTCTGGAAACCGTTGTCGCCGACAACGTCGGAGTCGAGGGCGTAGTCGGCGGTGCGGTCCACGAGGATGCCGTTGAAGGAGTGTCCCTCGGCCGTGCCCTCGTTCATGAACAGAACGTTGACGCGTTTGCCGGTGGACGTGAAGGGCTGCTTGCGGACGTTGACGAGATCGATGTCCCCGTCGAGGTCCAGGTCCGCCCAGGCGAAGTCCTTCTCCTCGGTGTCGTCCGCACCGAGGCCGGGCAGCCCGATGAGCCGGGTGCTGGTCTCATCGACGAAGTTGACCCACTGTGCGTAGGCGGGGATTGCCCCGCCGATACAGCCGAGTGCGATGACGATCTGGAGCTTTGAAGCCATGTCCGAATCCTTCCTCTGCGGTTGGGTCCCCTGGCACCGCCCGATCGGTGCCCCACACACAGTTCGAGACAGTTCCACGACGAGAGTAAGCGAGCGGTCAGTCCTATGAGCACGGCCCGAACTGGGCGATCGCCTCGAGGATGTCCGCGAAGTCCACGATCCCATTTCCACTGACGTCCTCCGGGCAGCTCGTGCAGCCCCAGGCGGCGATGATCAGGAGGATGTCGTCGAAGCCGACGTCTGCGTTGCCGTTGAGGTCGGCGCTGCAACCGCACTCGTCCGGGATGCCGTTGCCGTTCAGGTCCAGGCTGGTCCCGTTGATGATGTCGGTGATGTCCAGCTCGCCGTTGGTGTTGCAGTCGTTCATGGGACCGGTGTACGCGAGCAGGAAGCTGGCGTAGTCGTCGGTGTCGACGTCGCCGTCCTGGTCGATGTCGTGGATCGCGCACGGGTCATCAGGCGTGTAGGGGCCGCCGCCAAAGCAGTCCGCGAAGTCCGTGAAGTCCGTGAGCTCCACGTCATCGTCGCCGTCCGCGTCGAACTCCACGCGGCCGAGCGAGTCTAGGAACTGGATGACCTTGGCCTTGTCGCCGGGCGAGAGGCTGCCCCACGCCACGTCCACGCCCGCGAGCGTCGACTCGGCGCCGGGCACGAAGTGCGCCTCGATCGCGAGGGTGACGCGGTTCTCGAACGTGTCGCCGTCGAACCGGGCGTCGTGCCACATCGGATCACGCTTCCGCACGCCCCACAGCGGGGGCGTCTTGAGTTCCTTGTCCGTCGCGTCACCCTGCACGATGCCGTCGCCGTTGGACCCCATGCTGTGCAGGAGGAAGTCGGAGTACGGGCGGATGACCTTGTTCTGGAGCGCGGTCTCGGCCGGAGCGCCGCTCGTCGTGAACGACGACACGTGGCAGGACGCGCAGCCGATCGAGTTGAAGATCGTCTCACCGGACATGCCCGACTTCGGCGTCTGCGGGGCCGGGCCGAGGAACCGCTGGAAGTCGGTGACGCGATCGATGAAGTGCGGATTGCCGGGGACGCCGCCCTCGGGGCCGTCCTCGGGATCGGGGACCGTATCGCAGAAGTCCGGGGCGAGGAGCGCCGGCGGATCGATGCCGTTGGGGTCGTTCTCGGAGCCGACGAGCCGGTTGGTCAGACCCATCTCGTTGAGGGCCGCGTCGCCGGAGAAGGTGAGCACCGTCGCGACCTGGGCCTTCCATCCGAAGCGACCCGCGTGCAACGTGCCCATCGGCTCGCCGATCTCGGCCCACTCCAGGGCCTCCACCCAGTGCACGCGACCGGAGATACCGGCCAGCGGCGGGGTCAGCTCGTTCGCCTCGAGGTCCGCGTCGGGGATCGCCTCGACGAGCCCGAACGCGAGCGCCGAGTTCGTCACGCGAAGCGACTCGCGGTTGTGAGGCGGGAGTGTCTCCGCGCACTCGATGCTGATCGACTGCGCCTGAAGGAGCGAGCCGCCGAGCTCCTGGAGCGGATCGAATGTTCCCTTGCCGGCCATCCCGAAGCGGGTGACGGTCTGCGCGCCCGTTCCGCCGAGCGGGTTGTTATGGCAGTTGCCGCAGCTTTCCTTGTTGAAGACCGGGCCCAGGCCCTCCGGCTCGGTCAGCGGCGTGTCGTACTCGACGCGTCCGATGTCGAAGCGCGTGAGCTCCGCCGGCGTCAGCCCCTGAATCGGATCGCCCATCTTCGTTTGGGGCTCGACCGGAGGCGGCGGGCCGGCGATGGTCGTCAGGGCGGGAACGCCGACGAGCGCCGCGAGCCAGATTCGCTGGGTCATGATCTGCCGCAAGGGTGCGATCTGTGATCGCTTCTCCACTGTGCCAAACATGTACTTCCTCCTAGGGGCGACCCTGAAACGGGTCGCAATTCCCGGAACAGACCGGAGGACGGCACAAGCCCGAGTACCGAGTCCACTCCGTCCTAATGGTATATGCAGGCTACGGCCCCCGTGTTGCGACGGATCGGCCCGATCTGTCCGAGAGAACCCAGCCTGCGGCGACCGCCACGGCCGCGCTCCTCGTCGTTACTATGACGTCTCCGAGGACGACCCGCAAGCATCTTAAGGCGATACGGCTCGCCCGCCGGGAGCGACTCCGCCCCCCATAACGTCCTATCTCGCAGGTATTTGAGGCCACCGGTCCCTCGCCGGACCACCGCCCGAGCCCCATGGCCCACCGCCAACGCACGTTCATCGTCGCCGGCCTCGCGGTCCTGGCCCTCGCCGTCGCGGGCGTCCTGACGGTCCTCACGATCGGCGACGAAGGCCAAAAATCCCCCGAACCGGTCACCGTGGTGCCCCCAGGCTCCCCAGCCCGCCCCAGCCCCCAACCGGAACCGCCCTCGCGTGACCCGGAGGCCGACGGTCCTCCGGCCGCCACCGCCGCCCGCCCGGCCGTGCTCTCCCCGGAGCTGACCCCGCTGTTCCGGCTCATCGAGGCCCGGCGCACCGGACCGGCCCGCGTCCGGCTCCGCAAGCACCTGCTCGTGAACCCGGACGACGGACAGGCGGAATTCCTTTTCGGGCTCTCCTACCACCGCGAGAAGAAGTACGAGCAGGCCCGCCCGTACTTCCGGCGCGCGGCGGACCTCGCGCCGGAATACGACCCCGTCCACTACTTCCGCGGCTGGGGGCTCTACTACCTCGGCGAGATCGAGGCGGCGCGGAAGTCGCTGGAGCGACACCTCACCTACAAGCCCGACTACGCCGACACGCACTTCGCCCTCGGGCTCATCGCGCTCGACGAGGATCGTCTCGACGATGCCGACAGGCTCTTCCGGCGCTCGATCGTGCTCGCCGGCGCCGGCGAGGAGACCGCGCGCGAACGCGCCAAGGCCCACGCGCGTCTCGCCGACGTGCGCATCCGGCAAGGCGACTTCGAAGCCGCACGGGAGCAGCTCATCATCGCGACGGAGCTGTTCCCCGATCACTACGAGGCGTTCTACAAGCTCTACCGCGTCCACACCCGCCTCGGCGACGAGGAAGCGGCGGCCGACGCGCGCACGCGCTTCGAGACCACCCGGGCGCGTCTCTACCCCAACACGAGGTTCCCGGAGTGACCCGGATCATCCGCTTGATGATCGGCGTCGCGGTGTTGCCGGCATTCGTTCTCGCGGGGTGCGACGGCAGCAGCCCCGACACGACCGCCGCGCCTTCGCCCGCGCCCGCCGCGCCGGCGACACCGAAGACCGCTCGCTTCACCGACGTCACCGCCGAGTCCGGCCTCGGTATGGTCACGACGTGCGGCCGTGTGCCCTCGCGCGAGATCCTCGAGGTCAACGGAGGAGGGCTCGCGCTCATCGACTACGACGGCGACGACGACCTCGACGTGTTCGTCACCGACGGGGCCACGCTGGACGAACCGACGCGTGGTCCCGGCTGTCGCCTCTGGCGCAATCTCGGCGACCTGCGATTCGAGGACGTGACCGAGGAAGCGGGCATCGACGTCACCGGCTGGGCGACGGGTGTCGCCGTCGCCGATGCTGACGGCGATGGCCACGACGACCTGTACATCGCGTGCTTCGGCCCGAACGTGCTGCTCCGCAACACCGGACGCGGCGGCTTCGAGGACGTCACCGACACCGCCGGCGTCGGCGATGATCGCTGGGGCACGAGCGCCGCGTTCGGTGACATCGACGGCGACGGCGACCTCGACCTCTACGTCGTCAACTACCTCGTGTTCGATCCCGCCGCACCGCCGCCGCGGGCGACGCACAAGGGCGTCTCCGTCATGTCGGGCCCCCACGGCCTGACGCCGCAGCACGACGTGCTCTACGAGAACCTCGGCGACGGCACCTTCCGCGACGTCACGGAGATCGCCGGCTGCCAGCCGCCGAGTCCGGCGTTCGGTCTGAACGTGATCATGCTCGACTTCGACCGCGACGATCGCTGCGACATCCTCGTCGGCAACGACTCGATGGCGAACTTCCTGTTCAGGAGCCTCGAGCCCGAGGGCGACGCGCCTCGCTGCGAGGAAGTCGGTCTCGCAACCGGCATCGCATCGAACATGGACGGCAGCAACCAGGCCACGATGGGCATCGCCGTCGCCGACCTCGACGGCAACGGGCTGCCGGACGTGTTCACGTCGAACTTCTCCAACGACACCAACACGTTGCACCTGAACCTCGACGGCCGCTATTTCGACGATCGCACGCGGCAGTTCGGTCTCGGGCTCGTGAGCAGGCCGTACCTCGGCTGGGCGAGCGCGTTCCACGACCTCGAGCACGACGGCGACGAGGACCTGCTGATCTTCAACGGCCACGTCTATCCCGAGGCCACGCCGGAGACGATGGACTCCCCCTACGAGCAGCCACCCCTGCTGTTCGTGCGCGACGGTCGGCGCTTCCGCCGCGCGGCCGCCGACACCGCCGGCGCCTGGCTGGACGAGCACCACCGGGATCGAACCGCCGCGTGGGGCGATCTCGACGGCGATGGCGACGTGGACGTCGTCGTGGGCGAGTTGAACGGTCCGGTGCGCATCCTGCGCAACGAGGCCGCCGACGACCGAAGCGACTGGCTCGTCGTGGCCCTGCGCGACGAACGCGCCGGCGCCGGCAACCCCCGCGGCCTCGGCAGCCGGATCGAGCTCGAAGCGGGCGGCACCCGGCAGACACGCTGGATCTACACCGGCGGCGGCTTCCAGTCCGCGAGCACACCGGAAGCCCACTTCGGCGTGCCCGGCGGCGACATCACCAAGCTCATCGTGACGTGGCCGGACGGAACGGAGCAAGTGCTCACCGACGTCGCGCCGGGCACGAGGATCACCATTCGCCGCACCGACTCCTAAAGTGGTGTCAGTCACCATTTTCTGAATTGGTGTCAGTCACCATTTTCGGCGCACCGGGTGCCGTGGTCTCGGCGAAGCCGAGGCCGCGTTGATGCCGACCCGCCCGGCACGCGGCCTTGCCTTCGGCAAGACCACGGCACCCGGTACTTTGGACGGCCCCCGGTGAACGCGTTGGACGGACCCCGAGGAGCGACGCCTACGGAAGCAGCGCGCTCCACCGTGCCGCCTGCGCGCCGTCGCCCATCCGCGCGTAAAGCACCGCCGCTCGCTCGATTGCCACACGGCGCGACGATTCCGGCGCGTCGTCGGTCTCCCAGAGGATGGCGAACGCCTCCAGCAGCAACGGCTCCGCCTCGTCGAACCGATCCTGGTACGCGAAAGCAGCGCCGAGGCCGCTCATCGCGTCGGCGATCCGCCAGTGCCTCGGCGGCATGGCGCGCTGCTGCGTCGCGACCAGCTCGGCGTAGAGGTCGCCCGCCTCCTCGTAGCGTCCGCGGCTCAGCAGGAACCCCGCGAGCTGCGCCAGCGTGTCGCGCAGACGCGGGTCCTCCGCGTCGTGAACGCGCCGCCGGATGTCCAGCGTCATGACGTAGAGCTGCTCGGCCTCGTCGTACCGACCCTGCTCGGCCCACAACGCCGCCAGCGTCTCGACGACGTCCAGCGTCGCGGGATGCTCGTCGCCGTCGAACTGCCGACGCAGCGAGATCGCTTCCTCCAGCATCCGCCCCGCGCGCTCCAGGGCGCCGCGAGCCCGCTGGACCTCCGCGAGCCGCTCCATCGATGTCGCCACGTCGTGGTGCTCATCGCCGAGCGTGCGCCGGCGCAGGTCCAGAAGCTCGCGCGCCGTCGCTTCGGCCTTCGCGAGCACGCCGGCCTCGACGTCCACGTCCACCAGCACGTCCATCGCCGCGCCGACGTCGGCGTGGGATGCGCCGAGCACTTCTCGACGCACGGCCACGGCGCGCTGCACGAGCGGTCGCGCCGCGTCGGGGAGGCCGATCCGCAGGTAGGACCGCGCCAGGCGCAGGGCGATGATCGCCTCCACGAGCGGATCGCGGGGGAACGCACCGACCAACTGACCCGCCGCCTCGTCCAGCGACGTCCGGGTCGTGCGACCGTACGGCGCCCGAGCCGTCGCCCCGCGAAGCAGACCGGCCACCAGGAACTCGTCCAGCGCCGCCACCACCGCCGCCCTCGACTCCGCGGCGGCGCGGCTCCGGGGGTCCTCGACCGCGGCGACCTCGCGACGCAGCACGTTCAGCTCGCGCGACAGCTCCTCGACGCGGGCGCGCTCACGCCGCATCGCCTCGGCCGCGGCTTCCGTCTCACGCCGCTGGGCCCGCAGATCCGTCTGCGCCTGCGCCGCGCGATGTTCGGCCCGCGCCGCCCGGTCACGCAGCGAGCGCACCTCCGCTCTCGCTTCCTCGGTGGTGCGCTCCGTGACCTGGAGACGCTCTTCGAGTTCCGCGCGACGCTCGCGTTCGGCCTCGACGAGCGTCTCCAGCTCGCCGGGCACGATCGCAGCGCCCGCGTTGGCTCGGAAGGCTCCCCCCCCCGGCGCGCTCGGGGGTAGCGTGCCGGTCTCGCCCGGCGCGCCGGTAAGCCCCCAGACCGTCCCGGATACGAACGCCACGTCGCGCATCGACTCCGCCGCCGTTCGCGCCGCTTCCGCGAGGGCGCGACGCTGTCGCTCCGCGACCCGGTCACGATCCGCCGCGGCCCGCGCCGCCTGCGCCGCCGCGGTTTTCCGCTCGGCCTGCTCGGCGCCGGAGCGTGCACGATCGCGCTCGGCGTCGGCCTCGGCCCGCGCCGTACGCGCCCGCTGCGTGTCGTACCGCGCCTGTCGCACCTGCGCGACGGACCAGAACATCACCGCGGTCGCGACGACGAGCACGACCGCCGAGGCGCCGAGCAGGATCGCGCGACGCCCCCACCCGCCGGGTTGCGGACGCGCCCCCCGTACGCCCGGAAGCGCTCCGCGTTCCAGCGCCTCGCGCAGCTCACGGGCGAACGCGCCGGCGGAGGCCGGACGCCGCGCGGGATCGCGGTCGATCGCGGCATCGAAGATCGAGTCGAGCAGCCCGCGGAACCGGCGGTCGATCGCGCCGAGGCGCGCTGCCGTCTCCTCGGGCACGATCCGCGTGACGTCGTCGATCGTGACCGGACCGAGGGCGCGCGGGGTGCGGCCGGTGAGCATCTCGAAGCCGATGACCGCGAGCGCATAGACGTCGCCGCGTGCATCGCCGCTCCCCAGCCCGCCGTCGATGAGCTCCGGGGCCAGGTAGGGAACGGTGTCGGTGAGCCGGCTCACGTCGCTGAGCAGTTGCTCGACCGCGGGCCCGGATTCAGCGTCAGGCCTCTCGCCGGTGAGCACCGGGCGCGCCTCTTCGGCGTCGACGTGGACGGCACCCGGACGCAGCAGGCGGTGCGTCTCGCCGCCGGCGTGAAAACGCTCCTCGACGAGGTCGCAGGTCGCGATCAGCAACTCCAGCCGCGCCGGCGGCCCGAGACGCTGCGACTGGGCGTACTCGACGATGTCGGGGCCGTCGAACCGCTCGGCGTCCTCCGGGACCGTGGGCTCGGCGGGATCGGGGGAGTGCTCGTCCATGCGCCGCCGCATGGTACGGTCATGACCGGGGCCGCGGGACCGGGCTCGCGGGGGAATGGTCCGGAGCGGAAGGTTGTCCCGGTTGGTGGGCCAGCCGTCGAGGAGTAGACTCGTGAACGTGATGCACCGGACCCGCCTGCTCGCCGCCGCCCTGTTCGTGATCCTGCTCGCGCCGGTGGTGCGGGCGGCGGATGCACCCGCGACCCAGGCCTCGACGCGGCGGCTGCTCGATCGCGTGGCGGTCGTCGGCGCGAGCGCCTCGTCGGGGTTCGGCGCCCGCGTGGACCTCCAGCGGGGCGCGACGGTGACGCGCTCCAAGGCCGACTTCGCCACGGTCCTGGACGCGCTGCTCACTCCCGAGCACGAACGGGTGACGGGCCACGCGAGCATGCTCTTCTTCCGAAACCCGACGAAGGCCGGCCCGTCGCTGCTCGGCAAGGCGCTCCAGACGGAGCCCACGCTCGTCGTCGGCGTGGACTTCCTGTTCTGGTTCGGCTACGGGCACGGAAGCCGGAGTCACCCTGTCCGCAGCGAATCCCAGCGGCTCGAGTTTCTCGAAGTAGGGCTCACGCTCCTGGAGGAAGTCCGGTGCCCGCTGATCGTCGGTGACTTCCCCGACATGTCGCCGGCCATCGGGCTCATGCTGAGCCGTTCGCAGGTGCCGAACACAGAGACCCTCGACGCGCTCAACGAGCGGCTCCGAAGCTGGGCCGCATCGCGCCCGAACGTCGTCGTGCTGCCGCTGGCGGACCTCCTGGAGCGGATGCGCTCCGACCACGCGTTCACCGTCGGCGGGCACCGGTGGCCCGAGGGCAGCGCGACGAAGCTCATGCAACGAGACCAGCTTCACCCGACCGCTCTCGGCCTGATCGCCCTCGCACAGTCCGTCGGCGACGAGCTGGCGCGATTCGCGCCGACCGTGGTCGAGGGCGCCTTCGAGGTCGATCCCGATCGGGTGATGGAGCGCGTGCGGGAGGCGCTGCTGGAACGCAACCGGGCGCGGGTCGGCGCGCGCGAGGAGGCGCCAACGCCATGAGAGCTGTCGCAGCCACGCTCGTCATCGTGACCGTGATCATGCTGGCCGGATGCGGCGGAACCAGGGGCCCCTGGACGCTCGCGGTGCGGGAGACCGAGAGCATGCTCCCGGCGGCCGGTGTCCGCGTACAGGCGCGAGCGGTCCTGTTCTACGTGCCGTTCACGACTGTCTCCGTGCACGAGATCCCGGTGCTCAACTGGGGCGTGTCCGGACCGCACGAGGCGGTCACCAGCGCCGACGGCACGGCCGCGATCAAGGCGCCGATCGACGTCCCCTTCGAGCTGACGGTGCACGTGCCGTTCCACGCGCCGCACGGGGTCACCGTCGACCCGACCGCCGAGCACCCGGCGATCCTCGAAGGCTGGGTGACGCTGATCACGGCCCATGAAGGGCATCCGGGGTTCGAGGTGCATCTGACGCGGACGGGGCGGAAGGGGAAGGCGTTGGCGGGCGCGGGCGCGGACGCGGTCACGGACGCGGTCACGGACGCGGACACGGACGCGGTCGCGGACGCGGTCGCGGTTGCGGACACGGACACGGACGCGGACGCGGACACGGACGCGGTCGCGGACGCGGATGCGGACACGCCCACGGACGCCTGATCAACGCGCGTTCCGCGTCGTCTGTTACCCTGCCCGAATGTTCACGCTCCAAGGACGAAACGCGCTCGTTTGCGGCGCGACCCAGGGGATCGGTCATGCCTGCGCCGACGCGATGGCCCGCGCCGGGGCCGCCGTCACGATCGTCGGTCGGCACGCCGGTGGGCTGGAGTCGGCGTGCGCCGCCCTGCCCGCCGATCACGGACAGACGCACGGCACCGTGCAGGCTGACTTCACGAGCTGGGAGGCCGTGCGCGATGCGGTTGGCGCCCACGTCGCCGGCCACGGGCCGGTGCACATCCTCGTCAACAACACCGGCGGCCCCCCCGCCGGCCCGGCGTTCGAGGCGACGCCGGAGGACTACGCCCGCGCGTTCGCCCAGCACCTCCAGTGCAACCAGGTGCTCGTGCAGGCGGTGACGGCGGGCATGCGCGAGGAACGCTACGGTCGGATCATCAACATCATCTCCACGAGCGTGGTCACGCCGATCCGCGGGCTGGGGGTCTCCAACACGATCCGCGGCGCGGTCGCCAACTGGGCCCGCACGCTCGCGTGCGAGCTGGGGCCACTCGGCATCACCGTAAACAACATCCTGCCCGGCTTCGTCGGCACCGCCCGGCTCGGGGCGATCATCCAGGGCCGCGCGCAACGCGCCGGTTCCTCCACCGACGAGATCGAGAACCAGATGAAACGCACGATCCCCGCCGGCCGGTTCGCCGAACCGGGTGAGGTCGGGGCCGTCGCCGCGTTCCTCGCCTCCCCCGCCGCCGCCTACGTCAACGGCGTGAACCTCCCCGTCGACGGCGGCCGCCTCGCGGGGCAATAGATGCAGACCATCCGCCACTTCATCGACGGGGCGTTCGTGGAGCCGGCATCCGGCGCGTTCCTCGACGTGTACGAACCCGCGACGGGCACGGTGTACGCGCAGCTTCCCGACGGCGACGGCGACGACGTCGAGCGCGCCGTGTCCGCGGCTCGGCGGGCGTTCCCCGGCTGGGCCGCGACGCCCGCGGCCGAGCGATCCCGCGTAATGCTGAAGATCGCGGATCTCGTGGAGGCGAATCTCGAAGCGCTCGCGCGGGCGGAGTCGATCGACAACGGCAAGCCCCTCGCGCTCGCCCGCGCCGTGGACATCCCTCGCGCGGTCGCGAACCTCCGCTTCTTCGCGACGGCGATCCTGCACACGCAGAGCGAGGCGCATCTCACCGACGGCGCCGCGCTCAACTACACGCGCCGCGAGCCGCGCGGGGTCGCCGGGTGCATCTCACCGTGGAACCTGCCGCTCTATCTCTTCACGTGGAAGATCGCACCCGCGCTGGCGACGGGCAACACCGTCGTCGCCAAGCCGTCGGAGCTGACGCCGATGACGGCGCACCGGCTCGCGGAGCTGTGCGCCGAAGCGGGGCTTCCCCCCGGCGTGCTCAACGTCGTGCACGGGCTCGGACCGAAGGTGGGCGCCGCGCTCGTGGCGCACCCGGACGTGCCGGCGATCTCCTTCACCGGAGGCACCGCGACCGGCGCGGCGATCGCGGCGCGCGCGGGACCGCAGTTCAAGAAGCTCTCGCTGGAGCTGGGCGGCAAGAACCCGAACCTCGTGTTCGCCGACGCCGACTTCGACACCGCCCTGCGAACCTCGGTGCGCGCCGCGTTCGCGAACCAGGGCCAGATCTGTCTCTGCGGATCGCGCATCCTCGTGGAGCAGCCGTTGTACGACCGGTTCGTCGAGGCGTTCGCGTCCGCAACGCGCGAACTCGTCGTGGGCGACCCGTTCGACGAGGCGACCCACCAGGGCGCGCTCGTGTCCTCCCAGCATCTCGAGAAGGTCCGCGGCTACGTCGACCTCGCGCGGGCGGAAGGCGGCACGGTCCTCTGCGGCGGCGAACGCCCCGGCGATCTCCCCGAGCGGTGCGCCGGCGGGTGGTTCCTCGAACCGACGGTGATCACCGGGCTCGACGCCGGCTGCCGCGTGAACCGCGAGGAGATCTTCGGCCCCGTGGTGACCATCATGCCCTTCCAGCGCGAGCCTGACGCGGTGACCTGGGCCAACGCGACACCCTACGGGCTCGCGGCGACGATCTGGACCCGCGACCTCGACCGCGCCCACCGAGTGGCAAACCAGGTGCAGGCGGGCATCGTCTGGATCAACTGCTGGTTGCTGCGCGACCTGCGCACGCCGTTCGGCGGTATGAAGAACAGCGGCGTCGGCCGCGAGGGCGGAGACGAGGCGCTGCGGTTCTTCACCGAGCCGAAGAACGTCTGCGTGAAGATGCGATCGTTATGACGGGTTACCTGATCGCCGCGATCACCTTGACCTCGACGGCGATCGGCGTCGGCAGGCGGTTGATCTCGATCGTCGTGCGCGTCGGGTTGGGCTTGCCCGCACCCGCGAAATACTCGGCGTAGACGGCGTTGCAGGTCGCGAAGTCGTCGGGCATGTTCGTGAGGAACACGAGCACGTCCACGATGTCGCCCCAGCTCGACCCGGCGTCCTCGAGGATCGTCCGGACGTTGTCGAAGCACGAGCGACACTGGGCCTCGATGTCGTAGGCGCGGATGTTCCCGGCGTCATCAAGCTCGACCCCCGGGATCTCCCGGGTGCCGCGCTTCCGCGGCCCGACACCGGAGAGGAACAGGAGGTCGCCGACGCGCTTGGCGTGCGGGTAGGCGCCGACGGGTTCGGGGGCGCGATCGCTCGTCACATCGGTCAAAGGTTCTGCTCCGGCAATTCGGGTCAAAGAGGTCGCAGCACCGCCCGCACCGGGCTCGCGTCAAATCCCGCGAGCTTCAGCGGCAGCGCGATCAGCTCGTAGAGCCCCTCGGGGACACCGGTGAGCACGAGCCCCTCGAGGATCGCCATGTCGTGGGCGAGGAACCGCTGGTGCGCCGACAGCGACTGGTCCTGGAAGAGGTCCACGCTCGGCGTGTCGACGCCGACGAGACAGACCCCCTGCTCCTGCAGGGCGTCGACCAGCGCCGGCTCCAGGCCGCAGAAGTCCTCGTTCCAGACGGTCGGATCCGGGAAGCTGCCCGTCGCCAGCAACACGCGCCCGGCGCTCGGCTCGGCGGGCAGGTCGTCGAGCCCGATTCGCGTGCCGCGCGGCACGTCCACGTGCATGACCTCGCACGGCCCGAGGTAGAAGTCGAGATCGCGCTGCTCGATCGACGGCGCGTGGGCTCCGTAGTGGTTCGGACCGTCCGCGTGGGCGCCAAGGTGCACCGTCGCGTGCAGCGTGGACAGCGTGAGGTTGTCGCCGCGAGGCATGTCCAGCAGCACCTCGCGCGACATCGGCGTGTCGCCCGGCCAGACCTTCATGTCGGGGGTGATGGTCGGCGTGATGTCGTAGACCACGGACATGATGCTCACTCGTCTCGCCGGTACTCGTTGCCTCGCTCGGCGCGGAAGTGCGCGAGCAGCGCCAGGAACCCGAAGAGCGCGCCGACGGCGATCGGCGCCCCGATCGTCGTGATCATCGGGTAGATGAACGACCAGATGCTGAATCCGCCTCCCCCCGGCCCGAAGAACCACGAGAGGTCCGCGAACATCTGGCTCGCCTCGACGCTGTTGGCGCCGGGGCCGATGCGATGCAGCCCGAGCGGCGCGCCGGCCGCGGCGTAGATTCCCACCGCGACGCCGCCGGAGGCGACGAGGCCGACCGCGACGCCGGCCATCACGAGCAACCCGAGCGCCATGCCGCCATCGGCGCACGCGGCAAGGGCCAGCCCGCCCCATGCCGTCAGCAGCCCGAGCGCGAGCCCGCCCATGCTGAACACCCCGATCGCCACACCGCCGAACGCGACGACTCCACGGGCGATCCCCCCCATCGCCACGAACCCCGTCGCACGATCGCCGATCGCGATCACGCCGCGCGCCCGCCCGATCCGCTCGCCGGTGGTCGGGCCGAGGGCGATGTCGATCGCCGGCAGGCCCCAGAGCGTCGCCTTCGAGCGGAAGCGGAATCCCGTCTGTCCCGTCCAGCTCATGATCTCCACGAGCGGGCGTCCGCACTCCGGGCAGCGCGGCGAGTCCTTCGTCTCGCTGAGGTCGTAGTTGCAGTTGGAGCAGTACGGCCGGGGCCGCTCGCGTTCGGCCATGCGATCCCTCTCAGAGCCGGTGCCGGATCGCCCACAGGTCGGCGAACACCGGCGTGAACAGGGACTTCTTGAGGAACTCGACGCCGGGAGAGCCGCCCGTCCCCTGCTTGGAGCCGATCGTGCGCTCGACCATCTTCACGTGCCGATAGCGCCACTCCTGGAGCCCCTCGTCGAAGTCGGTCATGCCCTCGAAGAGCATCGCCAGGTCCGGGCGCTCGGTGTACAGCCGCAGGAGATGTTCCTGCACGCGTTCGTCGGCCTGCGCCGGCTCCGACGCGTCGCGCTCGCGCAGGTCGGCGGGGATCGGGACGCCCTGCGTCTCCAGGAAGTCGTAGAGGTGATCCACGACCGACGGCTCGTCGAGCCGTCGCTTGACCGCCGCCATCCCCGGTCCGTCGTCGGGCAGGTACCGGAGGACGTCGCGGCGCTTGTACCCGAGCAGGAACTCCGCCTCGCGGAACTGCGTGGACTGGAACCCCGACGACGTCTCCAGCCGGTCGCGGAAGCTCGCGAACGACATCGGCGTCATCGTCTCGATGATGTCGAGCTGGCCGACGAGCGTCTTCATGATCGTCCGGCACCGCCCGATCGTCGGCAGCGCCGCGTAGAGATCGCCGGCGGAGAGATCGCGGTTGAACTTCTCCAGCTCATGCAGCATGAGCTTGAACCACAGCTCGTACGTCTGGTGAATGACGATGAACAGCAGCTCGTCGTGCTCGGCCGGCTGCGACTGCACCTGCTGGAGTTCGAGCAGTTCAGGCAGCTTGAGATAGGTCGTATAGGTGAGGGTCATCGTCTGAGCCAGTGTACCAGAGCCGCCACCGCGACGACGATCACCGCGAGCGCGCCGAGGCCCGCCGCGACGAGCACGCGATCCTGCCGGCGCGCCCGGCGCCGCGCCGCGGCGTAGGGGATCGTCGAGAAGCTCACCAGGTTGTACAGGGGCGTGTACCAGCGCGACAGCCACCGGTGCAGCAGCTTCTCCGTCTTCTTGCGCAGGAGGAACGACCGCGAGCCGACCTTGTCGCGCATCTCGATGAAGTTGGCGATCGCCATGTCCGCGATCGCGTCGGCGTCGGCCTTCCTCCCGGTGCTGAGGCGCGGCAGGACGGTCGCCCAGTCCGGGCCGTGCCTCTCGATCAGGGCGTCGAGCGCCACGCAATCCTCGAACGCCGCGTTCGCGCCCTGCCCGTAGAACGGCACGACCGCATGCGCCGCGTCGCCGAGAAGCAGGAAGCGATCGTCGTGGTGCCATGGGTCGCACCGGATCGTAACGAGCGAGCCCACCGGGTTCTTCCGGTAGTCCTCCACGAGCGTCGGCATGAGCGGCACGGCGTCTCGGAAATCGCGATCGAAGCGGTGCACGATCTCCGCGTCGGTGCCGACCACGTCGAACCCGTTCGGTCCCTCGAACGGCCAGAAGCACGTGCACGTGAACGTACGGTCGGCGTTGGGCAGCGCGATCATCATGGAACCGCCGCGCGGCCAGATGTGCAGCGCGTTCGGCTCCATCGCGAACGAACCGTCCTTCGCGGGCGGGATCGTGAGTTCCTTGTAGCCGTGCGCGAGATAGGACTGGCTGTACGAGAAGCGCTCCGTCTTCTGCATGCGGGCGCGAATGGCCGAGAATGCACCGTCGCAGCCCACGATGAGGTCGGCCGTCACCGCGACGCGTTCGCCGCCGGGCCCGACGAGCGCGCACGTGCCCGCGTCGAGATCCGCGTCCACCGCCTGGTGGTCGAAGTGCAGGGTCACCGACTCGTATTCGTCCGCCGCTTCCAGCAACGTGACGTTCAGGTTCCCGCGCGACACCGAGTTGATCGCTTCGTCGGTGTTCTTGCTGTACGGCTGGAACGTCAGGCGCCCGCGCACCGAGTGCATCATGCGCCCCCGCATGGGGATCGCGTCGGCGAGCACCTTCTCCGCGAGGCCGACACGCTCCAGCGCATCGAGCCCCCGCGCCGAGAGGGCGAGGTTGATCGACCGCCCGCCGACGAACCCCGCCGCCCGCGGATCCGGTCGCCGCTCGTAAAGGTCCACGCGATACCCGCGTCGCCCGAGATAACAGGCGAGCAGCGCACCGGCGAGACCGGCGCCGGCGATGGCGACGTGGGGGGCGGCGGACATACGGGCCGGAGTGTAGCGGCAGAGGGGAAGGGGCATCGCGGAGACGGGCCGGCCGGGTCCGGCCGATGGGGGCGTACACTACCGGTGGCTCAGCCGACCGGAGCATCGCGATGGGCATGGCGATTGGTGTGGGGTGGCGTGTCCGATCCGTCGCGTGGTTCGTGGCGCTCGTCGCCCTGGTATGCATGACCGGTTTTTCCGCGAGCATCCAGCCCGATGGCCCGGTCTGCGACGGAAGCGAGCCGCTGGAAGGCGAGCCGGTGTGCGCGGACGAGTACGTGGACGCGTTCAACGGCGGGCTCAACTCCGATCCGCCGGTGTACTCGCCGATTGCATGCGGTGAGTCGGTGTGTGGAGAGACCGGCACCTTCGTACACGAAGGCCTCACCACTCGAGACACCGACTGGTACCTGGTAACGCTCATCGAGCCAGCCGATGTGACGTGGTCGGTGACGGCCGACGGGTTCGCCCACGCGATCACCACGGTGGACATCTCCGCCCCCGGCGGTGCGGTCGTCGGCGACTACGTCGTGAGCACGGCCGGAGAGACGCTGACGGTCACCAACTGCCTGGGGCCCGGCCAGTGGGCGCTGTTCGTCACCACGTTCGCGTTCACCGGTGTACCGTGCGGCTCGACGTACAGCGGCTCGGTGTCCTGCCAGCCGTGCGGGCCGCCCGGCACCGGCGCGTGCTGTCTTGGCTGTCTCCCCTGTGTCGACGACATCCTGACCCTCATCGGACTCTGGGGACCGTGCATCGCCTGCCGTGAGGACCTCGATCTCTCGGGCAGCATCGACTTCGCCGACATCCTCGCCGTGATCGCATCCTGGGGTCCGTGCCCGTAGGTCGGAATGCCGTTCAGTTACGACGGCGCTTCTGAGACATCGGACGCCGGTCCGGTCTCCCCCCGAGTCGCCCTCAGCCGCTCGGCCTCGATGTAGATCCGCGCCACGTCGGGGTGGGCGTCGCGGATCGACTGCTCGAGGCGATCCACCGCGTGCTCGATCTCGTCGGCGGTCAGCACGCTGCGGAACTTGACGTCGAGGTTGACGAGGATCTTGTCGGGACCGAAGTGCACCGTGAGCGGTCGGTCGGCGTGCTCGACGTCGGCGTCGGCGGCGCAGATGGACTGGATGCTCCGGACCGTCTTCGGCTCGGCGCTCTCGCCGACGAGCAGGTCCCGGCTCTCGCGGGCGAGCACGATCGCGATCACGGCCAGGAGCACGCCGATGATGACGGACGCGAGCGGATCGAAGAACGCGATCCCGGTGACCTGGCCCAGCGCGATCCCCGCGAACGCGATGAGGATGCCGAGCAGCGCGGCGGAGTCCTCCAGCAGCACGGCGAAGGTCGTGGGGTCCTTGCTCGTGCGCACGGCGCGCCAGATGCTGCGCTGGCCCTTGACGGCCAGGAACCCCTTGAGCGCGATGTACCACGCCGCGCCCTCCAGGACCAGGGCGATTCCGAGCACCCAGTAGTTGAGCGTCGGGTTCGTAATCGGCCTCGGGTGGACGAGGTGCTTGATCCCCTCGTAGATCGAGATCCCCCCGCCGGCGCCGAAGATGATCATCGCGACCACGAGCGTCCAGAAGTACAGCTCCTTGCCGTACCCGAACGGGTGCTCCTCGTCGGCGGGCTTCTTGCTGCGGTGGATCCCGAGCAGCAGCAGCGCGCCGTTGCCGGTATCCACGATCGAGTGGATCGCCTCCGCGAGCATCGCCGCGCTGCCGGTGATCGCGCTGGCGACGAGCTTGGTGATCGCGATGCCCCCGTTCCCGAGGATCGCGGCGATGATGGCGGTCTTGGTGGAGGCCATGCGGTCGAACTCAGCGTGACTGGCGCGTGAGGATCCTGGCGAAGCGCCAGGCGTCGTGAAACGTGTTGTACAACGGCACCGGCGCGACGCGGATGATGTTCGGCTCGCGGAAGTCGCACACGACGCCCGCCTCTTCGAGCGCCCGGTACCGCCCGCGGGGATCGTCGTGCACGAGGACGGAGAGTTGGCAGCCGTGGGCCCCGGGCTCGCGCGGGGTGATGATCTCGAACCAACCCCCGCCGGACTCATCGGCATGCTCGAGCAGGTATCGCAGGTACGCGGTGAGCGCGCGCGACTTCGCGGCCAGGGCCGGCATGCCCGCACGGCTGAACTGCTCCAGCGAAGCCCGGAGCGGGGCCAGGGCCAGGATCGGCGGGTTGCTGAGCTGCCAGCCCTCGACGTCGCCGCGGGCGACGAAGTCCGGTTCGAGCTGCATTCGGAACCGCGTCTCCGGATCGTTGCCCCACCACCCCGCGTAGCGCGGCAGGCTCGTGTCGCGCCCGTGACGTTCGTGCACGAAGCACCCGCCGACGGCGCCGGGCCCGGCGTTGAGGTACTTGTACGAGCACCAGCACGCGAAGTCGACGTCCCAGTCGTGGAGGTGCAGTTCGACGTTGCCCGCGGCGTGGGCGAGGTCGAAGCCGACGAGACACCCCTGCTCGTGGCCGGCCCGCGTGATGCGCCGAAGATCGAACGCCTGCCCCGTGAGGAAGTTCACGCCGTTCATGAGGATCAGCGCCACGCGCTTCCCCTCGCGGGCGATCGCCTCGTCGAGATCGTCGGGGCGCACGACGTGCTCTCCGTCGCGCGGGCGAACGAAGATCAGGTCAGCGCCCGGATCGAGCCCGCGCGTGACGAGGTGCGTCTTGAGCGCGTAGATGTCCGAGGGGAAGGTCGGCCAGTCGGTGAGGATCGCACGGCGTTCGCCCGACGGGCGGAAGAAGCTCACCATCATCAGATGCAGGTTGACGGTGAGGCTGTTCATCATGACGACCTCTTCCGCCCCGCCGCCGGACCGGGCGCCCACGAGCCGCGCCCCCGCCTCCCGAAACTGCTCGTGGTACGAGTACCACGGCGTCGAGGCGGTGAAGTGCCCCTCCACGCCCCGTCGCGCCCAGTCGTCCAGCTCCTGCTCGACGAGTCGCCGGGCCGCCTTGGGCTGGAGCCCGAGGGAGTTGCCGCAGAGGTAGATCACGTCTTCGCCGTCGGGGCGACGCGGGATCTCGAACTCGTCGCGGAACGCGCGCAGCGGGTCGTCGGCGTCCAGCCGGCGGGCGAACTCCTCGTCGGGTCGAAACGAAGTGGTGTCCACGGAAGCCTCGACCCTGCCCATCGTCACCTCACGCGCTCGTCGCCGAGACGCCCGGCTTCGCGAACGCGTCCGCGGGCAGACCGAGAAACTCGAGCGCCGTGCCGCCGAGCAGGCGCCGCCGCACGTCGGCGGTGAGATCGTCCATCGACTCGATGAGCGCGCCGGGCACGTGCTCGCCGAGCGGGAACGGGTAGTCGGACCCCAGCGCGAGTCGATCCGCCCCGACGAGCCCGATGAGGAACCGCAGCGCGAACGGATCGTGCACGAGCGAGTCGAGGTAGAACCGGCCCAGGGAGGCGCGGGGGCTGACGTCGTTGTCCACGGCGCAGAGGTCGGGTCGCACGTCGAACCCGTGCTCGACGCGCCCGATCGTGTGCGGGAACGAGCCGCCGCCGTGGGCGAAGGCGACGCGAAGCGCCGGGTACCGCTCGAACACGCCGCCGAAGATCATCGAGCAGATCGCCAGCGAGGTCTCCGCGGGCATGCCCACGAGCCACGGTAGCCAGTACTTCGGCATGCGCTCCTTGCCCATCATGTCCCAGGGATGGACGAAGACGGCGGCCCCGAGACGCTCCGCCGTCTCGAAGACCGGGCGCAGCTCCGCGGCGTCGAGGTTCCAGTCGTTGACGTGGGTTCCGATCTCGATCCCGAGCAGGCCGAGTTCACCGACGCACCGCTCCAGCTCCGCGGCGGCGCGTTGCGGATCCTGCATCGGCAGCGTGCCGAGACCGGCGAAGCGGTCGGGCCGCTCGCGGCAGACCTCGGCGATGTGGTCGTTGAGACGGCGCGACAGGTCGAGCGTGTCGGCGGGCTTCGCCCAGTAGCCGAACATCACGGGCACGGTGGACAGCACCTGCACGTCCACGCCGGCCGCGTCGCAGTCCGTCACGCGAACCGTGGGATCCCAGGAGTTGGATTCGATCTCGCGAAAGCTCGTACCGTCGATGAGCATCCGCGCGCAGCCGGGGCAGTGATGATCCAGCGAGACCCAGCCCCCGTACCCATAACGCTCGCGCAGGTCCGGCCAGCGTTCCGGCAGGATGTGCGTGTGGATATCGATCTTGAGCGGACGATCGGTCACGCCGTGTTCGGTTCGGGCTTGATCACGCGCACGCCGCACTTGCAGGTGCTCAGTTCCTCGTCAGCCCAGAACTCCTCCATCGCCTCCGCGAAGTGCTCGACGATGTCCTTGCAGTCGAACTCCATATCGTGAACGAGTTCGCCGCACGCCTCGCAGTAGAAGACGACGTGTTCGGTCTCACCGGCGGGACGACGACGCTCCACGACCATGCCGAGCGTGTTCGGGCCGCGCTGCGGAGAGTGCGGCACGCCGCCGGGGATGAAGAACGTCTCGCCCTCGCGAATCGGAACGTCCTTGATCTGCCCGTCCTCGCGGATCCGCACGACGACGTCACCCTTGATCTGGAAGAAGAACTCCTCCGAGTCGGTGATGTGGAAGTCGTTGCGGGCGTTGGGACCGGCGATGACCATGACGAAGAAGTCGCTGCCGTCGTAGAGATAGCGGTTCCCGACGGGCGGCTTCATCAGGTGCTTGTTCTCCTCGACCCATGCCTGGAAGTTCATGGGCGAAAGAACCTTCCCGGTCGGCGTGGTGATGGCGGCGCTGGACATGGCGAGGTCTCCTGAATCGCTTCTGCCGTGATCCTAGCACAAACGGGATCCGGATCGCGCCGGATCAACCCCGGTTTTCGGGCCTCGCGCTCCGCTGCTCGACGAGCGCCCGCGTGAACCTCGTGAGGTAGTCGACCGCGGCCACCACGCTGCTCGCGGCAGTGAGCACGAACAGCGGCATCGCCGCCGCCTGCGCCCACGACCACGGGGCCGTGAGCGTCACGAACCACACGAAGACCAGCATCGTCGTCACCTTGCCCGACACGCGCGGCCGCATCTGCTTGAACCGCGCCCAGTCTCTGATGACGGCGGCGTACGCGGCGGTGATGCCGACCGCGACGTCGCGGACGACCACCAGGAGCACCTGCCACCAACGAAGCTCGCCGGAGACGGCGAGGGAAAGGAGCACCGAGAGCGCGAAGACCTTGTCGGCGATCGCGTCGAGCAGGGCGCCGCTGGTGCTGCCCACGGAGTACCGGCGCGCGATGAAGCCGTCCAGCCAGTCCGTGAATCCCGCCAGGACCACCACCGGCAGCCGCCACGCCACGGCGAGGGCCGGGAACGCCGCGGCGGCGACCAGCCGAGTCACCGAAAGGACATTCGGGACAACGGCGATCCACCGGGATGCGGCCGGATCCATGCCCCGAGCATACTCTACGAGCGAAGGGACGGCGATCATGAACCTCCTCGCTCCGCTCCGACGACCAATCTCGCTCGTCCTGCTCGCCGCCGGCGCGGCGACGTTCGCTGCCGCCGACACCGCGGCCCAGTTCCGCCCCGGCCAGGTGCCCGGTCCCATGACGACCCGCGGTCTCGAACGCGAAGCGCGGCGCCTTCGGCTCAGCACCGCGCAGGTCGAGGCGGTCGAGGGCCATCACGACACGTACCGCGCCGAGTACGACGAGCTGCGTCGCACCGTCTTCGATCCCTATCGCGATGCGCACCTCAGCACGCTCGTGCGCACGATGGACGAGGCCGATGAACGTCGCCGCGCGTTCGAGCGCGTCCTGCTCGAGCTCGATGCCATCGAGGAGGCGTTCTTCGATCGAGTCGCGGCGTTGCTCTCCGAGGAGCAGGCGGCGCGGCTTCCGTCGGTCCGCGCCCGGCGCGAGCGGCGGCGCGTCCGCGAGGTGTGGCCGCAGCCGTTCATGCGTGGGCGCGCCGCAACGATGGATCTCGGGGCCGTCGTCGACGATCTCGATCTCCCGGCAACGAGCCGCGAGGCCGCATGGCCGTTCGTCGAGGCGTACGAGCAGCGTCTGACCGAGGCCGTTCGGCACCTGCACCGGACGGCGCTGGACATCCCGCGTCGCGTGGCCGCGATGCAACTGGACCTTCAGGAACGACAACGCCAGTCGCTCGAACGCCTGCGCGAGGCATACGACGCGCCGCTCGACCTTCCGGACGAGGAGCGCCGCCGGTGGGTCCAGGAACGCTCGCAGGATATCCTCGACGAGCACCGGGAGCTCATCAACGAACAGATGGAGCTTCAGCGCCGCGCCCAGGACGGGCTCGTCGACGAGGCGCTCGCCCTCGGCCGCCTGGGCCGAACGCTCTTCCACCAGCTTGCCGACGTCCTGCCCGAGGAGGCGATGGAGGCCGTGCGCGAGCGGTACCTGTACCGGGCATACGGCGATCTGCCCCGCAATCGCGGACCGGCGGCGCGTCTCTTCGACCAGGCCCTGGAACTCGA
>JAAELP010000058.1 GCA_024226535.1 Planctomycetota bacterium | reverse complement strand
GCGGCGTCGCGGCCGCCATAGCGCAGGACCTCGAGCATCCCGGCGGCGTCGATCTCCACGCCGCCGAGCACCAGGTAGTCGGTCGGCAACTCCGCGACGTGGTTCTTCCAGAAACCCGGCGAACGGGGACAGACGTCGTCGTCCAGGATCGTCCCCAGACCCGCCGGGTCGAGGAGCACCGCCTGGCCGAGGTCGCCTCCGCCGTCGGCCAGCGGGTCGCTCAGGGTCACGGTGAACGCCTCGTGGGGCTCACCGACCTCGTCGCCGACCACCGGAACCACGATCGGGGCCGCGGTCTCCCCGGCCGGCAGGGTCACCTGGCCTTCGACCGCCAGGTAGTCCTCGACCGCGACCGCAGCCGGTAGGCTGCCGCCGCCATCGGAGGTGGCGAAGCGGACCGACATCTCCCGCTCGTAGGGGCAGACGAGGCTCACCGTGAAGCCGGCGTCCGTCGCCCCGTCCCCCGGGAGGCCGGACCCCTCCCAGACCGTCACGTCGTCGATCCGAAGCGTCGCGGTGCGCAGCGAGCGCAGCGACAGGTCGTCGAAGTAGCCGTCGTTGCCCCCGTCGCTGAAGCGGGCGGCCAAGAGCCGCACCCGGATCCACCCCGTGCCGGCCGGCGCGGCGCGGACGTCGCGCACCGGCTGCCAAGCGAAGGGGCTGGCGATCTCCCCGGAGTCGAAGGCCGCGAGCACCGCCGAGTTCGTCGCGTCGCGGTACTCGACGACGATCCGCGCCACGTCGAGGATCGCCTCGTCGCGGGTCCGCACCCGGCCGTCGAAAGCGAAGATCTGGACGCCTTCGGCGATCGGCGCGGCGTAGGCCGCGACGTCGACGTCCTGGGCGAGTTCCGCCAGCTCGACGGTGCCGGGCGCGAAGTAGCCCTCGCCCTCGGCCGGGTCGGGATCGACGAAGCGACGCTGCCACTCGCTGCCCTCGACCTCGATCCACCCCGCCGGCGGATTGCCGGAGAGATCGCCGCCCTCGGGGCGGGTCTCGGCACCGGGATTCCGCAGCAGGTTCGGACCCTCGCACACCTCGTCGTCGAGGATCGTGCCGAGACCCTGGGCGTCGGCGAGCTCGGTATTCTGCGGGTTCGACAGATCGACGGAGAAGGCCTCGTCGGGTTCTAGGTGGAGATCGCCGAGGACCTGGACCGTCACCGTGGCTTCGGTCGCCAGAGGGGCGAGCTCCACGGTGCCGGAGGCGGCCAGGTAGTCGGACCCGGCGAGGGCCGGCGCGAGGCCGGAGCCACCGTCCGCCGTCTGGTAGTCGACGGTGACGGAGCGGTCGCTGGGGGTCGAGAGCGAGACGGTGAAGACCGCCTCGACCTCTCCGGCGTCGCCCTCCTCGACCGACACGTCGTCGATCGACGCCAGAGCCTC
>JAAELP010000057.1 GCA_024226535.1 Planctomycetota bacterium | reverse complement strand
TGCGTGGCAGCCGGTGCCTGACGTACGCGGCCTGGTATCCGTCCGGTCCGACGCCGATCCCCGGCGCCTCGGCGACGATCGACGCGGAGCTGACGAGGTAGTGCCACCGGAACAGGAGGCTGCGCTCGGACGCAAAGCCCTCCGGAAGCACCGCGCCGCGCACGACGATTCCCAGGAGCACGAGCGCGACCGCTCCGACCGCGACCGCCGACCACGCCCTCCGTCCCGCGCGCACGGCCAGCGGCGCGACGAGGATCACCGCGGCGAGCAGCGCCGCCCCCACCGCGCCCAGCGCCCCCGTCATCCACAACGCCGCGGCGGCGACGGCGGCGGCGAGCGCGACCGCGGCCGCCGTGCCTGCGCGACGCTCCCGCCATGCGGCGATCGCGACTCCGAGCAGGAAGACCGCCCCAAACGCCATGAACGCCGCGTAGATGTTCGTGGTGACTGACCACGCGGTGGGCTGCCGGTGTCGGAGCCGGCGCTCGAAGATCAGCGCCGCCGGCGAGCCGGGCTCCCATCCTCGATCGGCGAGGAACGCGTCGCGGCTTCGCTCGAATTCCACGATCGTCGCCGCGTGCTCGACGGTGACGTTCGACACGCCACGCACGAGCAGCGGCGCGAGCACCGCTACGAGCAGCACGGTCGTCGCCCGCCGCACACGGCCTTCGCCCAGGTGCGCGACCGCGACGGCGGCGAACGCCGCGGCCGCCCAGGTGCTTCCGCGCCAGAGATCGCCGAGATCCGTCGCGCCGTGCCAGAGCACGACCGGCAGCGGCAGCAGCCCGAGCACGATCAGGCGACCGTCGATCCGCGCCCCCGCCAGCGTCCGGCCCAGCAGCAGCAACGCGGCGGCGACGAGGAGCACGACGTCGAGCCACAGGCTTCCCGCCGGCCCCAGCGCGCCGAGCGCGCCGGACTCGTAGAGCGGGTCGACGTCGAAGACGACCTGCGGCGCGAAGAGCACGAGGCATCGCATCACCGCGACCGCGACGATGCCCATCGCGCCCGTCCAGGTGAGCCCCGCCGCCGCGCGGCCCGCGCCGGTCATCGCTCCGGTTCCCCCGGCACCGAGCGACGGCTCGCGTGCTCCAAGAGCGCGATGACCATGAGCACGAGGAGGGTCTGGACGCCGACGAGGATCGCCTGCCACGGCTCCAGTCGCCCCATCGAGATGCCGCCGATGCCGGTCACGGCCGTCGCGCCCCAGATCACGACGACGGCACCGCGCGGCGACAAGCCGCGTTGCACGAGGCGGTGCGAGAAGTGCTGCTGGTCGCCGACGAGCGGGCTCTTCCCCTGCTTCAGCCGGATCAGCGTGACCGCGGTCAGGTCGTAGAGCGGAATCGCCAGCACGACGATCGGCATGAAGACGCCGTACCACGCCGACCCCAGCGCGAACTCGGTGTTCGACGGGTCGTAGAACGTCGTCCGCGCCGTGAGCACGGCGAGCAGGAAGCCCACGACGAGCGAGCCGCCGTCGCCCATGAAGATGCGCGCCGGCGGGAAGTTGAACACCAGGAACCCCGCGAGCGCGCCGGCGAGCAGCGCGAGCACGCCGGCGATGAACCACTGGTGGTTCACGAGCGTGGCGAGCATGAACAGCACCGCGACGATCACAGCGACGCCACCGGCGAGACCGTCCATGTTGTCCATGAAGTTGATCGCGTTGGTGACCACGACGATCCAGGCGATCGTGATCACGACGCTCGCGGCCGGACCGAGCATCTCCAGCAGCCGCACGTCGAACCAGAGCGTCATCACCGCCGCCGCCGCCGCCTGCACGAGCAGCTTGGGCCACGCCCCGAGCCCGCGGCGATCGTCGATGAGCCCGACGAGGTGTAGCGCGGCCATGCAGCCGACGAGGGCGAGCGCGGTCGCCGAGGACGAGCGAGCGCCGTCGCCGCCTTCCAGCAGACGCGGCAGCAGCGGCTCCAGCGCCGGCAGCCACCGCGCCCACGTCTCGGCGCCGACGATGTGGAGGAGCGTGACCCCGACGATCACGGGCAGGGCCACCGCGGCGAAGATCGCGACCCCACCGATGTTCGGCACGTCGCGCAGGACCAGCTTGCGGTGGCCGTCGGATCCCGCGCTGTCGAGCGCACCGAGCCGTCGGCCCATCCGGACCAGCACCGCCGTCGCGGGCAGGCTGATGACCAGGCCGACGATGAGGAGTGCGAGTACGGGCCAGAGCATTGCGAAGATGGTACCTCGATCGCGCGATCGGAGTTCGCGCCCTCCGTGTCTGACCAGAGTCAGCGTGCGCCCGAGAGCCAGTACACTCCCCGCATGACGCAACCCGTCGGGCTCATCGCGGGGCAGGGACAGTTGCCGGTCATCGTCGCCCGCGGCATCCGGGCGGCGGGGGCGCGCGTGTGCTGCGTCGGACTGCGCGACCAGTACGTGAACGAGCTGCCGGGGCTCTGCGACGAGTTCCACCTCGCCGGCATCGCGCAGCTCGGACGGTGGATCCGCACCTTCCGGCGGGCGGACGTGCGCGAGGCGGTGATGGTGGGCCGGGTGGCCAAGGCCCGCATGCACGACCCGCTTCGGCTGTTCAGGCAGATACCGGATTGGCGCGCCGCGGTCATCTGGTACCGTCGCCTCCGTCACGACCGGCGGACGCCGGCGCTGCTCGCCGCCGTCGCCGACGAGCTTCAGCGCAACGGGGTGACGCTCATCGACTCGACGAAGTACATCCCCGATCATCTCGCCGGCGAGGGCGTCATGGGGCGCGTGGAGCCCCGCCGCGAGCAGGCCGCCGACGTCGCCTTCGGCTGGCCGCTGCTCGTGGAGACGGTGCGTCTGCACGTGGGGCAGGCGATGGCGGTGCGCGACCGTGACGTGATCGCCGTCGAAGCGATCGAGGGCACGGACCGGATGATCGACCGCGCCGGGGGTCTCTGCCGCGCGAAGGGGTGGACGCTGCTGAAGACTTCGGGACCGGATCACGACATGCGGGCGGACGTGCCCACGATCGGGGTCGGCACCATCGAGCGTCTCGCCGCCGCCGGCGCGGGGTGCATCGCCCTGGGCACCGGGCGTGTGATCCTCATCGACCGCCCCGAGGTGATCGCGGCGGCCGACCGCGTCGGCATCGCCGTCGTCGGGGTGCCATGACCCCGTTCGTGTCGCGGGCGGGGATCAAGCTGGAGCACGCCCTCGAGGCGTTCGAGCTCGACGTCACGGGCCTGCTCTGCGCCGACTTCGGTTGCAACGTCGGCGGGTTCACCGACTGCCTGCTTCGGCGTGGTGCGGCGCGGGTCCACGCCATCGAC
>JAAELP010000056.1 GCA_024226535.1 Planctomycetota bacterium | reverse complement strand
TGGCACTCGGCGAGCGTCAGGTCGTCCTGGCAGGTGCCGTCGCAGAGACAGCACGCACCCGTGGGCTCGCACAGCGGGACGATGGCGACGCAATCCGTGCAGAGCGTGAACGAGAAGAACAGCGGGTTCGCGAGGCACTCGGCTTGCGTGATGTCCTCGATGCACTCGCCCGTGCACAGGCAGCAGGCGCCGACGATCTCGCACGTGGTCGTCGCGCAGTCGGAGCACGCCGTCCACGAGCGGTAGTCCGGCATCGCCTGGCAGTCCGCCAGCGTCGTGTCGTCGATGCACGTTCCGTCGCAGAGGCAGCAGGCGCCGGTCTCCTCGCACGGCGGGACGAGGCTGGCACAATCCGTGCACTCGTTCCACGACACGAACAGCGGGTTGTTGGTGCAGTCCGGCTCCGTCACGTCGTCGAGGCACGTGCCGTCACAGAGACAACAGGCGCCGACCGGCTCGCAGTTCGCCGCCGAGCAGTCAGTGCACTCGAACCACGCGACCGAGTTGGCGTTGGCGTTGCAGTCCGCCTGGGTGACGTCGTTCAGGCAGCTCCCGTCGCAGAGGCAACACGCACCGAGCGGCTCGCACGGCGGGGTGAGCGTGGCGCACTCGCCGCACTCCACCCAGCGATCGGCGTCGGGAAGCACCAGGCATTCGAGCTGCGTCGTGTTCTCGATGCACAGGCCGGTGCACAGGCAGCAGGCGCCGACCGGCTCGCAGTTCGCCTCGAAGCAGGTCGCGCCATCGGCCCACACCCGGAAGCCGTCGGTGGCCTCGCAGACGGCCTGGGTCACGTTGGGGAGGCACGTCCCGTCGCACAGGCAGCACGCACCGGTCTGGAGCTGATGGAGTCCGAGCGCGTTGATGAGTTGCTGGATGTAGAACTTGACCGCTCCGCTCTGCTGGGCGTTCATGCCGGTGATGGAGAACTCGCGATCGACGATGCGGGCCTGGCTCGGCAGGTCGATCGCTCCGGTCGCCATGAGCGGATTCAGGCCGGTCGGCGTGACCGATCCGGCCACGTTGAGGTGACGGAGCGAGACGGTGTGTCCGATCTCGTGGGCCGTCGTGCCGCCGAGCGCGTGCCGCGTGAACTCGATGTTGCCGCTCGACAACGCATTCGGGGGATCCAGGCCGCTGAGACCCTGGATGTTGTTGCTGTAGATCGTGGCGACGATCGACCCGTTGGCGATACCCGCCGGGTTGCCCGCGGCGTTGCGGACCGAGTTGGTGGACGCCTGGCCGAGATAGGTCTCGCCGTTGATCTGCGTGCCGACCTGGACGTAGTAGTACTCGGTCGCGCCGTTGGATGGCGGCGTGCCGATGTCGCCGAGCACGACGTCGCAGGCGAGATCGGTGCCCGGCGGGAGCGGGCTGCCCGAGCTGAGCGAATCGGGGATGGCGAAGTAGTCGTTGAGCACCACGTCGAGGACGGCCTGGGCGATGGCGTCGAAGTTCGCGGGGGTGAAGCCGAAGATCGTCGGGTCGAACGGAGTCACCACGTTGCCGATGATGTCCGTCGAGTTCTGATCACCGGGATCGCGGAAGTCGATCACGATCGTGAGCGGATCCGGCTCGTGTCCGGGACCCATCCCGCCGGCCACGACGGCAAGGGGCGAGTTCAGCAGGTGCTCGGGGATCCGCTGCGGGCCCATGCGCTTGAGCTCTTCGGCGGTGTACTTGCCCGCGGGCACGTCGCCGGCGCAGACGATGCAGAAGTGTCCCTCCGCCGCAGTGTCAGCCGCCGCGTGCTGGTGCGTTGGTATCAGCCCGTGATCGGCATGTGGTGAGGTCTGCTGCGCGACGCCGAGCGTCACGCTGGTGATGATGACCGACGCCGCAACCGCTCCACCTCTGTTCGTGAGGCGCACATCGAATCCCCTCTTGTGCTTCCGGAACATCTCTGTGACCCCGTCCTTCGTTTCGCGTGGCCGCGAGCCATCACGCGCGAGACCACCGGGCGCCGCGCGACGAGGCGCGGCAAACCGGCGCAATCACTGCCTGATGGGCTGCACGACTTTCCCTCCAGCCCGGCGCCGTGGACCCCCCTCGGCGCACCAATCCATATAGGCAAATACGAGTCTAACGACCGATAACACCTTTGCAATAGAGGTTGGTGCTGGGAGTGCGCGCTTCCCTGGACCGGGCCGTCAGGGATTTTCGCAAGCCCGTGCGATGACCCGGTTTGCGCTCGGCTCCGATCCGGTGGGAACGGCGGCAAACTGGGTAATCTGGAGAGGATGGCCCGTCTGGGCGCCTGTTCTCACGGACAGCACGGACCGAACGCCGCGATCACCACCAGGATGTCCGCGAAGTCCACGGAGCAGTTCTGGTTGAGATCGGCGGCGACGTACGGCGGGCACGGCGCGTAGGGACCCCACGCGCCGATGATCGCGAGGATGTCGCCGAAGCCCACGTCGCCGCTGCCGTCGACGTCCTCGGGGCAGCACGGCCCGAAGTTCGACTGGATCATCGTGATGTCGCTGAGATCGGTGAGGCCGTCGCCGGTGACGTCGGCGCGGCAGCACGTGTCGGTGTTGCCGAGCATGATCGCGAGGTCGGCGGCGGTGATCACGCCGTCGGCGTCGAGGTCGGCCGGGCACGCGCCGGGCGGCACCGGGCACGCGGTGCCGATGAGGGCCAGGATCGCGTTGACGTCGGCGCCGTTGACCGCGCCGTCGATCGTCACGTCGCCCGGGCAGCACGACGTACCGACGAGCGAGGTGAGGATGATCACGTCGGTCACGTTGCGGTTGCTGTCGCCGTTCATGTCGCCGCGACAGATCATCCCCGGCGGGCACGGGCCGCCGAGGCTCATGAGCAGCGTGACATCGTTGTTGGAGATGACCCGGTCACCGTCGAGATCGCCCGGGCAGCACTCGCCGGCGGCGAGGGTGACGATGAGAGCGTCGGTGGCGTCCACGGTGCCGTCGGCGTTCACGTCCCACGGGCACGGGCAGCCGGTCTGACACGGGCCGACGTTGGCGTTGACGATCGTGACGTCCGGCGCGTCGATCAGGCCGTCGCCGTCGTAGTCGAACGAGCAGCACTGATCCGGTGGGCAGAGCTGCCCGAAGTGGCACGCCGACATGATGATGATGTCGTTGGCCCCGATCGCGCGATCCCCGTCGAGATCGCCCGCGCAACACGCCCCCTGGAGGTTCGTGATGATCGTGAAGTCGGCGAGGTCCACCATCCCGTTGCCGTCGAGGTCGGCCGGGCACGGGAGCCCGAGCGGGCACGGCCCGAACACCGTGGTCAGGACGTTCGTGTCGGCGGTGTTCACGACGCCGTTGCCGTCGAGATCGCCGGGACAGCAGCACGGGCCGGGCGGACCGGACTGGGCCGATGCCACGGCGGCGAAGCCGAGCGTCGCGGCGAGCGCGGCGATCGATCGAAGGGCGCGGATCAGGTGCATCGTTTCTTCTCCTCCGGAACCTCCCGCCCGGCGGGCCCCCGACAGCCTTCTAGTGTAGACGCCTCGGACCGGTCGCCTCAGCACGGTCCCCAGTTCGCGATCACGATGATGATGTCCGCGAAGTCGACGTCGCCGTTGGCGTTCAGATCGGCGGCGCACACGCCCGGCGGGCACGGACCCCAGGCGCCGATGATCTGGAGGATGTCACCGAAGCCGACGTCGCCGCTGCCGTCGAGGTCCGTCGCGCACGAGCCGCACGACGCGAGCGACGCGAGGAACGCGCCGCGCCCATGCGTGAACGCGACGAGCGTGTCGTCGTCGCGCCAATCGAGCGACTCGACGACGGTGTGCACGAAGCCCTGGTTCGCCGGCTGCCACGTCTGCCCCGCGTCGTCGCTGGCGAACAGGCCCAGCTCGGTTGCGGCGTAGAGCTGATTCGAGTCGCACGGGCGCACGGCGAGCCAGTGCACCGCGATGTCCGGGATGCCGTCTGCGGCAATCCCGTCGATCGACGTCCAGCTCTGCCCGCCGTCGTTCGTGACGTAGACGTGC
Source organism: Planctomycetota bacterium (assembly GCA_024226535.1). Classification (GTDB taxonomy): domain Bacteria; phylum Planctomycetota; class Phycisphaerae; order Phycisphaerales; family SM1A02; genus JAAELP01. Next base: position 15,930 of record JAAELP010000056.1, on the reverse strand, counting down.
GGGATGCCGAAGTTGGAGTACGTCGCGTAGGCGCGGTTCGTGACGTTCGGATCGATGGTCACGCTGCTGACCCACGCCCCGACGGGCAGTCCATTGGCTGAGCCGAACAGCTCCCAGGTCGGCGCCCCCGCCTGCCCGTTCGTCGTGCGGGCGACGTAGCCGTTCTGCATGCCGAAATAGACGGTCTTGCCGATCTGCTCGTCCACGGCCACGGCGGAGATGTTCGCCCCTGAGAGCACCGGCCCGGCCGGCGCCCACGACGTTGCGGCGCTCGTCGTGCGCCACGGTCGGTTGCTTCCCGTCCACAGCACGTTTGGATTCGACTGGCTCATCGCCAGCGGCGCGAGGAATGGACCGTTCGTATCCGTGATGCCGTCGATGACCTGGACGAACGTCTCCCCCCCGTCCACGGACTTGTAGAAGTTCGGGAAGAACTGGACCTCGGCGTAGATCGTCTCGTGATCGGTGGGATCGATCGCCACGTACCCGCCGTCACCACCGAGGATCAGGTCCCAGTCGTCGGGCGTGCTCGTGGACAGCACCATGTTCGTGCCGTTGTCCTGTGTGCCGCCGGCGAACGCGTCGACACCGTTCCGCGCGCTGTCGCCGTGATAGAACTGCGTGACGCCGTAGCCGTTGTTCATGTTCTCCCAGACGATGTCCGGCAGCGGCGCGTCCTCCGGCAGCGGGCAGTTCTCCTGGCTCACGTCCGCGCGGGCGTTGAGTGTGCGGAAGATGCCGCCGTCGTTGCCGACGTACATGACCTGGTTCGTGACGCCGTCGTAGTCGGGGTGGAACGTGATCTCGTGGAAGTCGGGATGAATGTGAAACGGCGGCAGCACCGGCTCCTGGTAAAACGTCCAGTACCCCGAGACGCCCCAGTTCCGGCCGCCGTCGTCGGAGCGGAACAGGCCGTCGTCGACCTGGCTGCCGAACGCGGCCCACAGAACGTCCGGGTCGGCGTCTTCGCGGATCGCGAGATCGGTGCAGCCCACGTTGCTCCCGTTGCTGGTAAACGGCCCCGTCGCGTAGCTCGGGTTCGCGAGCATGAGCGACCACGTGAGTCCCGCATCGAGGCTGCGCCAGACTCCGAACCGCGTCGCGGCGTACACACGGCTGGTGTCGTTCGGGCTGATCACGATCTTGTTGACGTAGTGGAACGCGCCGTACGGAACGCCCTCGACCGTGGAGGCGAGCTGCGTCCACGTCGCACCGGCGTCGGCGCTCTTGAAGATGCCGAGCCCGCGCACCGACGGGCCCGCAAAGAAGCCCTCGCCGGTGCCCGCGTACAGCACGTCCGTGTCGGCGGGATCGATCGCGATCGTCGAGACCGCGAGGTTCATCATGAGGTCGTCGGTGGGGCTCCAGTCGAGCCCGCCGTCGACGGACTTCCACACGCCGCCGGCGACGCCGCCGGCGTACATCGTGCTCGGGTTCGTCGGATCGAAGATGATCGCCCGCGTCCGCCCGCCGATGTTGCCCGGGCCGAGTTCGGTCCAGCCGAGGATGCCACCCGCCTGCGGACCGGGCCCCGCCGCCGCCTCACGCGCGCGGATGTCCGCGAGCGCGTCGCGCAGGTCGTCCATCGGGTACTCGGTCTGCCCCGCACCCAGCCGCTGACGCAGGTGAAGCTCCTGGCGCCGGTGCGGCTGGTTCAGCGCCTCCGGGTCGCGCTGTGCGCGTTTCTCGGCCTTGCGTTGAAGACCGTCGAGGGCGCGAGCAACGCGTCCATCCGAGTCGGTATCCGCGGCCGCCAACTGGCGTCTGACACCTTCTTCCGGTGACGTGCACGCGCACGGAGCCAACAACAGGAGCCACGCGAGTCGACGCGCCCGGTGCATCACGGCTACCCCTTTCCAGGTCTCGGATGTGCCCCGGAGTCCGTTCCCACGTGGTCCCCCACCCGTGAGGATACGGCCCGCGTGGAAAGAGGATGCATCACGCCGCACCGGCCCGGTAGACTGAACGCCGCACCGGCCACACGCAGGAGCCACCCATGAGCAGGACCCTCGCCGCCGCCGCGTGCCTTCTGACCGTCGCGGCTCCCGCCGTCGCTCAGTGGGCGCAGTTCACGGAGGATCCGTCGCGGCTCGTCGCGCTACCGGCGCTCGGCGCGGCGGATCCCGAGGAGAAGGACTACGCGTGGGACGATCTCGACGACGACGGCGATGACGACCTCGTCGTCGTGCGCAAGCAGCCGTTCACGAGCACGGGACGACACCCCAACGTCCTGCTCATGAACGAGGACGGCGTGCTCACCGACCGGACCGCGTCGCTCGCCGCCGCGTCCGACGTCGACGGCGACGAACGACCGCGACGTCAAGCTCGCCGACTTGAACGGCGACGGCTGGCTCGACATCGTCACGGCGGTAACGCTCACCGACAACGAAGCGAAGCACATCTCCCACCCGCGTGTGTACGTCAACCTCGGCGAGGTCGAGGGGGTCTGGCGCGGCTTCCGCTACGAGGACGCACGGATCCCCCAGATGCACGAGACGGCGGGACCGAGGTTCTGCAACGTCTCCGCCGCGGACGTGACCGGCGACGGCGCCCCGGACCTGTTCTTCAGCGACTACGACAGTGGCGGCGCGCAGATCTTCGACTTCAACGACCGCCTGCTCGTCAACGACGGCAACGGCTTCTTCACCGACGAGACGACGGCGCGGTTGACCGACCCGGCGATGTACGCGTCGGTCTTCGGCGTCTCCAACGAGATCGTGGACATGAACGATGACGGGCTGAACGACATCGTCCGGCTCACCGCCCTCGGCAATCCGTACCACGTGGGGATCGCCTACAACGACCCGCTGAACGTCGGCGTCTTCACCGAGTACGAGATCGTCTACCAGCTCTCCGGCTACCACGTCGAGGCCGGCGACCTCAACGGCGACGGGAAGCTGGACCTCGTGGTCGTCGACGACGGCACCGACCGCTACCTCCTCAACCAGGGCAACGACGCCAGGGCCTCGCGGACTTCATCCAGTACGCGCTGCCCCCGCAGACCGGCGTGATCAACGGCGGCAACGTCGTCATCGCCGACCTCGAGAAGGATGGGTGGAACGACGTGATCATCGCCGACGTGGACGTGGACATCGCCGGTTGCAACCACCGGACGTTCGTCTTTCACAACCAGGGCAACGCGCCGACCGTCACCTTCGTCGAGGAAGACCAGGTGATTCCCGACGCCGAACTGTTCGGCGTCTACGACATTGCCGCCATGGACATCGACGGCGACGGCTGGCTCGACCTCGTGCTCGGCAAGTGCGACGGCACGACGATCTGGATGAACGTGCCGCCGGCGGACCTCGCCTTCACGTACCCCGGGGGCGTGCCCGACGAGGCGGCGCCGAACGTCGCCACGCCGATCGACGTGCGGATCGACGGCGTCGGCGCGGGGCTCCCGGTTCCCGGCAGCGAGCGCCAGCACGTATCGGTCGGCGGTGGTCCGTTCGTCGAGACCGCGTTGGACGACCTCGGGGCCGGGCTCCACCGCGCGACGCTTCCCGCCGTCGCGTGTCCGGGGGTCGTGCGCTTCTACGTGAGCGCCGACCTGACCACCGGCGGGTCGCGCGTCGATCCGCCCGGTGCGCCAGGCGTGACGAGGCAGGTGCTCGTCGCCGACGCCCTCACGGTCGCGCTCGACGAGTCGTTCGAGGGTGACGTGTCGTCATGGACGGTCGAGAGCGACCCGTCGCTCACCGCCGGCGCGTGGGAGCGGGCGCAGCCGAACGCGACCAGCTCCGGCGGCGCGTTCGCGGCGCCGCCGGCGGACGCCACGCCGGGGCTGTTCAACCTCCGCGCATTCGTCACGGACAACGGGCCGCCCGGCGGCAGCGAGCTCGCCAACGACGTCGACGGGGGTCCGACCCACCTCGTCTCCCCCTTGCTCGACCTCGCCGGCACCGACGCCGAGATCAACTACAGCCGGTGGTTCTTCAGCGACCTCGGTGTTCCCGACACGCTCACCGTCGAGATCACCGCCACCGGCGGCGAGCCGTGGATCGCGGTTCCCGAGCACGTCACCACCGGCACCGGTGGCGCGTGGGAGACGGTGTCGCTGGTCGTCAGCGATCACGTGACGCCGTCGTCGTCCGTGCGCGTGCGGTTCACCACCGGCGACACGCCCAACGACTCGGTCACCGAGGCGGGCATCGATGACTTCCTCGTGCGCGTGCTCGGGTGCGCGGCATGCCCGGAGGATCTCGACGACAGCGGCGCCGTGGGCTTCAGCGACGTGCTTGCCGTCATCGGCGCCTGGGGCCCCTGTCCACCGGAGTGTCCGCAGGATCTCAGCGGCAACGGGGTCGTCGACTTCGCGGACATCCTCGAGGTGATCGGGGCGTGGGGACCGTGTTCGTAGCGCGGAAGGTCGACAGTTCCTAATCCACACCCCCACAGCTCGCTACGGACTCGTCCGCAGGGTGCGCGACGGCGTCCGTGCCCTACAACGACATCGCCATCACCACTATCACCGCCAGGCCGAGCACGAGCCCGACGAACACGCCGACGAGCAGCAGGACCGCGCCGAACGCGCGCCACGCCGAGAACCGGTGCGCCTCGGCGAGACAGCGGACGAGGGCGACGACGGTCCACACCGCGCTGATGATCTGCACGGCGGCCATCGCGCCGAGAAACCCGAGGAGCCAGCTCGACGAGGACGCACGCGGCATCACCTCCGTGAACAGCTCCTTGCGCAGGAGCAGGAGACCGGGGATCCAGATGAGACCGGAAACGGCCGGTATCAGCGACGCGTAGCCGATCGCGGCGCGCACGCGCGGCCCGTCGCCGGTGCCGCCGAGGAGATGACCGAACGCCGTCAGCAGCGCACCGCCGATGTAGAGACGCACGAGACCGAGCACGGGACCCGCGACGAGACCGATGGCCAGCACGATGTTGACCGCGACGCGATCACCGAGCGAGCGCACGGAGGCCATGTCCCACGCCGCGAACACGCCGGTCACCATCACCGCGCAGACCGCGAGCCGGCCCGGGTTGCCCTCGAACGCCCGGCGCATGGTGGCGCGGGGAGCGGTCCAGATCGTCACGCACGCCGCGATCGCCCCATCGATGTCCGTCGGTGACGACGGCACCGTCCGGCTCGTCGCCGCCCGACGCCCCAGGATCACCACGAGCACGCTGAGGATCGCGACGAGCCCCATTGCCGTCGAGCCCACCGTCGCGCCGAGCGCGACGGGCACGTAGCCGGCCAGCCGCGAGTCCGGGTAGCTGATCGCGTACGACAGCCGGCCGCGAATCCGCGCGAGGTCCTCCATGTACTGCGCGCACTCCGCGGGGCTCACGTGATCGGCGAGGCTGCGGAGCGTGTAGTCGATCGCGAGCGTCGTCGGCGACGTGCGCACCTCGTAGCGGAATTCGAGCCCCGCGTTGCGGATGACCTCGGTCTCCGGCTCGAAAGACCACTCCGGCGAGAGGTGCACGCGGGTGCGGTACGTGATGCGGAGCGGATGGCTCACCGCCAGCGGCATCGTGCGACTCTGGCTGCGCGGCGAGTCGAGCACGCTGTCGATCTCCAGCGGGTAGAACTCACCGATCCGGGCCGCCTGCTCCTCGTCGCGGGTCCAGAACTTCGGGATCACGTAGTGCTCGACCGTGCGCACGCGGTTGCGGCGCTCGTCGTCCGCGACCTCCAGCGGCTTCGTGGACTCGATCGACGGGTACATCGACGCGTAGTAGTCGCGGCAGCCGGCGGCGTATTCCTCCAGGCTCGACAGCCGCAAGGTGCGGCGCATCGAGTCCGCATCGCCGCCGTCGTACTCCGTCTCGATCGTGACGTGCACGGGCTCGTCGACGCTCTGGGCTCGAAACGTGGCGAGGATGTCGCGGCCGGACCGGGCGTCGCGGTTCGAACGCATCTCGGTGAGGCCGGTGGTGTCGGGCGAGACGACCAGGGCCCAGCCGTACTCGGGCAGGTCGAGGCCCCGCAGCGGCCCGCGGGCGAAGGCGTCGGTGGGATCGATCCAGATCGTGCCGCCGTCGTGCTCGAGCCGGACGATCGCGTGATCGAACGCCGACGGGGTCGCCTGCCACGACGCGATCTCGTCGCGATACCACGTGTTCACGAACGCGACGTCAGCCGGCACGTCGAGGGCGCGGAGCATCGACACGAGAAGCGCCGACTTGTCCTTGCAGTCGCCGAAACGCCGCTGGATGACCTTCGACGGTGGCGACGGCTGGTAGGTGCCCGTCCCCAGTGTGATCGCGAGGTAGCGGATCTCGTCCTGCACGAACCGCACGGCGGCGAGGATGCGATCCTCGGCGTCGGTCACCGACGCGCGGATCTCCCCGACCTGCTTCGCCACGTCCGGCGGCAACGTGCGCGGCGGGGCGTACATCGGCGCCGCCCAGCGCGCGACCGCGTTCCAGTCGGCGAAGTCGCTGATCTGGATCCACGGGTACGGGTCGTACCACTCCGGCAGATTCGAGTCGACGACGAGCGGCGGCACGTCGGCCAGCTCCCAGCGGTAGTCGAGGGTGCCGTCCCTTCGCGTCACCGTCGGCTCGAGGTCGGTCCCGTGCCTCCGGATCACCAGCGCGCGGTCGGCCGGCCAGAGCAGGCGGTAACCCGCGCGCCCGACCGGCACCGACCACTGCGTGCCGACGCGGCCATAGAAGTGACCGCCGAGCACGGGGTTCGCGCCACGTCGCGTGAAGCCCGACTCGATCACGTCGCCGGGTCGGATGTCCTCCAGCATGATGAACGCGGTCAGCCCGCCGTCGTAGACCTGCCGGTCGAGCTGCGTCTCGCGCTGGATGACCTCCAGCCGATCGGCGTCCAGTCGATCGATCACCGCGCCGTCACGGTGAACGCGCAAGGTGTGCAGCACGATCTCCTCGAAGGTGGGATCGAAGTCCACGGAGAACTCCGAACCGAGCTGCACGCCGGACGCATCGCGCACGAGCCAGGCGCGACGGTGAAAGGACTGCGGGGTCTCGCCGACGCGGTTCACCTGCCGTTCCGAGAGCAGATGCGCGATCCCGCTGCCGATCGCGGGTCCGCCGGACTCCGCCGCCGCGGCGGGGATCGCCAGCGGCGTCACCCATTCCGGCACCGGACCGATCGTGACCCGGTCGGAGGCGACGGCCGGTCCCGCGCTGAGGAGCGAGAGGACGGCGGCGATCAGCGCGCGTCCGGCGATCGGCGTGACACCCATCAGCGGTGGATCATACGCGGACGCGGCCTTGCCTTCGGAAGGACGACGGCCCCCGCCGTGACGAGATCGGCGGGACCTCCTCCGGTCGCGGGGGCGTGTCCGCGCCGAAGGAGGCCCACCGGAACACGTCGAGCGACCACCCCAATCAACGGGCGAACCGGGCATCTGTTAGGACGCTGCCCCCCCACGCCACGACCGCCGCGGGCCGTCCCGGTCCCCTCCGATCACCACAAGATCCCATAAGAACAGGGATTTACGTCACAAGCCCCTCTTTTCGAGCGCCTCCCCCCGTGGAGACGGGTTCGCGCACGCGCGCGACCGTCCACGCCACCACCACTCTCTCGTCGAGAGCCATGAACTTTGGAGGACTCACCATGACCATGCACCGCTGTTCCCGGGGGCGACCACAGGCGGCCACGACCGCCGTCCTGATCGCGTTGCTCGCCGGCCCGGCGGTCGGCGTCGACATCCTGTACGTCGACGACGGCGCGCCCGCCGGCGGCGACGGGACGTCGTGGGGCACCGCGTTCACCTACCTTCAGGATGCGCTGACCGCCGCCGCGCCCGGCAGCGGCGTCTGCGAGATCCGCGTCGCCAGAGGCACCTACGTTCCCGACCGTGACGCCGTCAACCCGACCGGCACCGGCGATCGGCTGTTGAGCTTCCAGCTCATCAACGACGTCACCCTGAAGGGCGGCTACGCCGGCGTCGGCGCCTCGGACCCGGACGCACGTGACCTCGTGGCCAACGAATCGATCCTGAGCGGCGACCTCGCCGGCGACGACGGGCCCAACTTCGCCGGCAACGCCGAGAACGCGCGGCACGTCACCAACGCGAGCGCGAACGCGTCGAGCGCGGTGCTCGACGGATTCACGATCACCGGCGGCAACGGCACGGGCACGAACACGAACCCCGACCGGTTCGGCGCCGGCATGCTCTGCCAGGCCGGGAGCCCGACCGTGCGCGACTGCCTGTTCGTCGCCAACGCCGCGGAGTTCGGCGGCGGCATGCTCATCGACGCCAGCGGCAGCCCGACGTTCACGGGCTGCGTGTTCCGCGGGAACGCGGGGCTCCAGCAGGGCGGCGGCGTCTACACGGCGTCGTCGGCCGGCGAGCCGACGTTCATCGACTGCGCCTTCCTCGCCAACTCAACCGCGGCAGGCGGCACGACCGGTGGCGGCATGCACATCCGGTTCAACGCCACGCTGATGAACTGCGTCTTCAGCGGCAACTCGGCGAACCGTGGCGGCGGGATATACGTCATCGTGGGCACGCCGCTCATCGTCAACTGCACGTTCAACGCGAACACCGCGTTCACGGCGGGCGGCGCCGTGAGCAACACCGACGGCGGCGGCACGACGATCACCGAGCTGTCCAACTGCGTCCTCTGGGGCAACACGCCCGACGAGATCGACCCCGTCACGGCGCTCGCGATCGTGCGCAACTGCGTCGTGCAGGGCGGCTGGCTCGGGTCGGGGACGGCGAACATCGACGCGGACCCGCTCTTCGCCGACGCCCTGGGTCCCGACGGCCAGGCGGGGACCGGCGACGAGGACCTGCGTGTCACCGCCGGCTCGCCCGCCATCGACGCCGGTGACGACACGCTCGTGATCGCCGACACCTTCGACGCCGACGGGGACGGAAACGTGACCGAGCCGTACCCGTTCGACTTCGCCGGAGCCGACCGCTTCCAGGACGGGCTCGTCGACGGCACCTCGATCGTGGACATCGGCGCGTACGAGGTCTTCCCCGACTGCAACGGCAACGGCGTTCCCGACGGCGACGACATCGCCGACGGCACCAGCGCCGACTGTAATGCCAACGGCACCCCCGACGAGTGCGACATCGCCGACGGGACGAGCCCGGACTGCAACGGCGACGGCGTGCCCGACGAGTGCGAGACGGGCCCGGACTGCAACGCCAACGGTGTCCCCGACGACTGCGACCTCGGCGGCGGCGCGAGCCTCGACTGCAACGCCAACGGCATCCCCGACGAGTGCGACATCGCCGACGGCACGAGCCTCGACTGCAACGCCAACGGCGTGCCCGACGACTGCGACATCGCCGCCGGCACGAGCCTCGATTGCAACAACAACGTCGTGCCCGACGAGTGCGACATCGCGTCGGGAACGTCGACCGACACCGACGGCAACGGGATTCCCGACGAGTGCGACCGCGGCGAAAGCAGCAGCAGCGGAAGCAGCGGAAGCAGCGGTCTCCCGGGCAGCAGCCGGGGCAGCGACAGCAGCGGCAACAGCAGCAGCCACGACTGACGACCGCCCTTCGACCACCTCTCCCCACGGTCACCGTGGGGAGAGGTCGGCGAGGGGGTTCCGAAAACAATTCCGGACCTCGTCGGCGACATTTTCCCGCGCGTCGCCTCCGTCCCCCCAGCGGCACAGACCACCACCGGTGAGACGTCGGGCCGACGTCCCGTTCATGTGTTCATCGGAACCGGACGAACTCCAAAGGCGAGGCATGCCCCGTCCTTGAAGACGCCCCGGGTGTTCCCATGACACGACGTTCCTGGAACGACCGATATCCCACGCGATCTGCGCGCCCTTCGGGCTTCACACTCATGGAGCTGATCGTGGCGCTCGCGCTCACCTCGATCCTGATGGTCGGTATGGGCGGTGCGCTCATGGTCGGGACGCGGTCGATGGACACCGCGGAGGATCTTCTCGTCCAGACCCGCGCCGGCGGCGCCGTTTCACAGATCACCGCCGATGCCCGCCTCGCCACGTCCATCGTCGATCACACCGACACCTCGATCACGCTCCTGGTGCCCGATCGGGACTCGCCCCCGGACGGCAGCGAGGAGCGAATCCGGTACACGTGGGAGGGAGCGGCGGGCAAGCCGGCAGCGCTCGTCCGCCAGTACAACGACGGCGCGGAGGGGATCCTCCTCAACGAGGTCCACGACTTCGTGGTCGCCGCCGACGCGCGTTCGGCCACGGTCCGCGCCGCCACCGTCACCTACACCGCCCCCGTTCCCGACCCGGCGACGTGGGGCTACTTCGGTCCCACCGTCGGGGAGCCCCCGTGGCTCGCCACGGGCACGTACGACGGCGACGGTTCGGACGATCGGCTGATCACCGGCGTGGGATTCGTGCCCGACGTCGTGATCATCAAGGGCAACGTGACGGGCGAGACGGCGGTCATTCGCACGTCCACCGTCGTCGGCGACGCCACCAAGAGCATGACCAACGGGCTGTCGGTGCAGCCCAACCAGATTCAGACCCTCGACGTCGACGGCTTCACCGTCGGGACCCACGCGACGGTCAACGCCAACGGGTCGTCCTACTGGTGGACCGCGTTCAGGCAGACGACCGACCTCGTCAAGGTCGGACGCTACGCGGGCGACGGCGCGGACAACCGCAACATCAGCGACGTGGGCTTCCAGCCGGACTACGTGATCGTGTACGGCGAGAACGGCTTGAAGGCGTGGCAGCGCACGAGCGCGATGACCGGCGACCAGAGCATCGTCTTCGGCGAGGAAGGCGCCGTGACCAACCAGATCCAGGCGATCGAGCCGACCGGGTTCCAGGTGGGGCACTCCGACCACGTGAACGGTGCCGGGATCCTCTACCACTACGCATGCTTCAAGGCGACGCCGGAGAAGATCGCCGTGGGCTCGTACCCAGGTGACAATGCGAGCGATCGCCAGGTGACCGGCATCGGCGTCCGGCCGGAGTACGTCCTGATCAAGATCGACGAGTACGAGGGAGGGGTGCACCGCCCCGCCTCCGTCGGGACGGGCGACGTGACCCTGAACTTCAACACCGGTGTCCAGACCGCGAACGCGATCACGGCGTTGCTCAACGACGGCTTCGAGGTCGGCCTGCACAAGCAGACGAACCGGAGCGGTGTCGTCTATCACTGGGCGGCGTTCGGCGGCGCGCCCGGGCCCGTGGTCGAAGGCTCCGAGGTCGTCTTCGAAGGCTGGACGGACGCGAAGGAGCCGAGCAATGTCCAGACGATCACCGTGGACACACCGCCCGGCACCGCCGACGGCGATCTCCTGATCGCCGCCGTGGTGACCGACGGAGACGAGTCGGTCGAGCCGCCGCTGGACGAGGGTTGGACGGCGATCTCCCACGGCTCGGAGGGCGGCAAGGTCACGCTCGGCGTGTGGTGGAAGCTCGCCGATGCCTCCGAGGCCGCGACGCACCGGTTCACGTGGGGCTCCGACGAGCAGGCATACGCGTGGATCATGCGTTTCACGGGTCACGATCCCCTGGACCCGATCCCCGCGATCACGGAGAACGGGGAGAGCTCCAGCACACCCACCGCGCTCTCCGTGGACACGTCGGTGAACAACGCCCTCGTGCTCCGCATCGGCGGCTTCGACGACGACGACATCGACCCCGGCGTGACGGGGCTTGCCGGGCTCGCCGGGCACACCGACATCACCATGGACGAGAGCAGCTCGCTCGACCGTCCGTGCTCAGGCGGTGCGGCGTTCATCGTCCAGCCTGCCGCCGGCACGTGCCCCAACGCCTCGTTCGCGCTCACGAACAACGAGCAGGCCCGCACCGTCTCCATCGTCATCAACCCGCAACCGTGATCCGATGCCCGCACGCTTCGTCCATCTCGTGACCATCCCGGCACCGACACGCCGCGGCTACTCGCTCATCGAGACGACGATCTCGGTGCTGATCGTCAGCCTCGTGCTCGTCTCCGTGCTCCAGCTCCTCGGCGCCTCCGCCAAGGCCGGGCACGTGCGTCTGCACGATCGCAAGGGTCAGCGGCTCGCGGAGTCGTTGATGAGCGAGATCCTGCAACATGCGTACGAGGAGCCGAAGGACACGTCGACACCCGGCACGCCCGAGCCGGGCGAGGCCACCGGCACGCGGAAAGAGTTCGACGACATCGACGACTTCCACCTCTGGGTACGCACGCCACCGCAGGACCCCCACGGAGTTCCGATCGCCGACGCGGCCGGCTGGACACGCGAAGCGCACGTCAAGTGGATCCAGCCCGCCGACCTCACGGCGATCGGCTCGGACACCGGTCTGAAGGAGGTCCGTGTGATCGTGACGAGCCCGGGGGGAGCGCACACGAACCTCACGGCCCTGCGGTCCAGCGCCGGACCGTCGGAGTGGGCGACCTCGGAGTGGACCTACACCAGCCGCGCGTGCATCGAGCTCCAGCCGACGGAAAACCCCGCGTCTCGGATCTCGACCGGCATCGAGCTGCTCAACGATCCTCGGGCCAACCTGCTCGTCAACGGCGACCTCGAGAGCGGGCTGGAGCCGTGGGGCTTCGGCGCGGGAGTCTGCACCCTCGAGGTGCTCGCCGACGACCCGCACGGGGGGCTCGGCTACCTGCGATCGACGAACCGGCTCTACACGTACTCCGGACCGAGGCTCGAGATCACCGACCGCGTGGATGACGGTACGACGTACGAGGTCGCGTTCTGGGCACGCATGGTCAGCTCCGCCGCGCCGATCAGCATGCGGATCAAGTACGACTACGGCGTCTTCCAAAGCTACGACCACCAGGTCGGACCGACGATCGGCGCGGACTGGACGCCGGTGAGCTTCACCTTCACGGCGCAGCACGGCTTCCCGCACCGAACGTACTTCCACGTCGAGACGGGTTCCGGCACCGCCGCCTTCGACGTGGACGACCTCACCGTGTACGAGACCCAGTAGGAGACGCGTAGCCAAGTGACCATGCACCCGACGCCCTCATCTCCCGGTCCGTCACCCGCCCGCGCCCGCGGCGTGACCTACCCGATCGTCCTGGCCATCACGGTCATGCTCACGGTCATCGCGATGACGTCGGTCTACCTGAGCCGTGTCAGCTTGATCGTCACGCAAGGCGCCGACGACTGGACCACGGCCCAGCGGCTCGCCGCTTCCGGCCTCGACCACGCGCTGCTCGAGGTCCAGGCCGCGATCGCGACCGGCGAATCGACGAGCACGGACTGGCGCCTCGGCTACACGCACGGCGCGATCGTGCGGGATCACCCCCTCGACGACGGGCACTTCTACTGGAAGCTGGAGGACGCGACCGGCGACGATGATCTCCTGGATGATCCGCTGGACCCGGTGTACGTCGTCGCCGGCGGCGAGGCGGGGATCGCGCGTCACACGCTCCGCGCCCGTCTCGATGCGGAGATGGTCGAATCGTCCAACGGGGTCGGCGCCCTCGAGGTCGCGCTGATCGCCGACGGCCCGATCAACCTGGGCAGCCTGAACGTCGTCTGCGACCAGACGATCGCGAGCAACACGTCGGTCACCGCGAACGGGGCGTCGGTGGACGCCGCGGTGGAAGCCGTGGGCTCGATCACGGGCGACACGTACCTCGGATCCACGACCACCGGCGTCGCCCGGCGCGAGATGCCCGCGATGTCCGCCGGGCAGTGGTACCTCGAACGCGCCGAGCCCATCGACATCGCGGACCTGCCGGAGGCCAACGGCACGCGAATCCTCCAGCGCATCGTTCTGAGCCCGACGAACAACCCGTACGGAGCCGAGCAGCCGGAGGGGATCTACGTCATCGACTGCGAGAACACGGAACTGAGCATCGAGCACGTGCGGATCGTCGGCACGTTGATCGTCATCAATCCCAACGAGCGGACGAAGCTCAGACAAGCTCTCAACTGGGAGCCGGCCCTGCCGAACTACCCGGCCCTGATGGTCTTCGGCGATGTGAAGTTGAGCCTGGATGCGATCCCCCTCGACGAGACCGACACGGACGGAAAGGACACCAACTTCAACCCGCCCGGCACCCCGTGGCAGGGGCAGACCGACGGTGTGCTCGCCTCGGACTCGGACCAGCGGAACGCCGCGGAGGGCGGTGACGCGTTCGACCCCGCCGTTCACGACGATCTCTACCCGTCGGTCATCTCGGGTCTCGTCGCGGTCAGCGGTGACCTTCATGTCGGGATGAACGACTCGCCGGCGTTCGAGGGCGTCATCGTCGTGGGCGGGCAGGTGACCAGCGATTCCGGCTCGACGCTCACCATCACCTACCGCGACACGTTCCTGCTCGACGCGCCGCCCGGCTTCAGCGTGCAGACCCCCGGCCCGCTCCGCGTGACCACGGGCAGCGTGGAGCAGATCGTGCAGCCGTGATCCGGCGGCGGATGATGGCGCTGCTCACGGGCACGGTCCCCACGCGGCGATCACGACCAGCACGTCCGCGAAGTCGACGACGCCGTTGCCGCTGAGATCTTCCGGGCAGCCCACGCACGGTCCCCACGCTCCGAGGATCGCGAGGATGTCGCCGAAGCCGACGGTGAGGTCGCCGTCGAGGTCCTCCGGGCACGCCGACGCCGCGGTCGTCTCGACGTCGATGTCACCGGCTCCGAAGAAGATCGCGTCGCCCGGCGAGTCGAGGTAGAAGGCGAAGTCCATGCGATGGCGGTGCGGCACGTAGAACGTCTGCGGCAGGCCGTCGGAACCGAACGGGATCGGCGCGGCGCCGACCTCCCACGGCGTGGCGCCGGCGAGGATCTGGTCGGTGAAGATCGCCGTGCCCCAGTCGACGAGCACGCCGTAGCTGAGCTGCGCGCCGCCGAGGAACCCGGGGAGGTTCAGGTTGTCGAAGTGCCCGTGGATCGACGCGCTCACGTCGTTGTCGTTTCCCTGCCCGAAGCCGTAGAAGTGGCTCGCGTGGAACTGGCCGCCCATGATGTTTCCCGATTCGTTCCAGATCGTCAGCTCCTGGAACGTCGTCGTCGCGTTGTCGGGAACCGTGGCGTCGGCGACGAGCGTGCCCACGGCGCGCCAGACATTGCCCCCGCCCATGTCGGCCGTGCAGTCGATCGCGACGCGGATGAGGTCCGGCGCCCCTTCGAGATCCAGCGGGTGGCCGTCGGGGATGACCACCGGCGGGTTGGGGAAACACCGGTAGGTGATCTCGTTGGCCCGCGTCGCGGGCGTGATGGCCGCCGCGACGACCACGGCCGACGCGAGGCGCGGGAGGGTCGTTCGACTGGTCGCGCTGTTCATGGTTGCGTCCTCGTGCTCGGTTGGGAGTCTCTCCACCACCCTCTTGGCACGATCGCGCAGCGATCTCTCAGCTAAAAAAACCCGACTCGGCGATATTTGGTCGCGATCACGGGCCCGGGCCCGCGCAGGCTCACCGATCGAACATGAAGTTGCGCCCGTCGGCGGCGTCGGCCCAGTGACGCATGTCCGTCAGCGTGGAGGTGAAGCGGTCGTCGGCGTGGCCGTCGGCGAAGAGCACGGAAGCTTTGGCGTTCGATCGACCGATCGGGATGGCGAACGGACAGCCGGACTCCTCGAACTCCGTGAACCAGTCCACCGCCTGGAGCTGGATCACGTCGCTCGCGGCGGCGTAGTTCGGATCGTCGGCCAGCCCCCAGACACGATGGCGACCCATGATCGGCGGCAGCACGCTGTAAGTGCCGTCGAAGTCATCCCTGACCGCGTTGTACTTCTGTACGCCCGGTGTCCGTGACGCGGCGCTCGTGCAGGTCACGAGCCGCGACGGGTTCCGGATCGACCCCTGCGTGCGTGACACGACGGAGATCCGCTCGTCGGTGTCCAGGCGCTTCGCGTTCTTGTACCAGTACTCGCGCGGGCCGTACCACCAGCCGCCGACGAAGATGCTGTTGTAGGCGAACGCCGGTTGCCGGCGAATGTCCAGGGCGCGACGCCTCGTGTCGATCTTCCCGCCCTCGTCCCCGAGATACCCGAGCATGACGTCGAAGTCGAAGTCGAGGTACGGCATGAGCCGCCATACCCACGGTCCGGCCATGTTCCCCTCGGGATCGCCCGTG
>JAAELP010000055.1 GCA_024226535.1 Planctomycetota bacterium | reverse complement strand
GGGCGAACGTGCAAGGACGCTCGCCCTCACCTGCCTCGCTGCGCGAGGCTGTCCTCTCCCGGGGGGAGAGGGGTTAGTTAGAAGTCCCAGTCCGGTTGGGCCTCCGGGAGCCGCACGCGGCGGTCGAGGGCGGCGAGCAGGTCGTCCGGTCCTTCGAGATCGTCGGTGAACGACAACGCCGTCGCCGGTCGAATGCCCAGCCACATCCGCGTGAAGGCGTTGATCGACGTGCGCAGCGTCGGCAAGGCGCCGTCGCGTCCGGGCTCCGCCGCCGACTCCGGTCCGAACGTGACCACGTACTCGCCACCGGCGCCACGCCACGGGGCGTCGGCGGCGTAGATCGACTCGATCGGGTCGCTCACCACGACGTTGCACCGGACCGGCTCGCCCTCGAGGTGCGTTCGGGCGAGGCACGCGGGCACGTCGTTCATCCGCATCTGCCAGTACGCGATCACGCGCATGCGGGCGTCGAACTTCGACTCCTTGCTGACGAGCTCGCGGTGCAGGGGACGCCGCACCAGGTCCTGGATCTGCATCTCGTGCGTCTCGCGCATCCACATGAGCCGGAACTGGTCGCCGAGGTTGCGGATGAGCCCCATCAGTTCGTGGAACTGCTCGCGCGTGCGCCACGCCATCCACCGAACGTTGCCGGGGCCCACCTCCATGTCGCCGCGGCAGGAGATCCACAGGTGGTGGCTCAGCGTGCCGCCCGGACCGTCGAAGTAGCCGAGCCCGAAGCTCTTGTCCTTCCCCCACTGAAGCTCCGCGTGCGTGAGCCCGGGGGGCAGGATGTTGCAGGAGCCGTGCGCGAGCCGGCGTTCGAGGCGGTTGCGGTGCACGGCCTCGAAGTCCTCGATGCCGAGACGTCGCGGCGGGCGCTTCGCACCGTCCACGAGCAGCTCCGCGGGATCGAAGCCGAAGCGGTGCACGTACCCGCCGCTCCCGAAGCCAAGCTTGTCGTAGAAGCCCTGCTCGAACATGCCGAGCGACGAGACGAGCGCGCCGTCGGCGACGTCGGCGGCGATCGCCCGCGCCGTCAGCCGCGTGGCGAAGCCCTGCCTTCGCGCCACGTGGCTCGTGGTGACGGCGGCGACCATCCCCATCGGCAGGTCCTCGACGCCGTGACGAACCGTCCCCGGCATCGTCATCGACATGCACTCGGCCTCGCCGTTCAGCTCCGCCACGTGCGCTCGACTGCACGCGAGGAAGAGGTCCATCGCCTTCGCCTCTTCATCGTCCTTGCCGAGCCACCCCGTCTCGTGCCAGATGCGGTGCAGCGCCTCCTGGTCGCGCTGTGCGTCGTAGGCGCGGAGGGAACATGATCCCGGATCGGCCCCTGCCCCGCTCATTGCCCCGATGCCCTCGCCATCCTCTCGATCACGTCCGTGCTGCCGAGCCCGGGCCGGTGGGCCAGGACGCGCAGCTCCAGCCCCAGCTCCCGGACCACCGCGATCTCGTTGATGTCGTCGGGCTGGTAGTCCCCGCCCTTCACGTAGACCTCCGGACGCAACGCGCGGAGCAGGTCATCCACCGTCGGCTCCTCGAAGACGACGAGGTAATCCACGCAGTTCAGCTCCGCGAGGATGTCCAGCCGATCGCCGATCGCGTAGATCGGCCGCCCCTCGCCCTTCTGCGCGCGGACCTGCGCGTCGGAATTCACGGCGACGACGAGCAGATCGCCCTGTTGCCTGGCGTCGCGCAGGTAGGTGACGTGCCCCGCGTGAATCACGTCGAAGCACCCGTTCGTGAACACGATTCGGTGCCCGGCCTCGCGGTGCACGGCCAGCTCCACGAGCAGCTCGTCCACCGTGCGGACCTTCCCGGAGAGCGAGCGACTTCGGGCGAGGATCTCGCGCTGCACGTGGGCGAGCGGGATGGGCCGCGCGCCGAACACCTCGACCTCCAGCCCCGCCGCCGCGTTGGCGAACTCCACCGCTTCGTGCCAGGTGAAGCCGTTGGCGCGCGCCGCCGCGAGCGCCGCGAGGACAACGTCGCCGGCGCCGGTCACGTCGTAGACGCTCCGGGCGACGGTGGGCACGACGATGGGATCCCCGCCGCGTTCCTCCAGCAACGCACCGTGGCGGTCGAGCGTCAGGACGACCGCGTCGAGGTCGAGCGCCCGCCCGAGCGCAGCGGCGAGACCCGCGTTGTGCACCTGCGACGCGTCGATCGGCGTGTCGAGCCCGGTGGCCAGCTCCGCCTCCGAGCGGTTGGGCGTGATGGCGGTCGCGCCGCGGTACTTGTCGTAGTCCTCGATCGCCGCGGGGTCGATGATCACGGGCTTCCCGCGCTCGCGGCACCGCTCGATGATCCTCCGGCAGAGCGTCGGTGAGCAGACGCCCTTGTCGTAGTCCTCGAGACAGACGACGTCCACCTCGTCGAGATGCGCCGCCACGTGCTCGGCGAGTCGTTCCGCCAGCGCGTCGGCGATCGCGTCACGCGACTCCACATCGACGCGGAACATCTTCTGCGGATGCCGATGCTGGGCGAGACCGACGAAGCTGCGCTTGATCGTCGTCGGGCGAAGGTCGTCGGTGAGCATCCCCTCGACGTCGCAGCCCTCCGCCGCGAGCGCGTCCCGCAGGCGTCGGCCCTCCACGTCGTCACCGACCACGCCGACGCAGCGGACCTCGCCCCTCAGGGCTCGCACGCACAAGGCGACATTCGCGGCGCCGCCCGGCCGGTCCTCGGTACGCGACGCGTGCAGCACCGGCACCGGCGCGTCCGGGCTCAAACGCTCGGCCGCCCCGTACTGATGCTGGTCGAGCATGTAGTCGCCGACCACCATCGCCGTAAACGGGCGGAACGTGGTGAGCTTGTGGAGGAGGGTGGACATGGGGGGGGAGGCACGGAGGCACTAAGGCACGGAGGGGGTGGTGGATCGGGCGGCTTCGAGGATCAGGTTCGCAAGCTCGTCGGTGCCGGCGAAGACGTCGAGGTCGAGGCGGGGGACGACGATTGGCACCGGCCAGTCGGTGAAGTCTATCAGGGGGCGGGTCTTGACCCAATCCTTGGCCGTCATCACCAGCGCTCTGACGCCCGCCAGGCTCGAACGCACGCGTCGAAGGAAGCGTGGCGTGTAGTGCTGGTGATCCCGGACGGGAATCGACACCGCGATCTCGGCGCCCGCCTCGCGCACCTGCCCGGCCACCGGACCGGGATTGCCCACGCCGAGCATGACCGCGACGACGCGTTCGCGCAGCCACTCGACGTCGACGTGCTCGGCGGACGACCCGTCGTGAACCTCGAGCCCCGACCATTCGTGGCGGGACCACGCCAGCGGCGGGCGCCCGTGATACGCGGCGATGCGATCCGCCAGCGCCACGTCCACGCCGGACGCGCGGGTGACGAGCACCGCGTCCGCCCTCGCCAGAGCCGACACCGGCTCGCGCAGGTACCCCCGCGGCAGCAGCCGGCCGTCGAGCGCGTCGCGCGTCGCGTCCACGAGCACGAGATCGAGATCGCGATGAAGACGCCGGTGCTGGAAGCCGTCGTCGAGGACGACGCAGTCCACCTCCGGATGCCGGGGCAGGAACACGCGCAACGCCGAGGTCCGATCCGGATCGGCGACGACGGGCACCTCTGGCAGACGTTCGCGGTGCTCCAGTTCCTCGTCGCTCGCGGCGCCGTCGCGTGCGCCGTACCCGCGCATGGCGATGACGGGTCGGTGCCCTTCCGCCAGCAGCCGCCGGGCGATCCACCGCACACATGGCGTCTTGCCCGCGCCGCCGGCGGTCACGTTCCCGACGGAGATCACCGGACGCGCGACCCGCGCGGCCTCGCCCCGGTCGTACCGGTGGTTGCGCCGGGCGACGGCGACGCCGTACGCCCACGAGGCGGGCGCCGTCAGCGGCGCGAGCCATGCTGGAAGCGGCCCGCTCACGGCGGCGCGTCCCCGCCCGGACTCCCTTCGGTCCGCTGGTCGAGGTCATGCCCGAGCGCTTGGCGCTCCTGGCCGATCGTCATGAGGGCGTCGATGCACGCCACGAGCAGAATGAGCAGGACGAGGATCGTCGCCACGCTCCAGGCGACGACGAATGCCCGGCCGTCGATCTCCGCGTCGAGGTAGCTGAGCCCGCGCACGAGCGCCGGCAGCAGAAGAAGTACGAGAACGATGGAAGCGCGCCGGATCAGCCGACGCGAGCGCGGCACCGAGACGCGGCCCAGCCGCCACCAGTACCACGCGACCACGACGACGACGAGGAGCGCGCCGGGCAGCGTGAGCCGTGGATCGGCGAGCACGTCGGCGATCATCATGACGACGGCTCCTCCCTGGCTTGGCGCAGCGGCGAGAACCACGGCTCCAGGCGACGCATCGGCAGACCCATCACGGTCGCGGGGTCGCCCTCGCAGTCGATCGGCCATCCCGCGTCGATGCGATCGGCGAGGTTGTACGCCCCGGCCTTGCCGCGCCACTGTCCGGACGTCACGTAGGCGTCGAGCTCGTCGTCCCCGACGTGGCCGATGCGTACCCGCGCGCGATCGACGCCGAGCCAGCGTCGCCCGTCGGCGAGCGATATGAGGCAGACGCCGGTCATCGTGACGTGCGTCGCGTCGCGCAGGTGCACGAGCATGTCTCGCGCCGACGCCGCGGCGCCGGGCTGACCGAGAATCCGTCCCTCGTGCACGCAGAGGGTGTCGGCGCCGAGCACGGTGCCAGCGCCGCCGGTCGACTCCGTCAGCGCGTCGACGACCCAGCGCGCCTTGAGATACGCGAGCGCCGCGACCCAGTACTCGGGACGCACCGGCCCGGACCGGAGCGTCCCGTCGTCGATCCTCGCCGGCAACGCGTGGAACGGGACGCCCGCAGCTTCCAACAGGTGCCGGCGACGCTGGGACCTGCTCGCGAGCCACAACGGCTGCTCGGCGGGTGGCGCGAGCTTCACGAGGCCGCCTCCCGCACGAGCGGCGCCGCGTCCGCGCCGACGGCGTCCACGCGGGCCAGGACGTCGTCGACGGTGATCCGCTTCATGAGTTCGTCATCGACGTGCCGGTGACGGTAGCTTCGAGCGGACGCCGTCGAGGCCGGACGCACGACCGCCTCGGGCCGCTCGTAGGGGCCGACGATATCGGGATCCGTCGGCCCGAACAGCCCCACGCACGGTCGATCGAACCCGACGGCCATGTGCAGCGGGGCCGAGTCGTGGGCGACGACCACGTCGGCGGCGGCGATGACGGCCATCGTCCGGCCGATCGTGATCGAGCCGACGAGGTCCATGGCGTCCGGCGCGATCCCCGCCGCCTGCGGCTCTTCGCCCGGACCCCCGACGATCACCAGGCGCTCGTGCCCGCCACCAACCATCGCCGCCGCGAGGTCGCGCCAGCGATCCGTGGGCCAGCGCTTGCTCGGCCACCGCGCCGTCGGGGCGAGGACCGCGTACCGGGCCGGTCCGTGCTCGGCGCGGCGATCGGCCCACCAGCGGCGGTCGTCGTCGCTCACGTGGAGTCGGAGGTCCTTCACGGGCTCGACCCCGACGGCGGCCACGAGGGCGAGCATGGCGTCGACGGTGTGGGCGGCCGGGTCGTGGGCCACGCGCCGGGTGTAGGCGAGGGAGGCCAACTCGCGGGCGTCGCGGAACCCGACGCGGCACGGCGCCCCGGTCAACCTCGTGATGAGCCCGCTTCGACCGAGCCCCTGGCAGTCGATGACGAGGTCGTACCGGCGGCGGCGAAGGGCGCGAGCCCAGCCGAGCATCTCGCCGGCGACAGCCGGGCGTCGCCACGCTCCGGCGAACCGCGAGCGGGGAAACGGCACGATCTCGGTCAGGTCGGGGTGCGCGGCGACGGCCGACACGAGGGAGTCGCGGACGACCCAGTCGATCCGCGCGTCGGGCCAGGCCCGGCGCAGGCTCACGAGCACCGGAACCGTCCGGCACACGTCGCCGAGAGCGCTGGGGCGCACGATCAGGACATTCTCCGGCCGACTGCTCACCACCCTGCCCTTCCGCGCCCATCCCCTCCCGGCCCGGGAGCGGTGAGTACCATCATCATAGGTTGGGGAACGGATCGACTCCCTCTCGACGCCGTCGCGGATCGACTCGGTCATCGGGGTCCCGCGGTGCGGCGCCCACGGCCGCGCGTCCGTTCGGAAAGACCGGCCCGGGTTGACAACCGCCTTCCCCAACCGCCAAATCTGTCGCGGACCTTAACGCTTCAGTGCTGACGAGGGACTTGGCTCGTGACCCAGCCCCAGCCCGAAGAGAAACCGATCGAGCTCGACGAGGACCGTCCGCTCACGCTCTCGGACTCCGAGGGCTCGACGCAGTCCGTTCCCGGGGAGCAGTCGGAGACACCCTCGACGGAGGCGTCGTCCGCCGGAGCCGCGGCCTCGAGATCGGACTCCGTGGCCGGATCGAGCGGCGGCACGACCGGCGGCTTCGAGACGCTGATCGGGAAGATCGTCGTTCACTCCGGGCTCGCGACGAAGGACGAGGTCGAGTCGTGCCAGGCGCTGCTCAAGGAGGCCAACGAGGACAGCGACGGCCCCAAGACGCTTCCCGAGCTTCTCGTGCGTCGCGACTACGTGACGCGCCACCAGCTCGATCGACTCCGCATGGACTTCGAGGCGAAGAAGTCCGGGCAGCACATCCCCGGCTACCGCATCGTGCGCAAGCTCGGCTCCGGCGCGATGGCGACGGTGTTCCTCGCCCGTCAGCTCAGCCTCGACCGGCTCGTCGCGATCAAGATCCTGCCCAAGAAGTTCTCCGACAACGAGAAGTTCATCGAGCGTTTCTACAAGGAGGGGCGCTCCGCCGCGCAGCTCAACCACCCGAACATCGTCGGCGCGTACGACGTGGGACGGGCGGGCGACCATCACTACTTCGTGATGGAGTACGTGGACGGCCCGACCATCCACGACCGCATCACGAAGAAGCAGCGGATCTCGGAGAAGCCGGCGATCGAGATCGTCAGGCAGGTCGCCAAGGCGCTGGAGCACGCCCACGCCCGCGGCTTCATCCATCGCGACATCAAGCCCAAGAACATCATGATCTCGCGTGACCGCGTGATGCTCGCGGACCTCGGCCTCGCCCGGGCGATCACCGACGAGGAGGCGGCGCGGGCGGAGGCGGGACGCGCCTACGGCACGCCGTACTACATCAGCCCCGAGCAGATCCGCGGCGAGTTGGAAATCGGTCCCGCGGCGGACGTCTACGGTCTCGGCGCGACCTTCTATCACATGGTCACCGGACGCGTGCCCTTCGAGGGAAAGAACCCCTCGTCGGTGATGCACAAGCACCTGAAGTCGCCGCTGGAGCCACCGGACCACGTCAATCCCGAGATCAGCGCCGGCTGCGCGCAGGTCATCGAGATGATGATGGCCAAGAAGTCCAAGAACCGGTACCAGAGCGCCGCCGACCTGCTCGAGGATCTCGACCTCATCAGCCGCGGCGAGCCGCCGCACTTCGCGCATCGCACGCTCGACTCGGCATCCATCACCGAGGCGATGACGGACGTCGTGGACGTCGCCCCCGTCGCCCCCCTTCAGCAGAAGACGCCGCCGCCGAGCCTCTTCGGCAGCCCGCTGTTCATGATCCTGGTGATCCTGATCATCGGGAGCCTGCTCGCGAACGTGATCATGCTGTCGTTGCTGCTGTCGGACTGACCTCGACGACAGCGCCCGCCTCTCGATCGGAGCGTCCCGGGCGATCCGCTCCGCCGGAACCCACCGCGGTTTCGGGAGAACCTGTTGAAAACCTTCCCCCAACCCCCTTCGTCGCTTCGTCGCTCCGTCGCTCCCTCGCTAGTATCCCCAACCATGGAACTCTACATCGACACCGCGAACATCGACGAGATCCGCCAGGCCGCCGCGCTGGGCGTTCTGGACGGCGTCACCACGAACCCGAGCCTCGTGGCGAAGGAGGGCGTGGACTTCCACACGCGGCTCCGCGAGATCTGCGCGGTCGTGCCCGGCCCGGTCAGCGCCGAGGTCGTCTCGCTCGAGCATGACGGCATGATCGCCGAGGCCCGGGAGCTGACCGCCATCGCGGAGAACATCGTCATCAAGCTGCCCTGCATCGAGGAGGGCGTGAAGGCGTGCAAGACGCTCTCCGACGACGGCGTGCGTGTGAACATGACGCTCTGCTTCCAGCCGCTTCAGGCGATGATGGCCGCGAAGGCCGGGGCGTTCCTGATCAGCCCGTTCATCGGCCGCATCGACGACGTCGGCGGCGACGGGATGGAGCTGATCCAGCAGATCCGGCAGGTCTACGACAACTACGGCTACATGACGAAGATCCTCGCGGCGTCGGTCCGGCACCCGCAGCATCTCGTCCAGGCCGCCCTCATCGGAGCGGACGTCTCCACCGTCCCCTTCAACGTGATCCAGCAGGTGCTCAAGCACCCGCTGACCGATGTCGGCCTCGAGAAGTTCCTCGCGGACTGGGCGAAGACGGCGGGCGCGAAGCGTACGCCCGCGATGGCCTGATCACGGAACTCCGACGCCCGCTGCTGCGAACTGTCGAGTAGACGGGGCGTCATCGGTGCCGATGGCGTGCCGGGCCTGCTGCGGCAGCGACATACTTCCGACCGCCCTCATCCGCCGCCACCTGCACTCGTGCATGATCATGCAGAACTACTACACGCCTGAGATCTGCGTCGGGCCCACCGAGTCGAACCCGCAAGTCGACGTCTTCGACGAGTACGACTGGACGCTCTACGACCCGGAGGGTGACGTCTACTGGCACGGCGATTACCCGACTGGCGCCCCCCCCGCCATCGAGACGGGCTTCCGCGCCGACATCGGCATTGGCGGCACCAGCCACACGTCGTACTTCAACCAGGCGGTGGTCGGGCTCCGCAAGAAGATCACGTGGCGGGACAACAACGACAGCACCGCCCCGATCCTGAGCAACCGCGCTCCCTACCGCGGGGCCCCCGAGTCCAGCGACCAGTACCGGCGCTCGTACACGCTGCTGCTGCACGGTTCCGAGAGCCAGTGGATCGGAAGCGTCGTGTTCAGCGACGACCACGTCGAGACGGTCGACACGTTCCACCCACTCGCGGCGCCGTACCTCGACGAAGCGGTCGGCCGGCAGTTGGCGGATAACATCTTCGACGCCGAGTCCAGCGGCGGCCACGCGGGGAGCGACGCGTTTCTGACCATGATCAGGAGCGTCGGGGGGCCGTCCGTCATGACCGACTGCCAGGAGACGCTGCGATGACGAGCACCACGAACAACCGCGAGGTGCTGCTCCCCTGACGGGCTCAGTCCACCTCGACCACCATCTCGACCTCGACCGTCGCCCCCAGGGGCAGGCCGATCGAGCCGACGGCCGAGCGGGCATGGCGGCCGGCTTCGCCGAAGATCTCGTGGAGCACCTCGCTGGCGCCGTTGGCGACGGCGGGCTGGCCACCGAAGCCGGGATCGCAGCACACGAACACGCCAAGGCGGACGATCCGGCGGACGCGGTCAAGGTCGCCATCGAGTTGGTCGGCGACGACCGCGAGGCCGTTGAGGGCACACTGGCGGGCTGCGGCCCGGGCCTCGGTGGCCGTCACGGCCGACGGAACCGGCCCCGTGACCATGAGCTCGCCGTCGGCGAACGGCACCTGGCCGGCCACGAAGACGAGATTACCGGACCTGACGGCGGGCACGTAGGCCGCCACGGGCCCGGGAGCGGCCGGGAGGGTGATCTTCAGGTCGCGGAGACGGTCCTGGATGGTCATGGAGCTCGCCCTCCTGAAAACGGTGCCTGGGCACCACAGAAGCCGGGTCAAATGCGGTTCCGCATGGGAACTTGACAGTACCCCCGTGCGAAGTATCGTTTAGACGGTGGGTTATCGTCCTACCGGCTCCATCCCGGGCCCGGGCCCGAGACGTTGTTCTGGACGACCCCACCGGACCTGCTGCGGCAGCACTATATCTGGACTGCCCTCATTCGCCGGCTCCGCCGGCAATCATCCCGCCGCACCGGTCGACAACCCGTTGTTGGTGCCTCACAAGGCCGGCGATCGAGCCCACCGTGAGCGACCAGGGTCTTCCTGAGTCGGCTCGGGGCTTTTGACGCCGGGGTCGGGATCCATCGGAAACCGAACGGCACGTCCGTCGCGCGTTCTGCGCGTTGCGGCCAGGTCGCGTTGCTCGCGTCCAAGCCGCGATCCCACGGTCGTGGAGGCACCGCCCCTGATATGACGTGGGTCGGGCTCCCCGCGAGCCCGCACGACGAGTCTTCATTCTTTCCGTCATCTGGAGTGTCACGACATGTATCGCAAACGAGGCTTCACCCTGATCGAGTTGCTCGTGGTCATTGCGATCATCGCCTTGCTGATCGGCCTGCTGCTGCCGGCCCTCGCCAAGGCGAGGCGCACCGCCGCGTCGCTGAAGGACGCCGCGTACCTTAAGGAGATTCACCAGTCGATGCTCATTTACGCGAACGACCACGGCGACGTGATGCCGCTCCCGGGCCTGATCAACCGCCAGCCCGACCTCTTCCTCGGTGAGAACCGCGCCGGTATCGGCCCGGAGGACGAGCCGAAGAACACGAGCCGGCACCTCTACTCGGCAATGATCGCGCAGAACTACTTCAACACCGACATCGTCATCGGCCCCACCGAGGTCAACCCGCAGATCGAGCAGTACAAGACGTACAACTACAGTGCGTACGACCCCGGGGCGGACATCTACTGGGACGGCGACACCCCGACCGGCTCGGGCGGCCCTGAGAGCGGCTTCCTCGCCAACATCGGGAACAACGGCACCAGCCACACCTCCTACTACCACTTGGCCCTCGTCGGCCTGCGGAAGAAGCTGATGTGGCGCAACACGGCCGACAACACCGATGCGCTCCTCGCCTCGCGCGCTCCCTACGAGGGCAGCGACGAGACCACGGATGACTACAAGCTCTCGCAGACGCTCCTGCTCCACGGCACCAAGAAAGCGTGGGTCGGCAACGTCGCCTACGGCGACAACCACGCCGAGGTCTCCGAGTCCTTCTACCCCTCGCTCGTCGCGTACGAGGAGCAGGGTGGTCGGCTCGAGAAGGACAACATCTTCGCGCACGAGTTCACGGACGTGGACGATACCGGCTATGGCTCGGGCGATGCGTTCCTCTGCATGACGCAGCGCAACTACCTCGGCCAGGCCGTGTCCGCCTACCGCGAGGCTCTCCTTCAATAAGGCCAGACCGGGCCTTCCGAGGAATCGTTCGATTCGAACCAGTCACACAGCACATCGGAGTGTTACAACATGATCCGCAAACGAGCCTTTACGCTCATCGAGCTGCTGGTGGTGATGGCCATCATCGCCCTGCTCGTCGGCCTCCTCCTTCCCGCGCTGGCCAAGGCCCGTGCGCACGCGAAGGAGCTCAAGGACGGAACCCAGGTCAAGCAGCTCCACGAAGCGTGGACCATCTGGGCCGGCGGTCACGACGGCGACTTCCCGACGCCCGGCCTTGTCCGTCGTGGGGCGGTCCAGAACGTCCCCGGGCTCTCCGGTCGCATCCCCGGTCGCGGGCCGGAAGACGCCAAGCAGAACACCACCGGCAACGTGCACTCGCTCTGCATCATGCAGAACTTCTACACGCCCGAGATCGCCGTGGGCCCCACCGAGCCGAACGGTAACGTCTTCGTGCTCGACGACTACAACTGGGAGCTCTACAACGTCGGCACGGCGACGTACTGGGACATCCGATTCGGCGCCAACCTCGACGGCACGGGCTTTGGTCCTGGTTTCTGCAACACGTCGTACGCGTCCAACCCGCTGAGGGGTCAGCGCAAGACGCTCGAGTGGCGTGACTCCTACAACTCGAAGTTCGCATGCATCGGCAATCGTGGCATCACGAACGGCGACAATGAGAACTACACCGTCGAGTCGCACATCACCTACGAGATCCACGGCGGCCGCAAGAGCTGGCGTGGCAACATCTGCTACAACGACAACCACATCAAGGTCGAGGAGTCGTTCGTCCCCGCGGGCATCGACTACCAGGAGGGCGGCCTGAGCCTCCCGGACAACCTGTACTACATGGAGACGGGCGTAGAGGGATACGACATCTTCCTCTGCCTGGTCAACACAATGCCGCAGGCCGGGTTCGAGGCAGAACTCGAGTAGCTCACGATCCTGTCGCTCACCGCCCCGCCTGACGAGGGTGGCGCGGAGACCGAACCAAGGCAGAGGGCCGATCCTCCGGGATCGGCCCTGTTTTTTGCGCTCCGTACGGCCCTCCGGGCCGACACTCGCTCTCGCGCGGCGGGAGTCCCACGCGCACCGGGCATATACTCCCTCACCATGGCGCGCCCAGTGCATTCATCGTCACGTCGCGCTTGGCGCCGGCGCTTGCTCGGCGCCAGCGCCGCGGCCCTCGGGCTCAGCCTCCACCTCGGGGCGCAGGAAACGCTTCCGGTCCCCGCGGCCACACCCACGACGCCGCCCGCGATGGCGGTCCCCGCATTCCGGCAGGCGGATCACGTCGCGGTGCTGACCGTGCACGGCGTGATCGACCAGGTCACGCTGCGGTCGCTGGAGCGCCGGGTCGCCCGGGCCGTGGCCAACGGCGCCGACGCCATCGTCCTCGACATCGACACGCCCGGCGGACGCCTCGACGCGACGCTGGACATCTGCAACCTGCTCAAGGACCCTTCGGAATCGCCGCCCAACACCGTGGCGTGGATCCACCCGCAGGCGTACTCAGCGGGCACGATCATCGCGCTTGCATGCCGCGAGATCGTCGTGAGCCCGAACGCCACCTTCGGCGACGCCGCCCCCATCCACGGCATGCCCGTGGTCGGCCTGATCCAGATGGCAGCCGCCGAGCGCGCCAAGATCGAGGCCCCGATCCTCGCGGAGGTCGTCGACTCCGCCCGCCGGAATCACTACGACGAGAACCTCGTACAGGCGTTCGTGAGCGTGGGGATCGAGCTCTGGCTCATCGAGCACGTCGATACCGGCGAGCGCATCTTCGTGGACCGCAAGGAGTACGAGCTGGCGATCGGCGAAGAGCCGCCGGAGACCCTCACGCCGGTCGCGCCGCCCAAGAGCGCCACCGGCCTCGCATCGACGGTCGCCCCGCGTCTGAACCGCATGCTCCCCGAACGCGAGCCGAGCACCGACGACGGGCTCACGCCCGAGCAGATCAAGGCGCAAATCGAGTTCCAGCAGCAGCTCCCGCCAACCCGCGGCCCGCTCACCGAGGCGGACCAGGGACGGTGGCGTGGCGTCGCCCAGGTGATCACCGGCGACCGGCTGCTCACCGTCAAGAAGGACGAGGCGATCTACTTCGGCCTCGCCCGCCGCGTGATCCCCGGCGATCAGCAGCTCATGACGTTCTTCGGCGCCCAGACCCTCCAGCGCTATGACGCGACGTGGTCCGAGGCGCTCGTCCGCGTGCTCATCAGCCTGCCGGTGCGCGTCATCCTGATCGTCGTCTTCCTCATCAGCCTGTTCGTGGAGATGGCGGCACCGGGCGTCGGCGTCTTCGGAGCCGCGGCCGCGGTCTCGCTGCTCGTGCTGATCGGAGCACCGTGGCTCGTGGGCATGGCCCAGTGGTGGGACCTCCTCCTCATCGTCCTCGGCATCGGGCTGCTCGCGGCGGAGATCCTGGTGATCCCCGGGCTCGGCATCGCCGGGTTCACCGGGGCCGTGTGCCTGCTCGCCGGGCTCGTGGGGACCTTCGTCACCGGCGACATCGGTACGCCGCAGGGGCGGGACGAACTCTGGAAGGGCATCCTCGCCACGCTCAGCTCAGTGTTCGCCGCCGGCGTCGGCATCTGGTTCCTGTCACGTCACTTCGGGTCGTTTCCGCTGCTGCGTCGGGTGGTCCTGGAAACGGAGCTTCACAAGCCCGAGGATGCCTCCTCCGGAGTCCTCGCGGCGATGGGCGCGCCCAACGACGCCCCGGGCATCGGCGACATCGGCGAGGCCGAGACCGATCTCCGTCCCGCCGGGCGCGGTACATTTGACGGCCGAATGGTGGACGTGCAATCCGTGGGCCGCTACATCGAGCGCGGCGCACCGATCCGCGTCATTTCCGTTGGCCGGTACGTGATCGAGGTCGAGGTAGCGGATTCATGATGCTGACGATGTTGGCGCAGGCGGCCGGGGCCGCCGCGACCGGGACCACGAGCGAGACGTTCCTGTTGTGGGGGTTCATCCTGCTCGGGGTCGCGTTGATCCTGCTCGTGATGGAATTCTTCATCCCCTCCGGCGGACTGATCGGGATCCTCTGCGGGATCGCGGCGATCGCCTCCGTCATCGCGTTCTTCCGGCACGACGCCGCGTGGGGCATCGGCATGGGGCTCGCCTACATCTTCCTCACCCCGCTGATCCTCATCTTCGTGTTCAAGCTGTGGATCAACTCGCCGGTGGGCGAGGCGATGATCCTCGGCAGCGCCGAGGACACGATGGCGGAGTCCGAGGAGGCCACCGTGGCCTCGGAGCAAGGACGGCGGCAGCGTCTCGCCGAGCTCCAGGCGCTGATCGGCGCCGATGGCGTGACCGAGACCGCCCTGCGGCCCGTCGGCTCGATCCGCATCGGTAACCGACGCGTGGACGGCATGGCCGAGTCGGGGATCATCGAGGCCAACACGCCCATCGTGGTCACCGACGTGTACGACAATCAGATCAAGGTGCGGCCGCGGTAGGTACACTGCCCGCTCCTCAGGAAGGAACATCCTCCATGTTCACGCTCGCTGCGAATAGTTGGCTGATCGGCACCGCGATCGTCGTCGGGGTGGTCATGCTGATCATCTTCTTCATGATCGCGCAGTTCGTTCAGCTCTGGCTCCAGGCCCTGCTCTCCGGAGCGCGGGTGCGGCTGATCGACCTCATCATGATGCGCTTCCGGAAGGTCGATCCGAAAACGATCGTCATCAACCGCATCAGCGCGAAGAAGGCCGGCCTGGACCTGCCTACGGACTGGCTGGAGGCGCACTACCTCGCAGGCGGCCGGGTGACCAACGTCGTCCGCGCGATGATCGCCGCCGACAAGGCGAAGATCGACCTCGGCTGGGAGCGGTCCACGGCGATCGACCTCGCCGGACGCGACATCCTCGACGCGGTGCGCACCTCGGTCGACCCGAAGGTCATCGACTGCCCGCACCAGCAGAGCGGCAAGGGAACGGTCGACGCGGTCGCCCGCGACGGCATCCAGCTCAAGGCCCGCGCGCGGGTGACCGTCCGCACGAACATCGAACGGCTCGTCGGCGGTGCGACCGAGGAGACGATCATCGCCCGCGTCGGCGAGGGCATCGTCTCGGCGATCGGCTCGTCGGAGAGCCACAAGGAAGTGCTCGAGAACCCCGACAAGATCTCGCGCGAAGTGCTCGCCAAGGGCCTCGACTCCGGCACCTCCTTCGAGATCCTCTCGATCGACATCGCCGACATCGACGTCGGCCAGAACATCGGCGCCGGTCTCCAGACGGACCAGGCCGAGGCGGACAAGAAACGCTTCCAGGCCGAGGCTGAGAAGAAGCGCGCCCTCGCCATCGCCCGTGAGGCCGAGCATCGCGCCGACGTCGAGAAGAACCGCGCCCTCGTCGTCCTCGCCGAAGCGGAGGTTCCCAAGGCAATGGCCGAGGCATTCCGCGCGGGCCACATGGGGATCATGGACTACTACCGCATGAAGAACGTCGTGGCCGACACGTCGATGCGGCAGGCGATCGCGGGCGAGGACGAGTCGGGGGCGAAGCATACGTAGCCCCACGCTGCACGTTGTCGTCCCCGTCTACAACGAGCTGAAGACGCTCGAGCCGTGCCTGCGGCGGGTGTTTGCGGTCGGGCTGCCGGAACGGTGGGCGCTGGAGGTGCACGTCGTCGATGACCACTCCGACCCTCCCGGAGCCGAGGCGACCCGGAACCTCACCGAGCGTCTGCGCGAGGAGGGACGGCGCATCCACCTGCATCGGCACGATCGCAACTGCGGTAAGGGCGCGGCGTTGCGAACGGGCTTCGACGCCGTCCTCGCAAGCGAGGCCGACGACGACGACCTCGTCGTCATCCAGGACGCCGACCTGGAGTACGATCCCGGCGACTTTCCGCGGCTCATGGCGCCGGTGATCGCCGGCGAGGCGACGACGGTCATCGGCACCCGCTGGGAGGGGCGACCGGTGATCGGACTCCGGCGGCGCGTGCACGCGGGGGCCAACCGACTCCTGACGTTGCTGAGCAACCTGATGACCGGCTACCGCGTGACGGACATGGAGTGCTGCTACAAGCTCATGCCGGTCGCGGTGCTTCGTCGCGTGCGGCCGCTGCTCACCGAGGACCGGTTCGGCATCGAGCCGCAGCTCGTCGCGGCCCTGTCGCGACAGCGCGTGCCGATCGTCGAGGTGCCGGTCGCCTACGAGCCGCGAAGGTGGAACGCGGGCAAGAAGATCGGCTGGCGCGATGGCGTTCGCGCGCTCTACGTGATCGCCCGCGAGCGACTGCGCGGGCCGCGCCCGCCGGCGGAGACGCGGCGGTGAGCGAAGCGCCCGACACGACACCTCCCGACGAGGACGAACCGACGGCGGGGCTGCTCGCGCCGCGACGCGTCGCCATCCAGCTCGTCGGATTCGTCATCGGCGTCGGGCTGCTCGTCTGGTGCGTGAAGACCGCGCTGGCCAGCGGCGGCGACGCGTGGCACCGGATCGGCGACGCAAGCCCGTGGCTCGTGGCGGGCCTCGCCGGCTGCTCCATCGTGAGCCTCGTCGTCAACGGCACGAGCTTCTGGCTCGTCGCCCGACCGATCCGCGCGCTGCGGTTGC
>JAAELP010000054.1 GCA_024226535.1 Planctomycetota bacterium | reverse complement strand
GCGTCGACGCTCGTTCACGAGCGGCGGCGTCCCCGTCCAGGAGGGCGAATCCCAGATTGTTGATCGTCGGTGCATCGACTTCGGGATCGGCCACCGCGATTTCGAGGAGTCCGTTCGCCAATCCGGGCCGGCCGAGAAGCGAAGCGTCCCCGGAGACCGCGGCGAGGATCTCCCACCTCGAGGCCCCCGCCTCGTAGATCGCGGCCCAGTCGATTCCGGCTTCGGTTCCCGCCTCCAACATCCCGACCACGAGGTCCGCCGATCCCCCCGCGGCCATCGCGACCGCGATCGCGGCGCGTGGCAGCCCGCCCCCGGATTCGGTTCCGGCATCCGGCGCTCGCAACCCGAACCGAAGAAGTTCCGCGGACGCCGTCGGATCGAGGTCGAAGAGTGACAGCCCCACCGCCCGCCAGTCTCGGTCGAGAAAGGTGGCGGCGGCGGCGGGACGAAGATCTTCGAACACCGGCCGTTCCGCTTCGTCACCGCGGGTGCGAACCATCGCCGAGGCGACATCGACGTCGACCGGCGTGTCGGTGGTGCGGTACCAGGTCGCCACGCGATCGACGATCGTTCCACCCCGTGGATCGGGGACCGCCGCGGCCACGTCCGCGAGCCGGCGTCGTTGGCGGGGTGCGAGCGTGGAAGGGTCGAGACCGGAGACGACGGACAGCAGTCGATCGATCGCCGCCGCGTCCTCCATTCGAATCGCGCGGTCCAACGCGTCGATGTTCCGGGAGGCGGTGTTCGGACGATGGCCCAACCGGATTCCCGCAAGCCGATCACGTTCCGCGTCGTCTTCCGGTCGATCCGCGAGAAGCAGTTCGAGTCGCCTTCGCGGATGACCCGACAATGCCACCGCGGACTCGAGGCGAAGCGATTCGAGGAGCCTGGCCCGGTTTGCGCCCGACTGCCGCAGGGCGAAGACCGCGTCCTGCAGCACGGGATCCGCCGGATGAAGATCAAGGAGCGATTCGAGTCGGCGCCGCCCGTTCGCGATGCGACCGGTGGCCTGCCAGACGCCGAGGAGTCTCACCAGGACCTCCTCCCGCGCCTCCGGATTCTCGAGCATCCCATCCAACAGACGCGACGCCGTCGCGAGATCACCCGACGCGATCGCGCGGTCGGCTTCGACCAGCGGCCTGAACGCGGGTTCCTCGGCGACCATCGCGACCACCATTCCGATCTCGGAATCCGCGGCGACCTCTCCTTCGAGGCGGCGCACGGTCCGCGCGAGCCCGATCCTCGTCGACCACCGTCGATCGCCCAGTCGAATCGCCCGAGCGTATGCCGCCGCCGCGTCGAGCTCCCGGCCCCGGAATCGACCCGCGGCCTCACCGAAGGCCGCCCAGCACTCGGCGCTGCTCGGCGTCCTGGCGACGAGATCGGTCGCACCGGCGAGCGCAAGCTCGGGTTCACCCGCGACCAGCAGGCCTTCGATCCGGGCCGCCTCGATCGACGCGTCGAACGGTTCGTCCGCGACCGCGAGCACGCCGGCGGGATCCGCGACGTCCCCGGCGATCCGAATCCGCACCACACGGCGGACCTGATCCTCGGCCGGGAATCCGGTGGCCGCGAGCGCGTCGGCGGCGAGCCCCGGTCGCTCGTACCGACGAAGCAGTTCGGCGCGAATCAGCGAGGTGTCCGTCGATCCCTCGACCACCCGCTCGTCGAGCAGTGCGTCCAGCAGGCTTTGATCGCTCCAGGGCGCGGAGATCAGCCGATCGACCGCCACATCCAGCAACCTGGTCGAATCGACCACGCCCGCCGCCACGACGACTCCGGCGCTCGGACCGCCGGGAATCGCGGCATCGACGAGCGCGACTCGAAGCTCGGCGGGCACCAGCGCGGCATCCAGTCGACCGATGATCTCCGCGGCACGCTTCGGATCGAGCGAGACCAGCAGCGTCGACGCCGCGAGATCGTCCGGGGTCGCGAGAATCCGCTCCACCAGCGCCTCCCGAAGTTCCGGGAGCTCGACCCCGCCGTCGCGGAGCAACGCGAACATCTCGCGGTCCACCCCCGTCGGTACGACGCTCGACTCCAGCAGGATCTCCTGCACCGTCGCGTCACGCCCCAGCGACGCCGACGACCAGACCAGTCTCGGCCGGAGCACCGCGGAATCGATCTCGCCCGACAAGGCCGCCGCGCTCCATCGTTCATCCGCGAGAATCGGCCGACCCCGTTTCGCCGCGTCGTCCCCCGCCAGCAGCAGACACTCCGCCGCGACCGCCGCCGGCAGATTCGCCAGCAGGCGTCCCTCGTCCTCCACCAGCACCGCCGCACGAAGTTCCGATGCGGCACTCGCGCCTTCGCTCGCCTCGACCGCCCGCATGAGATCCCGCACCGCGTCCGCGGCGAGCCGGGGTCTTCGGTCGACTTCGCGGAGGTACCGCGCCGCGATCACCGCGAGCGCCTCCTCGGAACGGCGTCGACGCGCGAGTTCACGGCCGAGGGATCGAAGGTCGCGATCGTCCGCGGATCCTCGAGCAGCGAGCCTCCGCCGGATCGCCAGGGCGTCCGCGACGTTTCCAACCTCGTCGAACGCGACCGCGAGCGCTCTCAAGGCGGTGTCGCCGGCGCCGTCTCGGACGGCCGATTCGAGCGGTTGGATGGCTTCCTGGGGTCGGCCCGCCGAAAGCTGCATTCGTCCGCGGACGTACCCGCGGATCGCACGAACCGAAGCGGGCCTCGATACCGCCTCGGGCGGCTCGAGCCGAACGATCGCCGGATCGAGATGCGCCTCCGCGATCGACCGGACCGTTCTTCCGCCGGTGAATTCCGTCGTGTCTTCGGCCGCGAGCATCGGCGGTGGTGGCAGGACCCGAACGACCTCCGGGGTCGATTCAAGCTCCCGGACGGCGGCGGCACGAAGTCGCGCACGTCGGTCGACCTGCTCGATCGCTGATGCCGTCCCGCTTCGCGAAGGCGGTTCACCGGTGGTGGCACATCCGGCCACCGTGACGAAGCACGCGAGTCCGAGCAGGAAGCCTCGCGAGGTGGCCCGGAACCGGTGGCTCCGGTGGACCCGCTTGACCCGGTGGACCCGCTGGATCCGGTGGCTCCGTTCGAGCCCCGCCGGCCCGAACATCAACCGCTCCGCTTCCGGGTCGAAGCCTTCTGCGCGGGTGCCTTCTGCGCGGGCGCCTTCTTCGCAGGTGCCTTCTTCGCAGGCGCCTTCTTCGCAGGTGCCTTCTTCGCGGGTG
>JAAELP010000053.1 GCA_024226535.1 Planctomycetota bacterium | reverse complement strand
CACACGTCGACCGGATGCCCCATGCGCCCGGGCGATCTGCTCGCCTCCGGCACCGTCTCGGGACCGACCGAGGATGCGCGCGGGTGCCTGCTGGAGCGCACGTGGCGCGGGCAGCAGCCTTTCGACTTGCCCGACGGCACGCAACGCAAGTTCCTCCAGGATGGCGACGAGGTGATCATGCGGGCGTGGTGCGAGCGCTCCGGCGCCGTGCGCATCGGCTTCGGTTCCTGCCGCGGCGTGGTGCAGCCGGCCTGAGGCGTTCGCGACCGCGATCGAGACGGGTGCCGTGGTCTTGCCGAAGGCAAGGCCGCGCGAACGGGGGACGCGGCCTTGGCTGCGCCAAGACCACGGCACCCCTGACTTCGACTACCGGTCCGGGCCGACGAACTTTCGGCGGCGCTCGGGAAGGAAGTCCCGGCCGTCCTCGAACGCGTCGCCTTGAATCCGCATCGCGTCGCGGGCGTCAGGTGGCGCCTTGCTCGAGTCGTCGACGCCATCGACACCGGTGGAGTACAGCTCAAAGCCGCCGGGTGCGTCGGCCGCGAGCCGGTAGACCAGCGGTCCGCCGTGCAGCGGGTCGGCGGGCACCTCGGGGAGGAACTCGGGCACGAGCGCGTCGAGCGTTGCCGGGACTTCACCGTGCCGGTGCCGGTACATCTCCAGGGCGATGAGCGTGCGGGTGACGAGCACCTGCACGTCGAGGACGTCGTCCATGTCGACGACCTTGCCGATCG
Source organism: Planctomycetota bacterium (assembly GCA_024226535.1). Taxonomy (GTDB): domain Bacteria; phylum Planctomycetota; class Phycisphaerae; order Phycisphaerales; family SM1A02; genus JAAELP01. Next base: position 1,376 of record JAAELP010000053.1, on the reverse strand, counting down.
CCGGGAGGAAGACCTTCGCCATCCAGTGGCGGTAGCCGAGCTGCGCTACGAACGTGTTCGGATCGAACGCGGCCACGCGCCGATCCGCGGGCGTCATCTCGGCCAGCTCGGCGATGCCGGCGTAGAACTCATCGATCACCTGGGTGGTCTCCGCCCGACCGGCGTGAATCAGCGAGCGGGCCCGCCCGAAGATCGACGGGCCGGGGGGAGGCGGGGCGCCGGTTTGTTTGCCGAACTGCGCGAGCTTCTCCATGTCGATGCGGCCGTCGCCGTGCCCGTCGTCGCTGAACCCCCACTGGACCATGTCCAGCGCGAAGCAGTGCTCGCCTTCCAGGGCGACCGTTACCGGGGGCAGGGGAAGCTGGCGGTCCATCGCGTCCAGCAGCGCTCGGCCGGTCGCCTCGTCGATCGGGTGCTCGACAAGCTCGAAGCGCAGCTCCGCGAGGGCGAACTGGACAGTCGCCATCCCGACGAGCCGGTCGATGAGGATTGCCTGGGAGCCGGGAGCCCGCCCGAGCGCCAGCGTCTGCTCGAAGGCGGCGAGCCGGGCCGCCTCGTCCCCGTCGTCGGCGGCGAGACGCATCGAGAACGCCCGCGCCTCGGCGAGCTGCCGGAGCGCGGCCAGCTCCGGGAGCATGATGTTGAACATCGGGCTCGTGGAGGGGATCGTTCGCAAAGCGCGCGGGCAGGCCGCGGCCTCCTCGAGCAACTCGATCGCGCCGCGCTCCTCGAGCAGGGCGAGAACGCGCAGCTCCGGGGCGAGCAGCTCGAGGTCCGGCGAACCGTCCAGGCCGGCCCCGAGGTCGAGCCCCGGCCCGACGCCCTCGCGTTCGAGCCCCGCGTCGGCGAGTTCCATGTTGACCTCGTTGACGGCGAACGACGTGATGGTCGCCGCCTCGACGAACAGGTCCCAGCCGTCGCGCCCCTCGGGCTGGTGGTCGGCGGCGATCTGGCGCATCTTCGCGGCGTAGTCGATCACCGGGGCCGGAGTCGCGGTGACGATCCGGTACGTCCAGCGGACGACGACGATCAGGATGATCGCGGCGACCACGATGAGCAGGACACGTGGCCAGCGACGGCGGGTTGGTACGCGGGTGGGGTTCACGAGCCGCAGCCTACCCGGCTCGGGGAGAGGGCACACGTCCGGAGCGCGGGTGTTCGCGACACGCCCGGAATCACCCGCTCGTATCGCCGACGGTCTTCGGCGCGGCGGCCTTCTTCGGCTCGCCGTTGGTCGTGTGCATGCCGGCAGTGCCGCGGGCGTCGGGGACCGACGAGAGCCAGCTCGCGGGGTACGCCTCGTCGTCGAGATCCAGGGCCGCCTTCGTCGGGAGCAGCGGGCGGAACGTGTCGCACATCACCGCCAGCTCGTCGGT
>JAAELP010000052.1 GCA_024226535.1 Planctomycetota bacterium | reverse complement strand
GGAGCCGAGTTCCAGGAGTTGTTCTCGATCTCCCTGGAACTGTGCCGGTAGAATGATCCGCGCCGGGATACCCACGGGAGCCCATTTATGACCACGCGCCGCGCCTTCACCGTCATCGAGTTGCTTGTCGTCGTGTCCATCATCGCCCTGCTCGTCGGCATCCTCCTGCCGGCGATCGGCAAGGCCCGCGACCAGGCCCGGGTGACGATCTCCCAGAGCAACCTGCGGAACCTCGCCACCGCCCACGCCAGCTACGGCGCGGAGTTCAGCGACCGGCAGTACACGCTCATCAACGACAACATCGCGTTCTACGGGGGGAGCACCGGCGCCGCGTTCGACGGGTACATCGACGCCCACGGCGGCGGCAGCGGCATCAACAACCCCGCGAACCACCCCCCCGTCTACCTGGGCTACGGGCAGGACCACGATTCCGGCGTGTACCGCATGTTCGCCTACAAGTGCGAGCGCGGGCAGGTCGCCAACGCGTCGCTCACGCAACCGATCGTCTTCACCCTCGGCGGGCTCGGGTACTTCGGTTCCTTCCGCCTTCCCAACGCCCAGCAGTTCACGCAGTACACGAACGGGCGTTTCTACGACCCGATCTTCTACGCCCCGAAGGACACCGAGCCGATCCGCTCCGCGCAGCCGTGCCTGGACGCGCCGGACGACTTCTGCGACCTGGCGATCGTCAACACGAACCTCGGCGACATCCCCGCGTGGTCGAGCTACTGCCTCAGCCCCGCCGCCATGTTCAACCCCGAGGTGATGCGGCACAACGACGACGACGATACCACTTCCAACGGCTGGGTCAGCCCGTGGTCGCTCCCCGCCGGCTTCCGCTCGCCGTCCTTCTCGCAGGCGGAGTACCCGGGCCTCAAGACGCACATGCTGGAGCATCACTGGCTCCAGAACAATCGCGTCGACTGCAACCCCGGCTTCCAGCCCGGCACCTACGACGGCTGCGAGCCGTACTACTT
>JAAELP010000051.1 GCA_024226535.1 Planctomycetota bacterium | reverse complement strand
TCGAACGTCGGCACCGCGCTGCACTCCAGCCCGCTCTGGCAGCACCTGTCGGGAAGCGTGATCTCGCCGAGAAGCGAGGTGGACCGCGCCGAGCAGACGGAACGGCTCCTGCTCGAGCTTGGCCGGCTCAAGGACTCCTACCGCGAGATCATCACGCTCGCGTTCTTCGATCAACTCCCGGTGCGCGACATCGCCGAGCAGATGAACGTGACGCCGCGGGCGGCGTCGATGATGCTGCTGCGCGCGGTGCGAACGCTCCAGGAGCGCATGCGGCCGGTGATCGCGAGCGGGCCCGACGATGGATAGCGCGCCGGAACATGACGCGGACGGCGATCTCGTCGGCCGCCTGGATCACGCCCTCGAGGCGGTGTGGCGAGGTGACTCCGTCGCCTTCGATCGACTGCTGGATGACGAGGACCGAGCCGGTCCGGGGGTGGGCGATCTGCTGGCCGGCGTCGCCGCGGCGGACCCCTGCGGCTCCGCGGTCGTCGCCGATGCGTTCGAGCGCAGCGGGTACGTGATCCGGCGTGAGATCGGCCGGGGCGGGATGGGGGTCGTGTACGAGGCGCTTCAGGAGGGGACCGGGCGCGACGTCGCCCTCAAGGTCCTGCTGGCGGGGCCGTTCGCCTCGGACCCGGCGCGGCGACGCTTCGATCGCGAGGTACGGCTCGCCGCCCGCCTCGTCCATCCGAACATCGTGCGGATCCTCGAGGGCGGCCGGCTCGTGTCGGGCCAGCAGTACTACGCGATGGAGTTGGTCGAAGGCGTCAGCCTCGATCGCCATCTCCTCGGGGCGCGTCCCGAACGCTCCGCGATCCTGCGTCTGTTCGCGACGCTGTGTGATGCGCTTCGACACGCGCACGGGCAGGGGGTCGTGCATCGCGACCTCAAGCCCGGCAACGTGCTCATCGACGCTGGTGGCGAGCCGCACATCCTGGACTTCGGCCTCGCGAAGGCGACGGACTCCACCGACGCGGGGACGCTGGCGGTCTCGTTGTCCGCCCCCGGCCAGGTCCTCGGCACACTGCACTACCTCTCGCCGGAGCAGGCGGCGGGGGCGTCGGCGTCGATCGATGCGCGGACGGACGTGTACGCGCTCGGCGTGATGCTCTTCCAGGCGCTGATCGGCGTGTTGCCATTCGACACACCGGCCGCGCGAGCGAGGTCATGCAACGCATCGCGGAGGCTCCCCCTCACCGGCCGTCGTCGCTCGTGAAGGGAATCGGCGGCGACCTCGAGGCCATCCTGCTCAAGGCGCTCGAGAAGGAGCCGGACCGCCGTTATTCGTCCGCGTCCGCGCTCGGCGACGACCTGCGGCGCACGCTGAGCGGCGAGGCGATCATGGCCCGGCGTCCCAGCCGGGTCTACGCGGTGCGCCGGAAGCTCCGCAAGCACCGGTGGCGGATCGCCATGGCGGCGGCGGTCGTCGCGGTGTCGTCACTTGCCGTCTGGGGAGCGCTATCGTGGCAGGAGCGCGCCGCCGAGCGGCAGCACGAACGTGACTCCGTCGAGGCGCGCTCGAAGGCTCGCTACGAAGCGATCCGGCTCCAGCGGGCGCTGGAGTCCGGACGGGTGGAATCCGCGCTCGGTCCGGCGCGGACGCTGGCTTCGAACCACCAGGACCTGCCGGAGGCGCGGTTCGTCTGGATCCAGGCGCAGTACCGGATGGGACGGAGCGGCGACGACGACGACCTGATCCACGCGGCCATCGCGCAGCTCAAGGAACGCGTCGAGCGCGGCCCGTCGCCGTGGGCGTACCGTGACCTGCTCGCGGAGGTCGTGGATGAGACCGGGGGGCGGCTTCCCGCGGAACTCCTCGCCCGGGAGATCCCCGCGTCACCGGACACCGCCGACGCCTGGTTCCTTCGATCCCTTGCCACGCTCGATCTCCTCGTCGCGAACGCGCACCTTCACGAGGCGCTCGACCGTGATCCGCGGCATCTGGCGGCGCGGGAACGCCTGGCGTACGTCTGCCTGCTGACGGGAGACTACGACGGCGCGCTGGCGGCGGCGGAGGCCCTGTCGGCGTCCGCCGAAGACGCGCGCTGGCCGCTGCTCCCGGCCGAGGTGCTCATGAGAGGTGAGCAATACGGAGAGGCGGTGGTGCGGCTCACGGAGGTCATCGCGCTCGACTCCTCTCCCTTGGCGCACCGATACCGCGCCGTCGCCCACCTCTGTCTCGGAGATTACGAGGCGGCGATCGACGACTACTCGCGCGCCGCCGAGCTACGCCCGCGTGGCGACATGTGGTCTCGCTACGGTCGCGCGACGCCGCTGTGGATCACCGGATACCTGGAGCGCGCCGCCGAGGACTACCGGGCGGTCCGTGAGGCACGAAGCGCCGTGACCTATGCGGACGTTCGGCTGTTCTTCGTGCTGCACGATCTCGCCGATCACCTCGAGGGCCGGGGCCTTCCGGACGAAGCGGCCAGCCGGCGCGCCGAAGCGGAGGCCGTGCTGACCACCGGCCGCGAAGGCGTCGCCGCCGGAAGCTGGCTCTCGAAGATCATCGCGTGCCTGGCCGGCGCGCTGGCACCGGAGGACCTCGTCGCGGGAACCGCCGCGTCCAACCCGGAGCAGGCCTGCGAGGCGCTGTACTACGCGGGAGAAGCGCAACGGCTCGGCGGTCGGCCCGAGGAGGCCCGGGCGCTGTTTCGTCAGTGCGTGGAGACGGGGCTGGCCCTGGATCCCAACAGCGGCGCGGTGGATCCGATGAACGAGTACCACCTCGCGCGGTGGCGGTTCCAAGCCGGGGAACGCGGATCACGCTGACAACCCGGCGACGTTCCCGGTACGCTGCGAGCGGCGTTGCCGCGATGAACCGAACCGATCCCGAGCCAACTTCGGTCGAACCGATCTCGTCGCTCTACGGTCGGGCGCGGGCCGCGGCGGCGTTCGGGCTCGCGCTGAACCTCGTGCTTGCCGTCGTGAAGCTCGCGGCGGGGATCCTCGGACACTCGATCGCTCTCGTCGCCGACGCCGTCAACTCGATCGGCGATGGGCTGACGTCGGGCATGATCCTCTACGCGCTCGGCGTGGCGCAGCGTCCGCCCGACAGCGAGCATCCCTACGGCCACAGCCGCGCCGAGTCCATCGCGGCGCTGAGCGTCGCCGTCGTGATCGGGCTCTCGGCCGTCGGCGTGGCCGTCGAGGCGGTTCGGAGTCTCCAGTCCGCTCATCTCCTGCCGCCGGTCTGGACGCTGTGGATCGCGGCGGGCAACGCCGTGATCAAGGAGGGGGCGTACCGATACAAGCGAAGCGTCGCCCGACGGACGGGATCGCAGGCGCTCGTCACCGGCGCGTGGGATCACCGGAGCGACGCCCTGTGTTCCGTCGCCGTGTTCATCGGCCTTGCGATCGTGCGCTACGGTGGGGCTTCGGTCGTCTGGGTGGACGCGATCGCCGCGCTCGTCGTGGTCGGCTTCATCCTGCTCACGTCGGTCCAACTCTACCGGCGCAGTGCGTCCCACCTCATGGACGAGCAGAGCGACGACGAGACCATCGCGCGGATCCGGAGCATCGCCGAGAGCACGCCGGGCGTCGTGCGGATCGAGCAACTGCGGGTCCGGCGCTCCGGCATCGAGTCGTTCGTGGACATCCACGTCGAGGTGGACGGCGCGATCACCGTCGACGAGGGCCACCGCATCGGCCACCACGTGCAACGCCGGCTGGTGCAGGGGGTCACGTCCGTGGCCGAGGTGCTCGTGCACATCGAACCCGCGTCCCACGGCGACCAGTGACCGTGGCCTGCCCCGATCGGCTCAGTCGAACGCGGCGGTGACGAACCCGAGCATCTCGCCGCTGGAGAGGACGGCGTTGGTGCGGAAGTTGAAGTTCGACGCTCCGGGGTGGCGCCTGGCGTAGAAGAGCTTGACGTCGTAGGTCTGGCCGTCGGTGAGGCCGAGGCGGTCGACATCGGCGCGCTGGGTCACGCCGGACTGGACGCCGCCGAGATCGATCGCGAGCTTGCCGTTGATGAAGAGGAACGCGCCGTCGCCGCCCTGGAACTCGAAGAACTGGCTGGCGGAGGCGTCGTAGGTGAAGTCGGCCTGCATGGCGTACGTGAAGTTGCTGTTGTGGGCCTCCCCTTCGTTGCCGTACAAGCGACCGTCGAGCGGGAAGAACGCGCTCGTGGTGAACTCGTAGACGCCGAAGCCGTCGTTGGTGAGGACGATGTCCTGGACGACGGACTGGTTGGTGCCGAGATCGTCGCGGAACCAGTCGTAGAAGGAGGCGGGGGAGTCGACACCGCCGCTGCTGGTGACGCCGGAGACTCCGGCGGAGTCACCGAGGCTCGGCTTGTAGAGGTGCGGCGCGATGTTGTGTCCGCCGGAGTCGGTCCACTGGCTGTCGACCTTGTAGCCGATGGCGTTGAGCCCGGTGGTCGTGGTGTCCGGTGAGACGAAGTACGCGGGATCCGTCGCCAGGGTGACCATGATCACGAGATCCTGGAAGTCGGCCGAAGGCGAGGCGAGGTTGGTGGTTCCAAGCTCGAAGAGGTAGATCGCCTGGTTGTCCTGGAGGGTGACGAGCCCGGAGGCGACGTCGACGTAGGGGTCGACGAAGTCGGAGAGACCGGCCTGGTCCTGGAAGGCGGGGATGTTCGGGACGGCGTCGCCATCCTTGAGGACCTTGACGTACGGCGAGTCGTCGCCGCTGCGCACGGTCATGTGCTGCGACCACGAGGACGCCCCCGTGAACGAGGCGTAGATGGAGACGCGCTCGGTCCCGCTGCTGGTCGTGCCCGTCCAGTTCGCCTGGAATCCGCCTTCGTCCTCGGCGTTGTACGAGTTCCGGCGGGTCTGTCCGCCGCTGTTGTCCCTCCGGATCTTCTGCGGGCTCCCGTTCTGGCCGACGGCGAGCCAGTAGGTGCCGGCCGTGATCGGCGTGTCCGGCACGTCGATCGTGAACCAAGTCCAGTAGTAGGGCGCATCGCCCTTCGCCGACTCGGTGATCAGCGCGCCGGGCTCGCCCGCGTTATCCGCGTAGAGGGCGTACCGCGTGTTGTTGTAGTCCTCGTCGGCGTAGGTGTAGGCGGTGATGCTGGTGATCGTGCAGTCGACCGGCACCGTGATCTGCGTCGCCACTTGGGAGTTGATGGCGTCCGTGGAGTTCGTCGGGAAGGTCGCCGTGTGCCCGTAACTGGTGTCTCCGGTCGACGCGAGCCAGCTCGTGGCGGTGATGGAGATCGGCGTCTCCGCCGTGTACACCTCGTCGAGCGAGAAGATGTAGTGACGGGGGTTGGCGCCGTCGTTGACGTCGCCGGTGCCGCCGGGGTCGTTGTAGCTGCCGTACGGCTCGAAGGTCTGCGTGTCGGTCTCGGCCTGGATCGTGACGGGGATCGGGTTGCCGCCGGACGTGATCTCGGCGCCGAGGACGCTCGCCCGCGCCGCGTAGGGAACGCCGGGCACGATGCTGCCGAAGCTGACGTTGAAGTCGGTGACGCCGTGCACCTGGAGCGGTCGTCCGTCGGGCCCGATGAGCTGGGCGACGTTGCCGGCGTAGTGGCCGAGGCCGTCCGGCGGCGTGACGTCGAAGTCGACATGCGACGCGAGGAAGTCGCGGGCGAGATCGGTGAGCACGATCTGGTCGGTCGCCGCGGCGGGCGTCGCCATCATGACGGGTACCGTGATCCGATCCGGCAGGATGAACGACAGCGCCGTGAGGCCGCCGAGGAAGCCGTACACGACATTGCGGACGAATCTCTGATCTCTCATGCGGTTCCCCCCCACGCGGGCGCGCTCGCAGCCGTCGACCATCCGATTCACGGGGGCCGGAAGCAACGGCGCGGGCGCTGTTCGTTAGATCGGGCGGTGGGCGACGCGGCCTGAGCCGTCCAGGAAGGCGGCGCCGCCGGCGCGAATCTGTGCGTTCTGTAGGGCCGGATCCAGGCGGTGGTTCGTGTATTCGGACCCGGTACGATCAGCGTCCGCGATCCGGCATCAGGAACACCTCGTCCTGGATCTCGCGGCGGATCGGGGTGTTCCGCCGGATGACGTCCGACAGCCGCGTCGCCTGGAGCTCGGCGAGGTCCGCGCCGTCGAAGACGTTCTCGTGCCAGAAGCGATCCCCGTCGCGCAGCCGCGCGAACTGCTCGGCGAGGACGGTCTGGATCAGCTCGCCGACCATCGCGCCGTCGACGTGATCCTCGGCGATCGCGCCGAGCCACGCGTCGACGTCGTCGACGTGGTCGTACATGCGCTCCAACGCGCGGCGCGCCCACTTGTCGGACGTGATGTCGCCGAAGTCCCGCGCGGGTTCGAGGTCGTAGTCCACGCGGACCTGGTTGTAGCCGGGCAGTCCGTGATCGCGCCCGCGTTGCATGTTGATCGCGGCGAGGTCGAGGAAGGTCGGGTCCGGCGCGAGGAAGAGCATGTTGCGCACGTCGTCGACGATCCTGGTGTCCACCGTCTGGGCTTGGGCGGCGGCGAGGCCGCGGAGGATCGGCTCGATGCCGCCCTCGCCGGTGATCCGCTGGGGCGCGAAGAACGCGTCCTGCAACGCGAGGTGGCCCTCGGGAATCGGCTTGCCGGTCGCGTCGAGCCGCATGATCGTCGGCGACAGCAAGGTGTGACCGACCCGGTAGCACGCCGCGGAGAAGACGTTGACGAGCCCCGGGTCGACGTCGGGGTCGTAGCCGGCGTACGGATCGATCGCGTCGGCCCCGATGAGCAGCGGGAGGAACTCCCGGTATGTGATGACCTGGAGCAGCGCCCCGACCCACGCCCGCGCCCGCTGGTAGATCTCCTCGCCGGTCATCTTCGGTATCGCGTGGCGAAGCCGGCGGGCGACGCGGTTGTGCTCGCGCACGAACAGCGTGTGCATGGAGGTGAGCCCGACCTGCTCGTTGCAGCGGACGTCGCCGGCGAGGAAGAGATCGGCGCTCGGCCCCCCGAGGTTGGGCAGGCCGTCGAAGTTCCACGGCAGCAGCCCGCCGAAGCTCATGCGCAGCATCCCGGTGCCGTCGTTCGTGCGCAGGGCCGCGGCGCGCACGTGGTCGGATCCGTAGACGTTGGATGCGTCGATGAACGCGGTGATCTGGTTGATCTGCTGACGCGGGTTGCCGGGATCGGTGCCGGTGTCGGGGTCGTGGATCGACCGTGACAACGGGATGAAGCGATTGCCGAAGCACCCCGGGTCGAACATCGGGTCGCAGCGGGGGACGGGAATGTCGAACGGCTCGTGCGGGATCGCGACGTCGGTCAGCGCGATGTCGTGATCGAGGAACTGCCCCCACTGCCAGAGGTAGTTCGTGGCGCCGCCGGCGTTGGGCATGGGACCCTGCTGCGCGCAGAGCTCGTTGCTGATCGCGCGCGTGCCCGGCCGCCACGTCCCGGCGGGCTCGGAGGTCCCGTCCTCGTAGGCCAGGAGCGTGTAGCGAAGCAGGTGGATGTTCGCCGCGCCCCACCTCGGATACGTGGGGTTGTTGTCCAGTCCGGTCACCGAACGCCATGGCCCCTGGCCGCCGGCGTAGGGCTGGGCTTGCAGTTCACCGGCCGTCGAGAGCGCGGCGATGAGTGTCGCCGCGGCGAACCCGGGTGAGCATCGGTCCATATCGTCGCCCTCCGCGTTACCCCGGACGTCCCAAGCTACGACTCGTGCCGCCTGCGGTCAATGACCTGGAATCTGGGGAAGCCCGGGAACGTGGGAAGCTCCCGGGATTCGAACCCTCCGAAACGGCGCGCGGGCCTGTGGGGGACGCCGGTATGATGGACCTGAACCTCTGGGGAGATCATCATGTCTCAGCGTCTCACCGCCGTCCTCCGCCGCTCGTGCCTCGCGGCGGTGCCGCTCCTGCTCGCGTCCTCCCTGGCCGCCGCACCGCCGGCGACGGTCGACGAGGCCCTCGAGAGCGCCGGGCGCAACCGCGCCGAGCTGGAAGCGGTTCTCGATCATTACCTCGCCGAAGGCGACGAGCAGAAGATCGCTGCCGCCGAGTTCCTGATCGCCAACATGGGCGAGCACGGCTTCAAGCTGACGGTGCTCCAGGACGCAGGCGGCATCGAGGTGAGCTTCAACGCGCGGAATCACCGCAACCTGAAGGAAGCGCAGGCCGTCCTCGACGCGCTGGAGGATGAGTACGGCACGGTCGAATTCGGATCCAAGAACTTCGATCGCGACCTGGAGACGATCAGCGCCGGCTACCTCATCGAGAACATCGACCTCGCGTTCGATGCGTGGCGCACGAAGCCCTGGGCGGAGGACGTCTCGTTCGAGAACTTCTGCGAGTACATCCTTCCCTACCGCGGAAGCAACGAGCCATTGGGGTGGTGGCGCCGTCCCAACCTCGATCGCTTTGCCGACCTCACCGACGAGCTGGAAGACCCCACCGATCCCCTCGCGGCGGGTCGCAAGATCAGCAAGGACGTCAGCGGTCTCGTGAAGTTCCGGGAGCTCTACTACCTCCACCCCACCGATCAGAGCTACGAGGAGATGATCGACCGGGGCGCCGGTCGCTGCGAAGACATCAGCAACATGATGGGCTACTCGATGCGGGCGAACGCCGTCATGAGCGCGACGGACTACACGCCGTGGTGGGCCAACCGCGACAACAACCACGCGTGGGAGGTGATCCTCGACGCCTCGGGACACGGCAGCGCGAAGCTCTCGCACCGTGCCGCGAAGGTGTATCGCAAGACGTACTCCATCCAGCGCGACAGCCTCGGGTTCATCAAGACCGAGGAGGAGGACGTTCCGCGCTGGCTCGGCGGCACCAACTTCCGCGACGTCACCTCGCAGTACATGGAGACGAGCAACGTCTCCGTACCGATCACCGAGCCGATCCCCGAGGATCACCGATTCGCCTACGTCTGCGTCTTCAACGGTGGCGAGTGGCGCGCGATCCACTGGGGCCGCATCGAAGACGACCGCGCCGAGTTCACGCGCATGGGCCGGCGCATCGTCTACCTGCCGGCGTTCTACGTGGATGGGGAGCTCGTCCCCGCCGCGCCGCCCTTCCTGCTCGGCGCCGATGGCGAGGCGCGACCGCAGGTGCCGCTCTCGGAGTCGACGTTCCGGCTGGAGCTGACACCGAAGGGTGACGGGAAGGCCGAGCCGCCCCAGGTCACGACGCACCCGGTGGTCCGGGTCGCGCCGGGAGGCACCTATCACCTGTTCGTGTGGGCGGACGGCGGCTGGGTGTCGCGCGGTCGCCGCCGCGTGATGGCGAAGCCGGTGGCGTTCAACAAAGTGCCGGAAGGCGTGCTGCTCTGGCTCGTGAACGTGGACGGCAAACGCATGGAACGCCCCTTCACCATCGAGGACGGCAAGCGCCGAAGCTGGTAGCGTTGGCGGGGAGGTGCCCCCGCTCAGAAACTCCGGGTGCCGTGGTCTTGGCGCAGCCAAGGCCGCGTGGTCAAGACGAGCGAAGCGCGGCCTTACCCTACGGGCAAGACCACGGCACCCATCTTGGTCAGTCGTACCACTGCCGCATCCAGTCCAGCGCCCATTGCGGGCCTTCTGCCTCGTGGCACTCGGTGCACGCGTTCGGCGCGCCCTCGCCGTGTTCGATCGTCGCCTCCGGGTTCGGGATCGAGCTCATCTGGTGCGTGCGCGTGAAGCGCGCCCAGCCGCCGACGAGATTGAGAATCTCCCGCGGCATGTGGCAGTCGTAGCAGAACGAACCCGGCGTGCCGGGCTCGTGGTGCGTGTGGGCGACGACGTCGTCGGCGAGGTGTCCGTGGCAGTCCAGGCAGTAGGCGTCGCTCGTGGCCGAGGCTCCGCGCATCCCGGGCCGCGTCGCCCGCTTGTTCTGGTGCGGATCGTGGCAGTCGTAGCAACGCACGTCCGCCTCGGCGTAGCACGCGGACTCGATGAACGACCGGAACAGCATGCCGATGCCCTTCGGCCGGCCGTCGTCCCAGCACTCGACGGTGGGATCGCGTCGCCCGGGCTGAAGCGGGAACTCCCGGAAGTGCGGCGACAGATCGTTGACGCGACCCTGTCCGCCGTACCCGGGCTCGTAGAGCCGGTACGCTTCGGTCGAGACCATCATGATGTCCGGACCGTGGCACCGCGCGCAGACGCTCATGTCGCGCCCCCGGTCCATCTTCGACGCCGACGAGATGTACGCGACGGGCTCGCCGCGCACGCGGCCGTTGAGGAACGCAGCGATCCGGTTGACGTAGTTGCCCTCGAAGTAGTTGACGTGCTGGCTGCCGGGACCGTGGCACGCCTCGCAGCCGATGCCGTCCTCCGCCCAACGCGTCTCCGCCGCCTGGTGGTCCGGAGTCCGGGCGAGGATCTCCAGACGCGTGACGTGGCACCGCGCGCAGAACAGGTTCCACGCCGAGTTCTGGCTGCGCATCTGCGCACGGAAGTCCGCCGCCGACGGTCGGCTGCCCTCCTGGAAGTTCCAGTACGGAAAGAACTCGCGTCGCTCCACCGACCACTGGATCGGCAACCGCCGCAGCACGCCGTCCGGTTCCCGGTGCAGGTAGACCTGCCGGTACTGGTAGCCGACGACGTGGTCGATGCGCCACGAGTCCATCTCGCCGGTCGCCGGGTCGCGCAGCGCCATGTGGTACGCGTCGTCGGCGCGGTACATCCGGGCGACGGGCTCGTCGTCGGCGGGGCCGCGCCGGTGCTCCGCCGGCAGCGTCCATTGGTGATCGTCGAAGTCCCCGACGACGGACGTCGGTGACGGGTCGCGCAGGATCAACGCGTGTGGCGACGCCTCCCAGTCGGCGTACACCAGCGTGTGACACTCGCCGCACTTGGCGCTACCGACATAGGTGGCGTCGTACAGGCTGGAGTAGGACTCGTAGCGGGTCAGGGCCACGGCGGTGACGCCGGTGACGACCACGGCCGCGGCGAACGCGATCACGACCCACCGCCGGACCTGGCGGCGAGGTCCGGCGCTGGGTGACGACCGGTCGCTCATGCGGAGATTCTACGAGCGACGGGCTTCGGGTCGCGGTTCGGTCAGAGCGGGCACGGGCCCCACGCGCCGATGACGGCGAGGACGTCCCCGAACCCGACGTCACCGCTGGCGTCGAGATCCTCCGGGCAGGCTTCGCTGCACGCGCCCCAGGCGCCGATGATCGTGAGGATGTCCCCGAACCCGACGTCGCCGCTGGCGTCGAGGTCGGCGGTACACGCCGGGACCAGGCGGACGGCTGCGTCCGCGAGCCAACCCGTGACGCTGCGGCACACCTTGACCGCGAAGTCGTAGTCCAGGTAGCCCGGCATATCGACGTTGTCGGACTGGGTGTGGTAGTACGGGTTCCCCCAGTCCTCGATGATCAGGCACGCGGGAAAGCCCTGCCACTCGAACGGGGCGTGATCCGACGCATCCATGCTCCCCTGGATCGATAGGTCCAGCCCGCCGCTGTAATCGGCAACGGCATCGGCGAGCGCGTCCTTGACCGAGTTCGAGGCCGCCCGGCCGTAGAGATCCACCGACTCCGCGCCGCTGTTGTAGGCGATCATGTCGAGCGAGACCATCCCCCGGATGTCATCGCCCGCGTGCGCCGTGGCGTAGGCGTCGGAGCCGTGAAGTCCCTGCTCCTCCCGGTCGAAGGCGATGAAGACGATCGTGTACGCGAAGTCGAGCGGCGCGAGGACGCGCGCGATCTCCATCACGCCGGCCGTGCCGGAGCCGTTGTCGTCGGCCCCGGGGTTGTTCGCGGAGTCGAAGTGGGCGCCGATGATGTACCGGCTGTTCGGCAGGAACGACCCCTGTTTCACCGCGACGACGTTGTAGTACTCCGTCCCGGAGTAGTCGAACGGCTCGAGGGTGACGTCGAACCCGAACGACTCGAACGTAGAGACGATGTTGGCGCGGGCCAGGTCATGCTCCGGCCCGTAGCCTCGGTTGTCGCCGGCGTGGGTGTAGAGCAGGTCCTCGAGGTAATGCTGGTACGAGGCGACGTTGATCTGCTGGCAGACATCCAGGGTGCCGCCGGCGAATGCCGTCGAGGTGGTGACGAACAGCGCGCAACTCGCAACGAGGATCGCCCGCGCCGTGACGGTCCTCCCCCGAAGACCATTCCGTGTCATGTTCCTGGCTCCCGTGATGAGGAAGAAGCTCCCTTCATGCTCGCCCCTTCGCCGCACGCCGCAATAGGGAAACGACCCGGTGATGGGGCGGCGTCCCCCCGGGAAACGGTCGAAACCGCGGACCGGCCGAACCCATCGATCGGCTTCGGGACCGCCTCCGGCGACTGTTCGTGAAAGCAATCACGATTGAATTTGACCGAGGATCTCCCCCACGACGTGCGAGCGGCCCTTTAGGATCCCCCTGCCGTGGGGGGCACCACGACATTGCGAGCGCGCCTCCCGCGCAATCCTGGACCGGCTTCGGTCGCAGAGCGACTCGTCCGGTCATGCGTGCGCATCGAACGATAAGGAGCCGCTCATGTCACCACGCAAGATCACGCTGGCGAGCGTCGCCGGCGCCCTCGCCCTGTCCGGATCCGCGTCCGCCGGGTTCACGGGCCTCGCCGTCACCATGCAGCCGGAGACGGCGACCACCGGCGACGACCTGGACGTCTATCGCCTGTACGCGACGTTCGACAATCCCACGGACCAGGTCGTGGCGGTGGGGGGCACGCTGCTGTTTCCGCAGATCCTCGATTCCGGCGGAAGCGGCTTCTTCCAGGTGACGGTCTTCGGCGCCCACCAGCAGCTTCCGCAGAATGAGTTCATCGTCGGCGCCGTGCCGAACCTCTTCCTGGACTCGATGCTGACGATCGGCGTGCCGCAGGGGTACGCCGGGACCCAACCGGCGCTTCCCAGCATCGTCCAGTTCAACGACTTCGACTTCAACGGGCCCGGCACGGGCTTCGGATCGCCGGTAGTGATCACGCCCGACGGCGGGTGGGCCTCGTCACCGGATCAGCCCGAGACCATCGTGAAGCCCTACCCGCCGAACAACGCGACCCCGGTCGGCGATGGCGACGGCATCTACTGCGTATCGACTCCGGGCGGACCCTTCGCGGTGCTGATCGGACAGTTCTCGGTTGCCGCGGGCAGCCCGTTCTCCGGCGACCTCGGCGCGCTCGGCGTCTACGAGGACGGTGTCGGCGTGATGCTCACGGCACCGGCCACCCAGTTCGGCTTCGGGGAACTCTGCGTCACCGGCGCGTGCTGTCTCGCCCCCGGCGAGTGCGTGGAGGGCGTCACGTTCGAGCAGTGCATCGGGCTGAGCGGCGTTTTCACCGGTCCGGGTACGGTCTGCCAGTTCGAGGTGTTCACGGTCAACCACGACGGGCCGCAGGACGAATGGAGCCACGGCATCGAGACCATCGTCGCCTGCCCGGGCGAAGGGCCCGGCTGCGTGAGCGGACCGGTGAAGATCGACGCCTGGCAGACGTCGGCGATCCCGGCGGACGGCACGCAGAACTGCGAGGATTTCAGTGCCCCGAGCGCATGCCCGATCCCCGCGGATTTCTTCGGCAAGGGATCGGATCCGTTCGCCGACACCATCTGCTTCCAGGGCGAGCCGCTCGGTGTCGTGACGCTGCCCGGCTTCGGCCCGCTGGACTTCGGCGACGCCGACACGCTCGTGACACGCCCGAGCGACCCGTTCGATCGCTGCGACCTCCCCTCGGCGAACTCGGTCCAGGTGCCGATCCAGATGGAGCAGCTCGACCTCGTGAGCGTGTCGCCGATCACGGTGACCTTCAACGGCGGGCAGGATCCCGAGGACTGGGACGTGCGCGTCCGCGTGGACGGCAGCGCCGGGCAGCCGGCGGGAAGCTCGCTCACCGCGACCAAGACCCACTGCAACGGCGGCACCTTCGACTCCACGATCTCCGTGTGCCCGACGTTCATCTTCACCAAGGTCGGCGAGCCGTCCACGGAGGTGGAGATCGACTACTGCGGAACGTGCAACCCCGGCGGCATCACGATGACCGCCAATGGCGTGGACTGGGTCCACGACATCGACAACCTGGTCGACGTCACCAACCCGGTCTGCTCGGACATGATCACCGGCATGACGGACGTGGCCCCGCAGCCGGCCTGCGACTGCAACACCAACTCCGTGCGCGACAAGTGCGACATCGAGAGCGGCGCGAGCAAGGACTGCGATTTCGACGGGGTCCCCGACGAGTGCCAGGCCCCGCCCGTCTGTCCCGCCGACCTGAGCGGGAACTGCGCGGCGGACTTCGCCGACATCCTCCTGGTGATCGCCGCGTGGGGCCCGTGCCCGCCGGAGTGCCCGGAGGACCTCAACGGCAACGGAAGCGTCGACTTCGCCGACATCCTGTTCGTCATCGGGGAGTGGGGATCATGCGCCCAATGAACACACGCCGCATCCGCACGAACCTGACGCGAAGCCCATCACGATCATTGGGAGGACGCTCGATGACCCATCACAAGCTCCCGGCGCGAAGCGTGCTGCTCGCCGCCGTCGTCACCGCCTGCATCGCCTTCGCCCCGACCTCGATCACGGATCGGCAGGCCTGCGCCGACGCCCCGACCGACGTCGGCTGCGAAGCCGACCTCGACGGCAGCGGTGCCGTCGACTTCAATGACTTCCTGATCGTCATCTCGAACTGGGGGCCGTGCGCCCCACCGGCACCGTGCCTCGCGGACATCAACGGCAACGGAACCGTCGGCTTCGGCGACCTCATCGCCGTCTTGATCAACTGGGGGCTGTGCCCCTGAGGAGAATGCCGGGCGCGCAACGATCTGCCAAGCAGGTCCTCCGACCGAATCGGAAGTCCACACGCTCACACGCCGTCAGCACGGTCCCCAGTTCCCGATGATCTGGAGGATGTCCGCGAAGTCGAGGACGCCATTGCCGCTGAGGTCCTCCGGGCAGCCCGGACACGGTCCCCAGCCGCCGATGACCCCGAGGATGTCGCCGAAGCCCACGGAGCCCGAGCCGTCGACATCACCGAAGCACGGGAGCGCCTGCCGTTCGTGAGCGCCCATGTCCAGCGCCGGGTGAACGCCGTCCGGGGTGCCGGTGTCGGCGACGTCCGGATCGTCGACGAAGCGCGTGGCGCCGGCCTTGTCCACCGGCATGGTCTCGGTCGTGTCACCGTCACGGTCGATGTCAGCGGTGTCGGCAGGGAGCGCCGTGTTGTCCGCGGCGTCGATCGCGGCCGAATCGGCGAAGAGTCGGAAGTCGTCGTCCAGGCTGCCGATGGCGTTGTCGGGTCCGTCGAAATCGACGAACTTCGGATCGGCGTCGATGTTGCCGGATCCCGCCAGCGTCGAGAGGCCCTGGATGATCGAGTGACTCGCCGAGGCGTCGGCGCTGCCGATCAGGTGGACTTGCGCCGATTCGTCCATCCCTTCCTCGTCGGCGTTGCGCCACAGGATGCAGTTGTGCAGTTCGACATCACCGTTCGTTTCGACGGCGAAGGCGCCGCCGCGTTGCGCGGCCACGTTGCTGGCGAACGTGCAGTTGATGAAGAGCAGCGGTGAGTCGGTGACGGCCACGCCGCCGTTGCCGGTCGCGCCGTTGCCGCTGAACTCGCAGTTGATCCACACGGGATCTCCGTCGGAGTTGAACAGCAGGCTGGACACGACGCCACCGCTGCGGGTGGTGCCTCCCGTCGCGCGGTTCCGGAGGAAGCGGCAGTTCACGAAGAGCGGGCTGGACGAATCGACCAT
Source organism: Planctomycetota bacterium (assembly GCA_024226535.1). Taxonomy (GTDB): domain Bacteria; phylum Planctomycetota; class Phycisphaerae; order Phycisphaerales; family SM1A02; genus JAAELP01. The sequence goes on along the minus strand of JAAELP010000051.1, from coordinate 2,944 downwards.
GCCCAGCGCACCGCCGCGGGAGTGGGTGCTGTTGTGCCTGAACACGCAATCGACGACGACCGGACTGCCCTCGTCGAAGAACATCCCGGCGCCGTGCGAGAGGGTTCCGCTGGCGCCGGCCGCGTTGCCACCCTCGATCACGAACCCGTCGAGTCGCGAGGTTTCGTCGGTACCGGATGCGTCCACCACGTGGATCGCGTTCTCCGCGTTGTTCACGAAGTCGCGGATATCGTTGCCGGCCAGGTCGCCGCTCAGGATCGTCGGATTCGCGCCGGCGTCGCGCTCGTCGCGGTTCGTCTCGTTCCCGGCGAATCCTCCGTACAACGCGAGGCCGCTGCGCAGCTTGAACGTAGCGTTGCGATCGCCCGTGCCGAGATCCGGCCGGTACGTTCCGGCGGCCACCCAGATCTCGCTCACCGGACGGCACAGGCTTGCCGACTCCACGAGCGCGGCCTGAAGATCGGTGAAGGCGTCCGCCCACCCCGACCCGTCGCCGGCTCCGGTGGCCGAGGCGGATACGAAGAACACCTCGCCCTCTTCGCACTCGTCGGGAATGCCGTTGTCGTTCGCATCGTCGCTGGTTCCGTTGATGATGTCGTCGCTGTCGAAGACGCTGTTGCTGTTGCAGTCCTGGGGGATGCTCGGGCGCAGGTTGGCGGCGTTGAACGCGGTGTTGTCGATCATCAGCGCGTTGTGCGCGGAGTCCGGAGCACCCGGCGCGATCCCCATGGGCAGTCCCATGAACAGCACGTCGGGATTCGAGAAGTACTGCACGCGATCGACACCGTCCGTGAAGACTGCCATGACCGTTCGGAACGTGCCCCCGGGATCGATGTAGCCGTGCCCGTACAGGAACGCGGCCTCGGAGTTGTCCGCGCCGCGGTCGTGCCGAGCGCCCTGGTTGTGGCCGAGCTCGTGGACGAAGGTCAGGTTGTCGACGACACAGTCGCGGCGACTGACGCTGAAACCCAGGCGGGGCACCGGCGTGTTGTCTTCCTGGATCGTGAAGTGGGCGCGCCCGCAGTTTTCGAGGTCGTCGAGGATCATGGCCACGAGGTCGGCGCCCATCGAATCGCGCATGTCGTGCACTTCGTCGATGATCCCGTCGTCCGGATCGGTCAGCGCGGCCCGATCCAGGGCGGAGTCGCCGGTCTCGGTGTAGTCGACCTCGACCATGCCGACGATGTTGAGGGTCGTCGCCATCGCGCTGTTGCCGTACGCGATGTTGGACGAGGACTCGCACGCGTCGATCAGCATCTCCATCGCGGCGGTACCGCCCTCGGCGATCCGCGCCGCGGCCGTGTACACCACGAGGATGTCGATCACCGAGCCGTCGTCCACGCAGAGCCCGATGGGCTCGCCGGCCTTCGCTGCGCCGGCGGCTGCGCCGGGGGCGAGCCCGGGCGGGTGCGCCTCGGTCGCGCACGGCGGGAAGGCACCGCTGTCGATCTGGCGGGCGGCGTACGTGCCGTCACCGAGTTCGCGTAGATGGAAGACGCCGTGTCCCGGCGCCCAGACGTTCAGCAGGATCCGCTCGTCGCGCGCGACGAGGACGAACGAGCCGCCCTCGATGCCTTCGAGCGTGCCGCTGGTCGTGGACCGCCCCGGCGCCTTCGTCTCGGTGGCGACCGGGAGCAGCACGAACGAGGCGTCGTCGAAGAACGTGGCCCGCACGCCCGCCGCCGGCGGAGCGTCCAACGCGCCGCGATCGATGGTGACGATGCGGTGCCGTGCGATCGCGGCGTGGTCCACGGCTCGTGCCGCCGCCTTCGCCGGGGCGGCCGGCGTGAGCAGATCGGGCGTGGCGAGCGGCGGAGCAGCGGCGGCCATCGAGCCGAACGGCAGCAACAGAAGCGCGCACAGTAGCGTGACCGGACCCGTTGCGTTCCCCATGGAACACCCTCCTCAACCTCGAAAGACCCCGACGCGGGATCCCTATCCTACCGGCGCGAGGGCCGCGATTGAACCACCAACCTCGCGTTTCGGGGGGATCCCGGGGCCGTAGGGGGTGCCTATCTCCTCCGGATCGCGGTTCTCGGAACGTGGACGTCGGGTTCCGGATTCCGGATTCGGGGTCCGGCTGCCCGTCGCTGGGGTGTCGCGCTCGGTCATTTTGAGTGTCACCAGGCGTTCGCGGCGCGCGTTGGTCGTTCAGAGACCCCTGAACCCCAACGGAGGTGCCACAATGACGCCGATGACCCAATACCACCCCGCGACCGCCTCGCATCCGGGCAGCGGGGGTCGCCTCGTCACGACTGAAGGCCAGACGCTGCCGTTCCGCGGCGCCGATCTGACCGTCGATGCCCGCGGCGGGCTGGCCCGCGTGGTCCTTCGACAGAAGTTCGTCAACGATCGCGACGTGCCGCTTCGCCTCACCTACCAGGTGCCGCTGCCGGCCGACGCGGCGGTGAGCGGGTACACGTTCATCGTCGGCGAGAAGCGCATCGTCGGTGAGGTCGATCGCCGCGAGGCGGCCCGTGAGCGGTTCGAGAAGGCGCTCGTCGAGGGACGCAGCGCCGCCGTGCTCGAGCAGGAGCGGTCGAGCGTGTTCACGCAGGAGATCGGCAACGTGCCGGCCCGCACCGAGGTCACGTGCGAGATCGAGCTGGATCAGAAGCTCGCGTGGCGCGCCGAGGGCCGTTGGGAGTGGCGCTTCCCGACGGTGATCATGCCGCGGTACATGGGCGAAACCGGGCGCGTGCCTGATCGCGCGAAGGTCTCGGTCGATGTCTCCGAGTACGGGCTGCCGGCGCGGGCGACGCTCACGATGAACATTCGTGACGTCGTCACCGGCGGCGTGCCGGAGAGCCCATCGCACGAACTGCGGGTGACGAACGGCGACACGCGCACCGAGATCACGCTTGCCGACGTCGACGGATCGCGTCTCGATCGCGATATCGTCGTGCGGTGGCCGGTCGCGGCGACGGGGCCCGGCGTGACGGTC
>JAAELP010000050.1 GCA_024226535.1 Planctomycetota bacterium | reverse complement strand
TGCCGGCCCCCACCGACCGGAGCATCCGACATGAATCACGCCTTCAAGCGTCTGACCTCGATTCTCGCCACCATCCCCCTTGGCATCCTGCTTTCGGGATGCGGCGGCTCGCACGCCACCAATCAGGCCCTCGGCGATGGTTGGAACGCCTATGGAGACGCCCAGACGGTCAAGCGGACCAGCGTCCCCGTCGCGTCGCTGACCGAGGCGGAGGGCTACGAGATCGTCCTCGAAGGATGGGTCACCGAAGTCTGTGCGGTCAAGGGTTGCTGGATGCGGGTGCAGGACGACGACGGCGACGTCGTGCTCGTCCGGTTCAAGGACTACGGCTTCTTCGTGCCACGAAACGCCCGGGGCCGTCGCACCGTGATCCACGGAACGCCTCAGGTGCGGACCTTCTCGATCGCCCAGCGCCGTCATCTGCTGGAGGACGCCAACGCCTCCGCGGAGGAGATCGCGCGAGTCGACGGTCCCAGCACGGAAGTCGTCTTCCTCGCCGACGGCGCCTGGGTGCAGGGTGGCGGGCTCGAACCGCCGTATGCACCGGCCGTCCAGGAGGACTGCATCATCGACGAGACCACGACCGAGGAACCCACGACCGAGGACACCACCGATGCGGGATGAACCGAAGTCGATGCTGCTCGCGGGTGGTCGGATCCTCGATCCCGCCACCGGACTCGACGCCACCGGCGACGTCCTCGTGCAGGACGGCCGGATCGCGGCGGTGGAGACCACGCCGAACCGGATCGACGCGGGCGATGCGAGGCGGGTCGACGTCGACGGCCTTCTGGTCTGCCCCGGCCTGATCGATCCGCACGTGCATCTTCGGGAGCCCGGCCAGGGCGCGAAGGAGACGATCGAATCGGGGTCCCGGGCCGCGGCCGCGGGTGGATTCAGCACGGTCTGCTGCATGCCGAACACCGCCCCGGCCCTCGATACGCCGGACATGGTCGAATGGGTCGCGATGCGGGCCCGTGAACGCGCCGCCTGTCGCGTGCTGGTCGCGGCGGCCGCCACGGTCGGTCGGCACGGGGAAGCGCTCGCACCGATGCACGCCATGCAGGCCGCGGGCGCCGTGGCATTCACCGACGACGGCGACGGAATCGCCGACGCCGATCTCATGCGGAAGGTGCTGCAGACCTGCGCTTCACTCGGTGCCGCGTTCATGCAGCACTGCCAGGAACCGACGCTCACCCGCGGTGCCCAGATGCATGAAGGCCCGACGAGCGCGAAGCTCGGACTCGTCGGATGGCCGAGAGTCGCCGAGGAACTGATGCTCGAACGGGATCTCCGCCTCGATCGCTCGATCGGCGCCCGCTATCACGCCCAGCATCTCTCGAGCGGTGGTTCGGTCGACATCCTTCGCGCCGCCCGAGCGGACGGCGTCCCCGCCACCGGGGAGGTCTCCCCGCATCATCTCCTCCTGACCGATGCGGCCGTCGACGGCTTCGACACCCACGCGAAGATGAACCCCCCGCTTCGCGAGGAGTCGGATCGCCTCGCCCTCGTCCAGGGCGTCGCCGACGGCGTGATCACCGTCCTCGCGACCGATCATGCGCCGCACACCCCCGCCGAGAAGGCGAAGCCCTTCGAAGAGGCCCCCCTCGGGATCATCGGCGTCGAGACCGCGCTTCCGATCTACGTGGAGACGCTCGTCGCCACCGGCGCGATCGACTGGCCGCGACTCATCGCCCTGATGACGATCGAGCCGGCCCGCCTGCTGGGGATCGCCGATCTCGGCTTCGGCGGTCTCGCGGTGGGCAGCCCCGCCGACGTCACCGTGATCGATCCGAACGAGCGGTGGACGATCGCGGCGGACGACTTCGAATCCCGGTCCCGAAACTGTCCCTTCGATGGTCGCGACGTCCAGGGACGAGCGGTGCTCACCCTCGTCGACGGTCACGCGTCCCACGATCGACTCACCGGCGCCGCGATCTCCAGCTGACGCCCGCGTACGGGGCGTCGATCGAACGGCATCGCGGTGGCCTCCCCCATCGCCCACCCTCGCCTCGGCGCGTGGCGACCGCCGCCTGATTCCGGACTCCAACCCTCGTGTCGAAGCGAACGCCGAACCCGAGTCCCGAGAATCTGCCCGACCGGCTCGCCGGAGCGCTCGCCGATCGGATCGGGCGTCACCCACGCCGCCCGGTCGTGGTCGCCCTGCTGCTCGCGATCGCGGGCGCGATCTTCGCGGCCCGCAACCTCGAACTCGACGCCGACACGAACCACCTGATCGGCGACGACCGACCGTTCATGATCGCGTTCAACGCCTGGCTCGAGGAATTCGGCGATCTCGAATATCTCTACGTCGTCGTGGATCCCGCTGATCACCACGCCGCCGACCCGGACGCGGATACGAACACGGTCGCCGACGACCGGGCCGATCAGGCGGTCCGGTCCCTCGTCGAACGACTTCGCGACGTTCCCGATCTCCCGGCCGTCCACGGATGGATCGACGCGCGGGAACAGTGGGGTCTCGCCACGAGGGCCATGCCGATCGACGACCTCGCCGGCCTGGTCCGCGCCCGGGACGCGATTCCGATCCTCGCCGGTGACGCCGATGCGGCCAGCGTCGTCCGCGCGGGCACCGCCCGGTTGGAACGGGTCACCGGACTCGGGGCCCTGACCCTCGGAAACGAGGAACGGACCGGACTCGCGGCAGGCGGCGTCCTGCTCCTCGAATCGATCGCCGCGGCGGACGTCCCGGGCATCTCGCCACCCGACGGCTTCGAGCCGCTCCCGCTCGCCGGTTCCCGCGCCGACGAATTCCTCGTGAACCCGGGCGGCCGACTTCGTTTCGTGGAGATCCTCCCTCGAAAGGACTTCGGTTCGCTCGCCGCGATCGAGGGGCCGCTGCG
>JAAELP010000049.1 GCA_024226535.1 Planctomycetota bacterium | reverse complement strand
TCTGCGACGGCACGTGTACGGATGACACACCCGAGGACGAGTGCCTCGCGAACCCGCTGTTCTTCTCGTTCACGCTCTGCACGGATTGCGTCGCCATCGTCCCGCTGTGCGAGCCCACGGGTGCGTGCTGTCTCTGCGACGCGACCTGCATCGACGATATGACCGAGGCCGACTGCATGGCGAACGCGATGTACTCGTCATGGACCGAGTGCGGCAAGTGCGCGGTGATCGTCTGCGAGGAGACCGGCGCCTGCTGTCTCGGCGGTGCGGTCTGCATGGACCACCTGAGCGAGCTCGATTGTCTCGACATGGGCGGCTACTTCCAGGGCGTCTGCACGCTCTGTCCGGCACCGGGGCCTGCCGTGACCGGTGACGCGGGAACCAAGGGCAGCCTGCTCTACTTCTCGAAGGTGGATCTCCGTTGGGATGCCGCCGGATTCCTCACCCAGGACACCTTCCTGTCGATGAGCAACGACTGGCCGACGGACCTGAAGGTGCAGATGTACTTCATCAACGGCGACGCGCCGCTCGCCGCCGTTGGTGGTGAACGGGCCCACCTGGGCTGGAACTGGTTCGACGTCACGCTCAACCTGACCGGTGATCAGCCGACGTACTGGTCGGCGCACAGCGGCTTGCCCGCGGGCGTGCCGCCGTTCACCAGCCTCGATCCGGGCTTCCCGCCGGGACGTCCGGCGCCGGACGGCGGCCGGATGATGCGCGGCTACATCGTCGCGTGGGCGGTCAACGCCCAGAACCAGGAGATCTCCTGGAACCACCTCTCCGGCGTGGGCACGATCGTCGACTACCTCGGTGGCACCGCGTGGGAGTACGGTGCGGAGGCGTTCGCGATCGTGAACGGGACGGCGCTCGGTCAGCAGACCGGCACGCCCGGCGTGCTGAACCTCTCCGGCGTCGAGTACGCCCACGCGCACGACATACTCATCCTGAACTTCCAGGCCTCGGGCGCGTCGGCGTTCAGCGGACCGCTCCAGGTGATCAGCGACACGTCGGTCACGCTGCATCCGCTCAGCGTGGACGTGCGGCAGATCAACGACGGTCCGGTCACGACCAAGGCCGACTACGCGGTCTGGAACCAGAACGAGGTCAAGTTCTCCGGCACCCACCACTGCGTGACGTGCTGGGACCAGTCGCTCATCAGCGCGTACGGCCCGCCGAACAACCTCCTGGTCCAGACGCTCCAGACCGACCACGGCAAGGCGCGGATCTCAGGCGTGGCGGGTCCGATCCAGTGCGACGTGGACGATCTGGTCAGCGGGCACCGGGCGCTGGCCGGCGTCTTCGCCCGACACCTGACGTTCGACGGCGGCCTCAAGAACGCTACGTCCGGTGAGCGTCTGGTTGGAAGCGGGCTCGAGTGTGCCCAGGTCAAGTACGACGTCCTGGGCTTCCCGCTCTCGGCCGATCCGCCGAGCCAGCCGGAGCAGTTGCTCCCGTGGCTCGAGCGTCTGTTCGACCTGAAGGCGGGGTCGCTCGATCCGTAAGGCGGCGACGCCGCAACGAGTTCCTCACGACACGGCAGATTCGATCTGCCGTGTCTTTTTCTATGCTCGCGTCAGCGTGTGGGTTAGGATGCGCGGTTCGTGAACGCACCCGCTCCCCTCCCGCCCCCGCGATCCGACGTCGAGGCGTCCGTCGGGGACGAAGCGCAGCGCCTCGAGGCGATCGCCCGCCACATGCCGGGCGTCGTGTACTCCTACGACCGCCACCCCGACGGCCGGCGGGAACTGCACTACCTCGGTCCCGGTTTCGAGGACATCATCGGGCCGAAGCTGGCGGCCGAGGTCCGGGCCGATTTCGATCGGCTGTTCGAGCTGATCCACCCCGACGACGCCGAGCGCGTGCGCGTCACCGCGAGCGACCGCGCCGCGACCGGCGAGACCTTCGATCACGAGTGCCGCCTCCGGACGGACGACGGCGACTACGCGTGGGTGCGTTCGGTCAGCCGACCGATCCGGCTCGACGGCGGGGGGGCCCGGTGGCATGTCGTGCTCATCGACGTCACGGAGCGCAAGCGCGTCGAGGAGCGCGAGCAGCTTCTCATTCGCGAGCTGAACCACCGCGTGAAGAACAACATGGCCGCGGTCCTCTCGCTCGCGGAGCAGTCGATCGGCTCCGCCCGGTCGCTCGCGGACTTTCGCGTCGCGTTCACGGGGCGCATCCGCGCGATGGCCGTCACTCACGAGGTCCTCGCCCGCCGGCACTGGGACGGGGTGGACCTGGAGGAGGCGGTGACGACGGCGCTCTCGGCGTTCGCGCACGGTGGCCCGGAGCAGGTCACGATCGACGGTCCGCGCATTCGGCTCGGCTCGCGCGTGGCGATGCCGCTGGGGCTCGCCCTGCACGAGCTCGCCACGAACGCCGCCAAGCATGGGGCCCTGGCGGAAGACGGAGGGCGTGTCGAGGTGCGCTGGACGGCCACGGGCGGGGGAGGCGTCGCCCTGACCTGGCGCGAGCGCGTCGCGACACCGATCGTGGCCCCGTGCGGGAACGGGCTCGGGCTCGATCTCGTCCGCGGCCTCGTGCAGCACGAGATCGGCGGCCGCGTCGACTGCGCGTTCCCCGCCGAAGGACTCCGCTGCGAGATCACGCTCGACGGGATATCGTGACGACCTGATGGGATGCGTGACGAACCTGACGTGTGTCCGCTGCGGTGGCGAGGTGCCGCCGCCGGCCAGCGCCGGGACCTGCCCGGCGTGCGACGATCCCTTCGCCGTCCTCGACGTGCAGTACGACCTCGATCGCGCCCGGCGCACGCTGACCCGCGCGGCCCTCGCCGGCCGTCCCGCGAACCACTGGCGCTACCACGAGCTTCTTCCGGTGGAGCCCGACGCCACGGCGCTCGCCTGGCCGGTCGGCTTCACGCCGCTCCTCGACGCCACGCGTCTCGCCATGTGGGCGGGCTGCGCCGGACTGCGGCTCAAGGACGACACACGCAACCCCACCGCGAGCTTCAAGGACCGGGCCTCGAGCGTGGGCGTCGTGCACGCGTTGCGGGCGGGCGCCGAGCGTGTCGCCTGCGCGTCGACGGGCAACGCCGCGAGCAGCCTCGCGGGCTTCGCCGCGATGGCCGGTCTGCCCGCCACGATCTTCGTGCCCCGTTCGGCGCCGGAGCCGAAGGTTGCGCAGTTGCTCGTGTACGGGGCCGACGTCCGACGCGTGCGCGGCAGCTACGCCGAGGCGTACGAGCTGTGCAGCCGGCAGTGCGCCGAGCACGGCTGGTACAACCGCAACTGCGCGATCAATCCCTACCTCGTCGAGGGCAAGAAGACCTGCGGGCTGGAGATCGCCGAGCAGACCGCGGACCGGCCCGCGTCCTGGGTGGCGGTGAGCGTCGGCGACGGCTGCACGATCGCCGGCATCGGACGCGGGCTCACCCAGATGAAGGCCCTCGGGCTGCTCGCCGGACGCCCGCGCCTGCTCGGTGTCCAGGCCGCGGGCGTGGCCCCGATCGCCGAGGCGTTCACGACCGGAAGCGCCTTCGATCCCGCCCGTGCCGCCGGCGGGTCGACCATGGCCGACAGCATCGATGTGCCCGTGCCGAGGAACTGGCGCAAGGCGGTCCGTGAGGTGGGGATCTCCGGCGGCGCGTTCGTCCATGTCACCGACGACGAAATCGCCGAGGCGATGCTCGCGACCGGGCGGCTGGCGGGGGTCTTCGCCGAGCCGGCGGCGGCGGCGTCCGTGGCCGGCGTTCGGCGCGCCGTACTGGACGGCCTCATCGAGGTTACCGATGATGTGGTGGCGGTCGTGACCGGCAGCGGGCTGAAGGACATCGCCGGCGCGATGAGCGTCGCGGGCGAACCGGTCGAGGTCGATCCCGCGTAGAGCGTGCGAACCCCGCGGGAAGGCGTCCATGCAGATCGATGAATCGGTTCGGAGCAGGGCGGCGGAGCGATGTCGCGAGCGCGGCGTCGTGATCCCGACGTTCGCCCAGCTCGACGACCCGTCGTTGATTCCCGCCCCCGTCCACGCGCGCCTCGCCGACGTCGGCCTCTGGGACGTCGATCCCATCAACCTCTTCCGGATCACCTGGCGCAACGAGCCCGTCGAGCACGGTGGCCGGTTCAACGACGGGAACTTCATAGAGTTCCCGAGCGAACTCACGGGCGTCGACGCCCGGATCGTCGGTCTCGTCGGCAAGTGGTTCCCGACCGGGGCCCACAAGGTCGGGGCCGGCTTCGGCTGCCTCGTGCCGAGGCTGGTCTCCGGCGCGTTCGATCCCACCCGGCAGAAGGCGGTGTGGCCGTCCACCGGGAACTACTGTCGCGGCGGCGCGTTCGACTGCGCCCTGCTCGGCTGCGACGCGATCGGCATCCTGCCCGAGGAGATGAGCCGCGAGCGGTTCACGTGGCTGGCGGAGATCGGCGCCGAGATCATCGCCACGCCCGGCTGCGAGTCGAACGTCAAGGAGATCTACGACAAGTGCTGGGAGATCCGGCGCACCCGACCGGACTGCGTGATCTTCAACCAGTTCGAGGAGCTGGGGAACTCGGTCTGGCACCATCACGTGACGGGCCGGGCGCTGGAGCGCGTCTTCCGAACGGTGGCCGGCGAGCGTGATCGCCTCGCCGCGTTCGTCTCCGCGACCGGAAGCGCCGGGACGATCGCCGCCGGTGACTACCTCAAGACGGTCGATCCCTCCACGCGCATCGTGGCCGCCGAGGCGCTCCAGTGCCCGACGCTGCTCCGCGCCGGCTTCGGCGCCCACGCCATCGAGGGCATCGGCGACAAGCACGTGCCGTGGATCCACAACGTGCGCAACACCGACGTCGTCTGCGCGATCGACGACCAGGCGTGCCTCGCGCTCATGCGGTTGTTCAACGAGCCGGCCGGGCGCGACGCGCTCGTCGCCCACGGCGTCGACGCCGATCTCGTCGGAAGCCTCGACCTGCTCGGCATCTCCTGCATCTGCAACCTCGCGGCGTCGATCAAGACCGCCCGGCACTTCGGGCTCGGCTCGGGCGACGTCGTGATGACGGTGCTCACCGACTCGATGCAGCTCTACGGCAGCCGGCTCGAGGAGCTGGCGGCCTCGGAGGGCCCGTACCGGCCGGAGACCGCGTGGCGGCACCTGGGCCGGTACCTGGAGGCGATCACCGACGACCACCTCCGCGAGCTGACGCACGTTGATCGCCGCGCGTTGCACAACCTCAAGTACTTCACCTGGGTCGAGCAGCAGCAGCGCTCCGTCGAGGACCTCGAGCGGCTCTGGGACCCGGGCTTCTGGACGCACACCTACGCGCAGGTCGACGCGTGGGACCGGCTCATCGAGGCGTTCAACGAGTGTGTCTCCGCCGGCGTGGGGGCCGGATCGTGAAGGTCACCGTCAACGGTGTGGAGCACGAGTACACCGGCGATGAGGGGCGCTGGCTGCTGGACTGGCTGCGAACCGACCTCGGGATCCGCTCGCCGAAGGACGGTTGCATGCCTCAGGCGGCGTGCGGCTGCTGCGCCGTCGGGCTCGACGACAAGGTCGTCCTCGCCTGCGCCACGCCGATGAAGAAGGTCGCCGGGGCGCGGGTGCGCACGCTGGAGGGCCTCGACGACCGGGTCCGCGACGTCTTCGCCGACAGCTTCGCGACGTGCGGCGGCGCGCAGTGCGCGTTCTGCATCCCGGGCATCGTGATGCGCTCCGCGGTCCTGCTCGAGCATGATCCCGAGCCGTCGCGCGAGTCGATCGAGAAGGACCTGCGGTTCCATCTCTGCCGGTGCACGGGCTACAAGAAGATCATCGGATCGATCGAGCGGGCGGCCGAGACGCTGCGCGACGGTGGGAGCGTGCCGCTGCCTCAGGCCGAGGGCGACGACGACGGGCGTGTGGGAACGCGTCTGCCCAAGTACGGCATCCGCCAGGCGGTGCTCGGCGAGCGGCCGTACGTCGCCGACATGAGCGTCGACGGCATGCTGCACGGCGCCGTGCGGCTCAGCGATCACCCGAGGGCGATCGTGCGGAGGATCGACGCGAGCGAGGCGGCGGGGATGCCCGGTGTCGCGCGGGTCTTCACCGCCGCCGACGTTCCCGGACAACGGTCCATCGGGCTCATCGTGCCGGATTGGCCGCTCGTGGTCGCCGAGGGGGAGACGACGCGGTACGTCGGCGACGTGATTGCGTGCGTGGCCGCCGAATCGCGCGATCAGGCGCGGGCCGCCGCCGAGCGAATCCACGTCGAGTACGAGGTGCTCGATCCCATCACCGACGTGGACGCGGCGCTCGCGCCGGACGCCCCGCCGATCCACGCCGGCGGCAACTGCCTGAGCACGACGATCGTGCGTCGTGGCGACGTCGACGATGCGTTCTCCGAGTGCGCGCACGTCACCGAGGCCACCTACGAGACGCAGCGTATCGAGCACGCGTTCCTCGAGCCGGAAGCGGCGCTCGCGGTGCCGTCCGACAACGGTCTTCACGTCTACTCGCAGGGGCAGGGGGTCTACGAGGACCGGCGGCAGATCGCGCTGCTGCTCGGGCTCGACGAGGCGTCGGTCAACGTCGAGCTCGTCCCCAACGGCGGCGGCTTCGGCGGCAAGGAGGATCTCTGCGTGCAGGGCCACGCGGCGGTGATGGCCGCGGCGCTGGGCCGCGCGGTGCACGTCGAGATCACGCGCGACGAGTCGATCCGCATGCACCCCAAGCGGCACCCGATCCGGATGCACTACACGCTCGGGTGCACGGCCGAAGGACGCCTGCACGCGCTGCGGGCACGGATCGTCGGCGACACCGGCGCCTACGCGTCGGTCGGGATGAAGGTGCTCGAGCGGGCGGCGGGGCACTCCTGCGGCGCGTATGACGTGCCGAACGTGGACGTCGAGGCGCGGGCCGTCTACACGAACAACGTGCCCTGCGGCGCGATGCGTGGCTTCGGAGCGAACCAGGCGAACTTCGCCGTGGAGTGCGCGGTGGACGAGCTGTGCGCGATGGGCGGCTTCGACCGGTGGCAGTTCCGCCACGACAACGCCCTGACCGACGGCGGATGCACGGCGACGGGCCAGCGGCTCTCGTCGGGCGTCGGTGTGCGGGCGACGCTCGAGGCCGTGGAGGACGCCTTCCGGGGCGCGAAGCACGCCGGCATCGCGTGCGGCATCAAGAACACCGGGATCGGTAACGGGATGCCCGACGACGGGACGGCGCTGATCGTCATACGCGGGGCCGACCATGTCGAGCTTCGTCACGGGTGGACCGAGATGGGCCAGGGCGTGGACACGATGGCCGTGCAGACCTTCTGCGAAGAAACCGGCCTGCCACCGGAGATCGTGCGCGTCGGCGTCGACACCGACTCGGAGACCCCGTGCGGCATGACGACGGCCTCGCGCGCGACGAGCCTCGTCGGCAACGCGATCATCGACGCGTGCCGGGGGCTGAGAGCGGACCTCGCCGAGTACGCGCTCGCCGATCTCGTCGGTCGCTCGTACCGCGGCACGTGGGTCTGCGACTGGACGAACAAGCCGGGCACGTCGAAGACGGGCGAGGAGGTCACGCACTACTCCTACAGCTACGCGACGCAGGTCGTGATCGTCGGCGACGACGGCGCGATCGAGCGCGTCGTCGCGGCCCACGACGCGGGGCGCATCATGAACCCGACCCTCTTCGAGGGGCAGATCGAAGGCTCCGTGCACATGGGCCTCGGGTACGCCCTCACCGAGAACCTGCCGATGGAGGGTGGTCGCCTCCTTTCCACGCGGCTGCGCAAGTGCGGCGTGCTTCGCGCGGCGGAGACCCCCGACATCGAGGTCATCGGCGTCGAGGTCCCCGACGAGCACGGGCCGTACGGCGCGAAGGGGGTCGGCGAGATCGGCCTCGTGCCGACGGCGCCGGCGGTGGCGAACGCGTTGTGGTCGTGCGACGGTGTCCGGCGCCGCACGCTGCCGATGAAGGGCGCCGCAAACGGGAGCGGTGCGCGATGACCCTGTATCTCGAAGACGCCCGGTTCATCGACTGGCGCACGCTGGAGATCACGCGCGGCCATGTCGCGGTGGAGGCGGGCCCCGGCGGAGGCGTCGCGTCCGTGGACGACGTGCCGGGCGGCGCCGAGGTTCTGCGGTGCGACGGGCGGCTCGTCACGCGTTCGTTCGCCATCGGTCATCACCACGTCTACTCGATGCTCGCGCGGGGCATGCCGTCGCCGGCGCGGACGCCGCAGAGCTTCGCGGAGATCCTCGAGCTGATCTGGTGGAACCTCGACCGGAAGCTCGACGCGGAGATGATCCGCGCCTCCGCCCGCGCGTGCGCGATCGAGGCGGCCCACCAAGGCTGCACGTTCATCGTCGACCACCACGCCTCGCCCGGAGCGCCGGCCGGGAGCCTCGAGATCATCGCCGAGGCGATGGAAGAGGTGGGCCTGTCGCACCTGCTGTGCTACGAGTTGTCCGACCGCGACGGCGCCGGGCCTCGCGACGCCGGTCTGGCCGAGACCGCCCGGCACCTGGAGACGCACCCGGGCCTCGTCGGGCTCCACGCGTCGTTCACCGTCTCCGACGGTTTGCTCTCGCTCGCGGTGGAGCTGGCGCGGAAGTTCTCGACCGGTGTGCACATCCACGTGGCCGAGGCGGAATCCGACGAGACGCACTGCCGCGCGCACCACGGGTGCTCGGTCGTGGAGCGACTGCACCATTCAGGCGCGCTCGAGTCGCCGGCGACGATCCTCGCCCACTGCCTGCACATCGACGACGACGAGCGTCGCCTGATCCGCGAGAGCAAAGCGTGGGTCGTGCACAACACGCAGAGCAATCAGAACAACGCGACGGGTTGGTTCCACCCGCGCGGACTCGGCGATCGTGTCTTCATCGGCACCGACGGCATGCACTCCGGCGTGCTTTCCGCGACGCGGGCCATGTACCTCGAAGGCCGGCAGGTGAGCGGGCTCGCGCCCCTGGACGCCTATCGCCGTATGCGACGCGTGCACGACTATCTTCAGGCGAACGCGATTCCCGGCGACGGCGAGAACAACCTCGTCGTCCTCGACTATCCCACGCCGACGCCGGTGACGAGTGAGAACTGGCCGGCGCACGTCGTGTACGGCCTGGCATCGCGCCACGTGCACACGGTCGTCAGCGACGGACGGGTGATCGCGGACGTCGACGGCGTCCGGAACGTGGACGAAGAGCAGGTGCTCGCGGAGGCGCGCACGCAGGCTCAGCGACTGTGGAAGCTGCTGTGAGCATCATCGCCGACCTCGATCTCGGCGCGCTCGCGGCCGCCGATCCGTCCGGTTGGAACCTGGCCCGGGATCGGCGGCCGGATATCTACGGCTGAACATGCTCGCGGGGGAAGGAACCTGGCCCGCGCCGATGCGGGCCAGGATTCCACGTCCCCCACGTGGACGCGGGTGAGGTCCGTCACTGACCGCGTGCCTTAGTTGCCCTTTCCGTGTGGGTGGCGATCATCGCCCCACGGGGTCCCTCCGCACTGACAAGCTACGTCGAGAGCTCCGATGAGCCCGCACGTCGGATATGTCGCGACGGGCGACCCGGCGCAGACGGAGTAGTCACCGAGCGTCGTCGGGGCGCTCGTGGAAGGCTCGGGAGCGCAGAACATCGGGTCGGCCTCGATGTTGCTACCGAGTTGGCACGCCACACTGAATCCCGCGAAACCGTCGAGCCCGGGTCCGAGATCGTTGCAGCAATCGCCAGGGTTGGTGCCCTGGTACCAGTACCACTCGTCTCCGACGCCGGTCTCGGCGCCGTTGCCCCAGATGATCGTGTTCTCCGGACCGCACGGTCCGAAGACACCGCCGCCGAAGTGCAGGGCGAGGTTGCCGCTGACGGTGCAGCTCAGCAAGTCAACGCCGGATCCCGTCGAGTAGATGCCGCCGCCGCCACCCACATCTTCGGACGTGGGCTCCGAGGCGAGGAAGGCGATGCTTGCGTGCGCCAGGTTCCCGCTGATGACACTCCTCTCCAGCGTCACGGAGGAGTCGGCGACGTAGAGCCCGCCGCCGCTGGTCGCGACGTTGCCCCGGATCACGCTGTCGATCACATGGGGATCGGAGTCGCCGGCGAAGAACCCGCCGCCGATTCTTGCCGCGTTGGACTCGATGACGCAGCTGATCACGGTCGCTTCGGAGTTGCGACAGGCGATCCCACCGCCGTTGTTGGAGGCCTCACAAGCGCGGATGATGCAGCCGGTGATGGTGGGAGACGAGCCGGAGCAGTAGATTGCTCCGCCGCTCGCCGCGTACCCGTTCACGATTCCGATGTTCTGAACCGTCGAACCGGCGCCCTCGCCGGAGTAGAAGGAGAACGCCCGCCCGGAACCCTCACAGTCGATGATGCACGACTCCGGATCTCCGCTCTGTGAGCGCACCGTGATCGCCTTGCCGTTGAAGTCGAGGTCCTTGTTTCCCGGGCCGAGGAAGGTCCCGTCGGTCAACACGATCTCGTCGCCGGACCACACGAGCGGATCGTCGATCGCGTCCTGGATCGTGGCGAAGTCACCAGATCCGTCGGGCTTGACGACGTGCTCGAGCGTCGGGCCGCAGATCACACTTCCCGTGAACTCGAGATCCGCCCACGGCGCCCCCCAGTACAGCAGGGAGACACCGACCAAGGGCGATCCGATGAGGGGCTGCGGCCCCTCGGACGGGTTCCACGTCACGGCCCCCGGCCCGCCGTGGTCGGGCTCGCACGTGACGGCCTCGGCGTCGGCTGTGAGCCCCAGGGCGTCGCCCCCCCAGAAGCCCTGAGCCTGGAGCATGCCGCGATGCTCGATCAGGCCGTGCGCGGCTTCGGTCTGTTCGTCGTCTCCGTAGCTGTCCGTCGACAGGTGCTGCCCGCTCTCGTCGTCCCACCTGGCGAGCAGGACATCGGTGTCGGAACCGGTCGAGTACTCGCCCGCCACCACGAGTTCGTTGTCCCCGTACGGGTTGGTGTACTCGATGATGTCCCGCCCCTCGGTGCCGGTCCCGGCCAGCGTGCGCTGCCACACAGGGTCGAGGGTCGAGTCGCGCCGGGAGACGAACAGGTCGTTGTTCGTCACGCCCGTCAGCGCGAACCCACAGTCCTGCGTGTGCACGATCGAGTGCGCGCGCCCCGGCTGGTCGTTGTCGTCGATCCACCATCCGAAGTCGACGGAGAGATCCGACTCGAACCGGGCCACGAGGATGTCCTCGCCGATCGCGGCTCCCCACCGTTCGCCGACCACGACGTAATCGCCGCCGCACGCCTCGACGAGCGCGTAGCCGGCGTGACTTTGCGTCGGGACGAGCGTCCGGTGGTACGTCCGGTTGCCGATGGGATCGCCATCGGTCTCGAACTTGGCCATCAGGAGGTCGTAGCGGCCCCCGGCTCCTCGTTCGAAACCGGTGATGACGACCGCGCCGTCGGAATCGAGAATCAGGTCGTACCCGCGAAAGTCCCGGTCGCCGTCGTCGTCCGTGAGGATCCTCATCCACTGATGGTCGAGGTTCGCCGAGAACTTCGCGAGCAGCAGGCTCTCACCACCACCGCCGAAACTGTCGGTCCAGCCCGTCACGAAGAGATCGCTACCGACCTCCACCACGGCACGCCCCTCCTCGTGACCGAAGCCCTCCAGGGCGACGGCCCGCACGATGCGTCCGTACCTCGTGAGCTTCACCAGGAGCACGTCCGATCCGGAGCCCACCGTGTACCCGACGGCGGCCATCCCACCGTCCTGGGTCTCGATGACGTCGTAGAAGACCTCGTCGGTGTCACGACCATCGACCCGATAGGTGTACACCGCCTGCTGGATCGGGGGGACCGGCGGGACCGGCGGGCGTTCGAAACCCGGCGACGTCAGCGGAACGGAGACCTTGACCACGGGGGGCGGGGCCACGCTGGTCCGATCGCCGACCTGGGCGAAGCTCGACGACAGCGCGATCAGCGCGGTCGAACCGAGCACGAGACAAGTTGTTCGTGTCCACTTCATGTTGGACCTCCTTGCTTGGTTGCGCGGCCGGCGGAGGTGACCGGCGGCCCGCACGTGGGGAAGACGAAACCTCGTGCCGCCCGCGGTCATCCCGGGACGGAGGAGGTCGGGACGGCCGCCACCACGTGGCCATGTTCGTTCGGCTGCCGAGCGTGGCGGCGCCGTCCCTGGTTCATGAGTCGCGGCTCGGCTCCCCGCGCAACGCGTTTCCGGTCGAATCACGCCGAAAAACGCGTCGAAGTTCCCCCGTCGAAACGGTGCGCCGAAGTTAGAATGGCCCTCAGCCATGTTCGGTGCGGCAGGACTCAACGATGAGCTTGTCCGCGCGGCTTCCGAGGGTTCGCAGACCGCTCGCGATCGCATCCTGGAGGCGCTCGCGCCGCAACTCCGCCTCATGGTGGCCGCGCGTTTGAGCCCCACCCCGGCACGCTTCCACGCCGCCGAGGATGTCGTGCAGGAGGTGTCCGTCGCCCTGGCGGGCGCCCGGCAGAAGCTCCGCCATCGAACCGTGGGCGGGCTCCGGGCGTATGCGTCCGCCATCGCGGATCGGAAGGTCTGCGACCTGCTCCGCCGCCGGGTACGTCAACGGGCGGTGCGCTCGCTCGACTCGACCATCGCCGATCTCTCGCGATGGGTGCCGCGATGGTGCCTCATCTCCGCGGGCACGCACACGCCCCGATCGAAGGCGGAGCGAATCGAGCTGACGGCCCAACTCATGGGCGAGCTGGGTCGGTTGGAACGCGAGCAGCGCGAGATCATCACGCTGGCGTTCTTCGATCAGTTGCCCACATCGCAGATCGCCGAACGGCTCGGCGTCTCGCGGGGCGCAGCCTGCATGCGCCTCATGCGGGCGATCCGGACACTGCGCCGACTGATGACCGGCGCGAGCAGCATCGGCAAAGGAAGGCCTCATGCCGAGTCCCTCTGAGGACGAAGATTCGATCGAGCTCTGCGATCGCGTCGACGAGGCCCTGGAGTCCCTGTGGCACGGCAATCCGGATCGTCTCGAGTGTCTGCTGGGAATGTCGGGAGCGGGCCGCGCGGCGACCGTGCCGACCTCGTGGCCTGCGTCCTGGCCCACCATCGACGCCACGGACGCGATCGGCCCCGGCTTCGAGATCGGCGCGTTTCGCATCGTGCGCGAGATTGCGCGGGGCGGTATGGGCATCGTCTACGAGGCCCGGGAGCCGGACGCTGGCCGGACCGTCGCGATCAAGGTGCTGCTCGCCGGTCCGTTCGCCTCACAGCTCGCCCAACGCCGTTTTCAACGCGAGGTCAAGCTCGCCGCCAGTCTCCGGCACCCGCACATCGTGCACATCATCGAGAGTGGCCAGCTCGAGTCCGGACAGCCGTACTACGCGATGGAGCATGTCGTCGGGGTTCCACTCGATCGCTACACCGCCGACGTCGGCGCGGACCGGCGCCGGATCCTGGAGCTGTTCGGCGTGCTCTGCGATGCGGTGCACCACGCCCATGCGCACGGGGTCGTCCATCGGGATCTGAAGCCCGGCAACGTCCTGGTCGACGCCGACGGACAACCGCACGTGCTCGACTTCGGATTGGCCAAGTCCGTCGGTCCGGGCGATCCCGCCAGCATGGTGCTCTCGGCGCCCGGCGCGTTCCTCGGCACACCGAGATACGTCGCGCCCGAGCAGGCGGCGGGGAGGCTCGACGCGATCGACGCGCGGACCGACGTCTTCGCGCTCGGCGTGATGCTCTACGAGGCGATCACCGGTCAGGCGCCGTTCGACGACTCGGCGACGCCCGGCGAGATGCTCGAGCGGATCCTGCACGCCGAGCCGGTTCCGCCATCGGCGCGGATCCCGAGCGTGGACGGGCGGCTCGAGGCGATCATCCTCCGGGCGCTGGAGAAGGACCAGGACCTCCGGTACCCGTCGGCGCGCGACTTTGCGGAGGATCTGCGTCGTTACCTGCGCGGCGATCGGGTGCGGGCGACGGGGAGCCAGCATCTCCGGGCCGTCCGCAGCCTGGTGGCCCGGCATCGCGTCCGCGCCGCGCTCGCGCTCGCGGTGCCGCTGCTGGCGGCGCTGATCCTCGTGGGGTGGGCGTGGCGGTTGCGGCTGGAACACCACGCTGTGGTCGATCTTGCGATGTCGGCCGAGCGCAACGTGCAAACCGGTCAACTCGACGACGCCGACACGGTCGCGGACCGCCTCATCGAGCGGTATCGCGATCACCCTCTCGCTCGCGTCTCCGCTACTCGCACGTACTTGGCGCTGGCCCGGGCCGAGAATGCCGACGACCGGGAAACCACGCTCCTCCGTTCGCTTCGCGCCGACATAGACGAGGACCCGGCGCGATACTGGGCTTCCGGCGAATTGCTCGCGGACGTGCAGCGCGAGAACGGGGACGTGGCCGAGGCCGAGAAGACGGCCGCGGGGGTCCGCGGCCTCGCGCCGGACGACGCGGAGGCGTGGTTCATCCGGTCGTTCGCCACGATGTCGCCGGACCTGGCCGTGGAACACATCAGATCTACGTTGACGCGGGATCCCCGGTACCCCCGAGCGAACGAGCGTCTCGCCTACCTGTGCTGGTACGCGGGAGACTTCGAAGGAGCGGTAGCGGCGGCCGACGCGCTCCTCGCGGGCGGTGAGAATCGCGTCACCTGGCACCAGTTCAAGGGTCGGGCACTGGCGTGGTTGAAGCGGTATCCGGAAGCAGTCGGGCAGTTCGATCTCGCGATCGCTGCGGATCCCACGCGGTACCTCAGCTATCGAAGCCGCGGCGTGGTGCACCTGTGCGCTAAGGAGTACGACCGGGCCATCGATGATCTGACGATCGCGCGGAAGCTCTACGGTCCTTCATCCGTCTGGGAGCGATACCAGCTCGCGACCCCGCTCTGGATTACCGGGCGATACGCGGAGGCCGCTCAGAACTACAAGGAATCCCGCGCCGGTCTCGGAGCATCTTACGCCAACATCCGTCATTACCTCGTCCTTTGCGACATGGCACGCCATCTCGATCACGACGAAGAGACGGTGCACCTCGCGGCAATGGTGCTCGACGCCGCGCGGAAGAGCGCGCGAGACGAACGCGTGAGTTCGATTCTCGCGTGCCTCGCAGGCAAACGACCCCCGAGCGATCTCGCCGACGAAGCCGAACGAACGGACCCGAAGAACATGGAGGCCCGGTGCGAGCTGTTCTACTACGCCGCCGAGGCGGCGCTCCTCCGCGGCGAGCCGGAGGACGCGCGGACGTGGTTCCGCCGGTGCAGCGAGACGGGAGTCATACTCGATCCGGACAACCCCTACCTGGATCCCATGAACGAGTACCACCTCGCGACGTGGAGACTCGACTGTTTCGACCGAGGCGAGCTTCCGTAACGCGGGGCCTCAGCAACCGACGTAGTTCACGCTCGCTTCGTCCAGCACGGCCCGCTGCACGAGGTCCAGGATCAGCGCGTACGTCAGGTCGACCTCGCTCCCGGAGCCCGCGATCGTGCCCGGTGGATCGTCCGCGTCGAAGGTGACTTCGAAGTCGACGCCCCGGTACATGCGCGACCGTCCGTCCACCACCAGCGAGAACTCCCCCGCATCGAACCGACCGCGGACACGCACGGCGTCTCCGTCCCGCTCCACCATGAACCCATTCCCGCTCCCGAACCGCTCGAACGTCTCCACGCTGCCGAAGAACCTCGGCTTGATCACGTACGGGCCGCCGTCCTCCGGGCAAAAGACGTCGCAGTTGCCGCAGTCGTTGCAGAAGTCGGCGTAGTTGGCGATCTGGTGCTTAGTGGTCAGCTCGACGGTGCCGCGCTGCTCGCAGCGCCACGTGTCGCCGTTCTTTCGGCAGACGAGCACCGGCACCGAAGTTGGCGGGATCCGCAACGCGAAGTTCGCGTCGTTGGGGCAGACCGGGATGCACTTGTCGCAGGTGATGCAGTTGAACAGTTCCAGGGACGATCCGATCTTCGGCGGGGGCTTCGTGTTCTGTGGCAGGGTGTAACGCCGGTCGCCCGTGATCTGCTCGACGTAGCGCGTGGTGTTGTGGAGCACCGCAGCGGGGCGTTCCGTCTCGCCGGCGGTGTTGGTGATGAAGTCGTCCACGGTCCGCACGCCCACGGCATCCATGCGTGTGAGGAGGTTGCGAAAGTACGCCTGGGCCCGCGTGTAGCCGCCGGTCCGGAGCAGGTCGGTGCAGACGGTGATGGGGGTGAGGCCGAGGGCCACCGCGTCGGCGAAGTTGTGGCGGTCCACGCCGGCGGAGAACGAGATGGGAAGCTCCGGCCCGAACCGCTCGCGGAAGCGTTGCACCAGGCGCATTGCGAGCACGTGCAGCGGGGCGCCGGAGAGGTACTTCTCCTTCTCGCCGTGGGGCAGGAAGTCGCCGTCATGCCCGACGATCAGCGTGTTCGTGAGCTTCACGCCGAAGCCGAGCCCGAGTTCGCCGGCCAGCTTCCGCAGACGCTCGACGAAGCCGCACGCCTGCTCCCACGTCGTGTCGCGCTCGAAGGCGGGGCGGGGAACGCGGATCTCCCGGTACCCAAGCACGTCGTGGAGCAGGTGGTCGACTTCGCCGGGCCCGAGGAGGGTCGGGTTGAGCTTGACGATCACGTTGAGGGCGTGCTCGCGCATCAGGTGCTCGAGGATCCGCTCGATCTCGTCGGAGGGGCACCCGTGGAAGGTGCTCAGGGTGAGCGTGCCGGAGATCCGGTTCGGGAAGTCGAGGTCTCGCAGCCGCGCGTGCTCGGCGGGGATCTCGTTGCGGAGGCGATCGACGAGGGCGCTCGCGTCGAGCATCGTCTCGATGAACCGCCGCACGGCGGGGCCTCGGATACCCGCGAGGTCGTAGCCGACGCTCATGTCGAAGACCGTCGCGTCGAACCCCGGGGCGAGGCGATCGCCGAGGACGTCGGCGAGCATCGTCACGAGCATCGCCCCCTTCACGTACTCCTCGGCGGACTGCTCGAGCCTCAGCTCCTGCGACCACTCGACGTTGTAGCCGACGGTGCGCATGTCGATGCACGGGCGCGGGATCTCCAGCTCGTCCATCACCTGGACCGTCTTCAGCTCGATGATGCGCGACCCCGCGAGCCACGAGAGGGCGATGTTCTGCGCCATCTGCGAGTGTGGGCCGGCGGCGGGCCCCAGCGGCGTGGCCGCCCGGCGACCGTGGAACCGGACGCCGAGGTCATGGTCGGGCGAGCCGAGGAAGCACTTCGCCAGCGGGAGATCGAACACGGCCCCGCAGTGCCCGATCTCGCGCATCATGCGCGTGGTCAGACGCTCCAGGGATAGGGGGACGAGTTCAGACATCGGCAAAGAAAAGTCCGGGAGAAGGTCGACAATATAGTACGAGAACATGCGTCGATTCGAAGGTCTCAGCAAGTTGAGCGGCGCCGAGCGCTACGTCGACGATCATCCCGCCGATGACGTGTGGTGGGGAATGACCGTGCGCAGCCCCGCGCCGCGAGGACGCATCCGCCGGATCACGTTCGGCGACGGTGTCGATTGGTCGTCGATCGTCGTCGTCGATCACCGCGATATCCCGGGACCGAACGAAGTTCGCTTCATCGAGCTCGACCAACCAGTGCTCGCCGCCGACGAGGTGCGGCACGTGCACGAGCCGGTGCTCCTGCTTGCCCACCCGTCGCGCGAGGTCGCACGTCGCGCCGCGGCCGTGGTCACGGTGGAGATCGACGAAGCCGAGCCCGCGCTCGAGTACCGGGACCACCCGCGGCCGGAGCAGATCCAGCACGGACCCGACAACGTGCTCGCGAGCGTGCGGATCGACAAGGGCGACGTCGAGTCCGCGCTCGCTTCCGCGGCACACGTCATCGAGGGCGTCTACGAGACCGGCGCCCAGGAGCACGTCTACCTCGAGACCAACGGCATGGAGGCGTGGCTCGATGGCGACGTGCTCACGGTGCACGGCTCCATGCAGTGTCCGTACTACGTGCTGAATGCGCTCGTGCACGCGCTCGACCGCGATTCATCGTCGGTGCGCGTCATCCAGACGCCGACCGGGGGTGGCTTCGGGGGCAAGGAGGACTTTCCGTCGATCCTCGCGCTGCACGCGGCGCTGCTCGCCCTCGCCAGCGAGCGCCGAGTGCGCATGATCTACGATCGCGGCGAGGACATGGTCGCCACCACGAAGCGACACCCGGCCCGCGTGCGGCACCGAACGGGCGTCGACGACGCCGGGCGGCTCGTCGCCCAGGACATCGACGTACTCATGGACGGCGGTGCGTACGTCACGCTCTCGCCGGTCGTGCTCAGCCGGGGCATCATCCACGCCGCGGGACCGTACTCGTGCGAGCACGTGCGTGTCGTCGGTCGCACGATGCTCACCAACGCCGTGCCCTACGGAGCGTTCCGGGGGTTCGGCGCCCCGCAGACGCAGTTCGCCTGCGAGCGTCACATGGACGTGATCGCCCGGCGTCTCGGCATGGACCCCGTCGCGCTGCGCCGAGTCAACCTCATCCGCAACGGCCAGGCGACGTGCACGGGGCAGACGATCGACGACGGCGTCGATCGCGAGGACGTGCTCGACACGGCGCTCGGCCAGTCGCGGTACGAGCAGAAGCGTCGCGCGCACGCGACGTTCAACGCGTCGAGCCGGTGGCTTCGTCGCGGTATCGGGCTCGCGACCTTCTACCACGGCGCCGGTTTCACGGGCAGCGGCGAGGTCACCCTGAAGTCCGTGCAGCGCGTGGTCGGTCTGCCCGACGGCCGCGTGCAGGTGCTCAGCGCGAACACCGAGATCGGCCAGGGTACGACGACGATCCTGACGCAGATCGCCGCCGCTCGCCTGGGCGTGACCGAGGATCGCGTGATCGTCGCCGTGCCCGATACCAGCCGCGTGCCGAACTCGGGGCCGACGGTGGCGTCGCGCACCGCGATGGTGGTGGGGCGGCTCGTGGAACGCGCGTGCGACGATCTGCGCCGGTGCGTCGGGGCCGACGGAACGGCCGACGGATCGGAGGTCGCCGCCGCGATCCGGGAGTGGTACCGGGCGCACCCGGGCGAGACGCCCGTCGGCGAGGCGGTGTACGAGCCGCCGCCGGGGGTCCAGTGGGACGAGGTGAACTACCGCGGCGATGCGTACGGCGCGTTCGCGTGGGCGACGTACGTGGCCGAGGTGGAGGTGGATCTGCGTACGTACACGGCCCGCGTGATCGATTTCACGGCCGTCCAGGAGATCGGCACGGTCCTCAACGAGACGCTCGCCCGTGGCCAGGTGGCCGGCGGCGTCGTGCAGGCGATCGGCTGGGCCCTGACGGAAGAGTGCATCTTCGAGCGCGGCGCGATGGTGAACGGCCAGCTCACGAACTACGCGATCCCGACGAGCGACGACGTCCCGCCGATTCGCGTCGCCTTTCTCGAGCACCCGTACGAGCACGGCGCCCAGGGCGCCAAGGGCATCGGCGAACTCTCCATGGACGGGCCGGCCCCGGCCATCGCCAACGCGATCGCCGACGCGATCGCGGTCGCGCCGAACGTCATCCCGGTCACCCCCGAACGACTGATGGAGCTGGTGAACCGTGGCGCAGCGTGACGGGACCATTCGGGTGCGTCTCACGATCAACGGGGAGCGCCGCGCGCTCGACGTGCATCCCGCGGCGCGTCTGCTCGACGTGCTGCGTGTTCAGCTCGGGCTCACGGGAACCAAGGAGGGATGCGGCGAAGGCGAGTGCGGCGCGTGCACCGTGCTCATGGACGGTCTGCCGGTGAACTCGTGCCTCGTCGCCGCGTTCCAGGCCGACGGAAGCGTGGTCGAGACGGTCGAATCCGTCGACCCGGGGCACCTGACGCCGCTGCTCGTGCACGGCGCGACGCAGTGCGGCGCGTGCACGCCCGGCGTGGTGATGACCGGCGAGTGGGTCAACCGCAACCGGGAGCTTCTCGAGCGCTTCACGCTTCGCGAGCTGATGGCGGGGAACTTCTGCCGCTGCACCGGGTATGACGGGATCATCGAGGGTGTCGAGGCGCGGATCGCGTCCGACGAGTCGCCATGAAGGTGATCCGCCCATGGACGTTCGCCGAGGCTCTGGCCGCGAAAGCCGCGGACACCGAGGTCGTTCCGGTGGCGGGGGGCACGGACCTCTGGGTGCACTGGCCGCAGAATCTCGCGGCCCGGGCGCGCACGTACCTCGACCTGACCGCGGTCGGTGAGCTGCGCGGCCTTCGGTTCGACGAGGGCGAGCTGGTGATCGGCGCGGGCGCCACGTACTGGGACGTCCTGCGCGATCCGGCGTGTGTCGAGCGGTTCCCGCTGCTGGCCGCCGCCGCGCGGCAGGTCGGAGCGGTCCAGATCCAGACCCGCGGGACCTGGGCGGGCAACATCGCCAACGGCTCGCCCGCCGCCGACGGTGTGCCGGTG
The DNA here is from genome assembly GCA_024226535.1 of Planctomycetota bacterium. GTDB lineage: Bacteria > Planctomycetota > Phycisphaerae > Phycisphaerales > SM1A02 > JAAELP01. Next base: position 12,723 of record JAAELP010000049.1, on the reverse strand, counting down.
CTCATGGCGTACGGGGCCGAGGTGCTGCTGGTCTCGACACGCGGGGAGCGGCGCGTTCCCCTGGATGAGCTGTACACGGGCTACCGCGAGATGGCCGCCGCGCCCGACGAGCTGATCCGGTCGATTCACGTACCGCTGCGGTCGTACGACCTCGAGCGTTTCGAGAAGGTCGGGGCGCGTCGCGCCCAGACGATTGCGAAGGTCGGCGCCGCGGTGACCGTCGCCGGCGGGACGTGGTGTGTCGTGGCCGTGAGCATGGCGCCGACGGTTCGGCGTTGCCCGACGCTGGAAGAGCTACTCTCGTCGGGGCCTGCGCCGGTGGGGCCCGACGACCTGCTTCCGGCCGTGGATGCCGACGTTTCACCGATCGACGACATCCGCTCCACCGCGGCCTACCGACGGAACGTCTTCGCGCGGATCGTCTACGCCATCGCCGACTCGTAGTCATCCGGCGTGTCCAGATCGGCGGTCAGCCCGGGGGCGTCGGCGAACTCGATTCGCCGCACGAGTTGCGGGTGCGCCCGCCAGTAGCCGCGCAGCCCATCCGTGGCCGGAGCGCCCAGGAGGTCCCGCGCGACGGTCGCCGGCACGAGCACGGGGTGTCCGCCGTGGTCCTGGTGCGTCGGGATGAGGACGCGTCCGTCGTCGGCAGCGTGGCGCAGGAGCGCGACGGCCACGTCCGGTCCGCTCGCGGGGTGATCGGCGGGGTGCAGCAGCACGCGTTCGACGTTCGGGCGCGCCAGCGCGCGCTCGATGCCGCGTCGCGCGGAGTCGATCTGCTCGGCGTCGGAGTCGCCGTCCACGCGCTCGAACACGCGATCGGCCAGCGCCGCGACCACGCGATCACCGTCCGCGCCGACGACGACGAACATGCCCGCCGCGCATGCGCCCGACACGCAATCGAACGCGGCGGCGACGACCGTCGTGTCGCCCCACGGAAGTACCTGCTTGAGCGTGCCCATGCGCCGACCGCGTCCGGCGGCGAGCAGCACACCGGCGGTCGTCGCGGCGAGCGGGTTCACGGCCCCACCGCGTCGACCGCGAGCGGGCCGCGGACCGGGCCTCGGTACCCGGCGCGTCGCACCTCGACGAGCTGCGCGGCGATCGAGAGCGCGACCTCGTTCACGGTGACCGAGCCGATCTCGACACCGATCGGCGCGTGCACGCGCTCCAGCGCGTCGGCGGGCACGCCGCGGGCGGCGAGGTCGTCGAAGATCACCTTCACCTTGCGCCGGCTGCCGATCATCCCGACGTAGCGCGCCGGGCGAGGGATCACCGCCTCGAGCACCTGCTCGTCGTGGCGATGGCCGCGGGTGACGATGACCACGTAGGTGTCTCCGTCGATCGGCTCCGCCGCGAGCTTCTCGTGGATGTGGCCGGCGATGCGGTGCACGCCGTCACCGAACTTCTCGAGCAGGTCCTGCCGGTCGTCGAACACGACGACCTCGAAGTCCAGGTCGCGCGCGAGACGCGCGAGCGCCTGGCCGATGTGTCCGGCGCCGGCGATGAGCAGGCGGGGGCGGGGGGGCAGGTCGAGCACGAAGTCCTGGCGAGCGCCGCCCTCGTCGGTGATGGTCAGGCGCAGTTCCGTCGCCTCGCGCCGGCGGTAGGCAGCGGCCACCGTCCGGAGGCTCACCGCGTCGGCGGCGTACCCCACGGCGACGTCGATCGACCCACCACAGATCAGGCCGTCGTCCCAGCCGTAGTCGTGGTCCAGCTTGAAGTGGAGCAGGCCGCTTTGGCCCTCGGCCATCATCTCCATGACGCGACGTCGGATCTCCGCCTCCACGCAGCCGCCGCCGATCGTCCCGTGCGTGGCCGCGGTGTCGTCCACGATCAGCAACGCGCCGGCCTCCGCCGGCGTCGATCCCCGCGTCTTCGCCAGCAGGCAGAATGCGACCTCGTGCCCGGCGTCGAGCAGATCGGCGGCGCGGTCGAGGAGACGATCGATCGTGTCGGCCATGGCGAACATTGTAGGGTTGGGCATTACAATGAGATCCATGCCAACCCCCGAAGAGCTGATGCGGATCGCGATCGACCGGGCCCGGGAAGGGCTCGCCCGCGGGCAGAGCCCGTTCGGCTGTGCGATCGCGCTTGGCGACGAGATCGTCGCCGCGTGTCACAACCGCGTCTTCCTCACCACCGACATCACCGCCCACGCCGAGGTCACGGCCCTGCGCGAGGCGTGCTCGCACACCGGCGAGATCACGCTGGAAGGCGCGCTCGTCGCCACCACGTGCGAGCCGTGCCCGATGTGCATGTCCGCCCTGCACTGGGCGCGGGTGGACCGGGTGTACTACGGGGCGACGATCGCCGACGCTCAGGCCGCGGGCTTCAACGAGCTGACCATCCCCGCCCGCAGCGTGCTGGACCTCGGCGGCAGCGAGGTGACGCTGGTGCCGGGCGTGCTGGAGGCGGAGTGCCGGGCATTGTTCGAAGAGTGGAAGGGCAGCGCCGCCGCCCGGGCCTACTGAATCCACCGGCGAAGGACGGCCGAGTTCGGGGTCAACTTCCCACGCGGTGTACGGCGCGATCGACGTAGGCTGGGACGCCTCGAGAGCCCGAGATTCCACAGGACCGGATCCCGGAAGGAGCCGCCAATGTCCCTCGTCATCGATGACCTGATGGCGCCCGACGTCATCGCCGATCCACACGCGTACTACCGTGAGCTGCGCGAGACCGACCCCGTGCACTGGAACGAACGGTGGGGCGGCTGGGTGCTCACCCGGTACGAGGACGTCGTCCGCGTGCTCCGCGACTCCAAGCGATTCTCGTCGGACCGCATGGGCTTCCTCGCCCGCGAGCTGGACAGCCACGAACGCAACGAGATCGCGCCGATCTTCGACGTGCTCTCCAAGTGGATGGTCTTCGCCGATCCGCCCGATCACACGCGGCTGCGCATCCTGCTCAACCGGCACCTCACGCCGAAGTCCGTCGAGCAGTACCGCCCGATGGTGCGGGACATCGTCAACGGGCTCCTCGACGGTGCCCAGGCAACGGGTCGGATGGAGGTCGTGCGCGACTTCGCGTACCTCGTGCCGATGACGGCGATCCTCGAGCTGCTGGGGTGTGCGGAGCTGGACCGCGACTGCGTGAAGGAGTGGTCGGAGCAGCTTGGCGCGTTCTTCTTCATCCGCGCCGACGAGCCGCGGCGGCGGGAGATCGCGTGCGAGGGGCTCGAATCGCTGACGGAGCTGCTCACCCCCGTGATCGAACGCAAGCGCACGGAGCGTGGCGACGACATGATCTCGGTGCTGCTCGACGCCGAGGACGAGGGGACGATCAGCCCCGAGGAGGTGCTCGCCACGTGCGTCCTGTTCGTCTTCGGCGGGCACGAGACGACGATGAACCTCATCGCCAACGGCACGCTCGCCCTGATGCGTCACCCGGACCAGTGGAACCTGCTGCGGTACGAACCGCTGCGTATCGAGGATGCCGTCGAGGAGCTGCTTCGCTTCGACGGTTCGGTCAAGGCGACGGTGCGCTGGGCGAAGGAGGACGCGGAGATCGGCGACAGGAAGATCGAGCAGGGCCAGCGGGTGCTCGTGTCGCTTTCCGGGGCGAACCGCGACCCCGAGGTGTTCACCGAGCCCGACGTGCTCGACATCACGCGCTCGCCGAACGCGCACGTCGCGTTCGCCCACGGCATCCACGTCTGCATCGGGGCCAACCTCGCGCGGCTCGAGGCGCAGGAGGCGTTCACGGGCCTGACGAGCCGACTCCAGGTGCCGACGGCGGAGATCGACGAGATCGAGTACTTTCCGACGGTAGTCGGCCGCGCGATCAAGCGTCTGCCGATCTCGTTCCGGACGCTGGAGTAGCCCATGATGACGACGACCGCTCGTCGCTACCGGATCCGCGTCGACCCCAACAAGTGCGTGGGATCGACGCTGTGCGTGCACTTCGCGGCCGGCGTGTTCGCGCTCGACGACAGCGGGCAGTCCGTCGTGGCCGACGCCGACGGCGATACCGCGACCAACGTTCTCGAGGCGGCCGAGCAGTGCCCGCAGTGCGCGATCGTGCTGGAGGACGCGGAGTCCGGAAAGAAGGTGTTCCCGTGATCGATGCCGCCGAAACGCTCAACCTCGCCGGCCTCGTCGAGTACGGAGACGGCGCGGTCGTCAGCCGCACGCTCGTAAAGACCGGCGGGGGGACGGTGACGCTCTTCGCGTTCGACGCCGGCCAGGCGCTGAGCGAGCACACGGCGCCGTTCGACGCGCTGGTGCAGGTCGTCGAAGGCGAAGCGGAGTTCGTCGTCGGGGGCGAGACGTGCCGCGCGGGCCACGGTGAGATCGTGCTGATGCCCGCGAACGTGCCGCACTCGGTCGCGGCGCCCGGACGGTTCAAGATGCTGCTGACGATGCTGAAGTCCTAGCAGGTTCACCGGATCGACGCGTGGTGACGGTGCCGTCGTGGTCGTCCTCCGCCGGGAAGTACATCGTGCAGGTCAGCCCCTCGGGCGCGAAGTCGAACTCGACGGCGCCGCGAAGCTCGTGCTTGATGAACCCCTCGATGAGCGACAGGCCGAGCCCGGAGCCGGCGGGGGCATCGGCCGGCGGACCGCCTCGCTCCCTCCAGAGCAGCCGCACTCGCCCGTCCTTCTGGGCCTCCCAGGCAACCTCCAGGCGGCCGCCTGGTTCGGAGAGCGCGCCGTGCTTCACGGCGTTGGTGACCAACTCGTGCAGCGACATCGTGATCGGGCCGGACGCCCTGGCTTCGAGCCGGAGCGGTCGCCCACGGATCTCGACGCGCGGGTGGCCGTGCTCCGTGTAGGGTTCGAGGGTGAGCCGGACGACCTCCTCGAGACGCACGCCGTCCCATCTCGCTTCCGCGAGCGCCTCGTGGGTGCGGAGGAGCGATTTGATGCGGCCGGTGAACGTCTTGCGGAACACGTCGAGACTCTCGCTGGTGGCGCAGGTCTGATCCGCGAGATAGACCACGGACGCGAGGTTGTTCTTAACGCGGTGATCGAGCTCGCTCATCATCAGCCGCTGACGCCGCTCGTTGCGCTTTCGGTCCGAGATGTCCGTCATGCTGCCACGGATCAACTGGCGTTGCGAGGAGGACAGGCGTACGAGACGAACCTCGCAGGGGATGTCCCGACCGCGTGCGTCGCGGTGGATCCACTCGAACACGGGCGTCTCACCCGCGAGGGTTCGCTCGATCCATTCTCGAAACAGCCGTTCGGACGATTGTCCATCCGGTTGTCGGGGTGGGCTCATGTCCGCCGGCCCCAGGAGCACCAGCTCTTCGGGCCGGGACTCGAAGAGGTCCAGGGCGTGTTGATTGAAGTCCACGATCCGGCCGGTCTCGGCGTCGAGCACGACGATCGCCTCCGGCGCATGCTCCACGAGCGTTCGATTCCGCTGCTCGCTCTCCCGCAGGGCAAACTCGGATGCGACGCGCTCGACGATCTCGCGGTGAAGCCGCCCGTTCAGTCGCGTGAGCCGCAGCAGGTAGCCGCTCAGCAGAAGGGTCACGACCACGCCGCCGATCAGCACCGCGGCCGGCTGCCACGTCCGCCCGGTGGCCAGCAGCGCTTCGGTCGGCGCGCACGTGAGCTGCCAGCGTCGTCCCGCCATGTCGAACGACGACGCTTCGACGAGATCAGTGCTCGGGGGCATCTCCGGATTCGTCGTTCCATCGGCGTGGTGGGCGTGCATCAGCCGCTCGTCCACGGGGGCCGACTCGTCCGTGAGGGCCACGTCGATGCCGATGGCCTGGAACCGGCTCAAGGCGTGCTCGACGACGTCACCGATGCGGAAGACGCCCGCGACATATCCGTGGATCTCTCCGCTCCCTTGCCCGTTCGCAGCGACGCGCCGATTCCGGACCGGAGTGCAGATGAGCACGCCGAACTGCTCCCCGGTCTCATGGACAAGGGTCAGGCGGCCCGTGGCGGCGGGCTGTCCTGTCTCCCGGGCCCGCCCGAGCGCCTCCCGACGCATTGGTTCCGAGGCGATGTCGTAGCCGATCGCGGCCTCGTTGCCCGGCAACGGCTCGATGAAGTGCACGACGACGTACTCGTCACGATCTCCAGCGGGCACGAGCGTGCCGTCCGGCGCTCGCTCGGTGATGCAGTAGCCGTCGAAGCCCTCGCGCTGCGTGCCTTGCTCGTGGGTCGTGCGGTCGGCGGCGCTGATACGCGGATCGAAACCCAGGCCCTGGATGTTCGGATGCCGGGCGAGGATCGGCGCCGTGAACTCACGGAAGTGTCGGCGATCGACCGCCGGCGCGGAGTCGCAGAATGCCGCCAGCGACTCCATCACGACCAACGCCGTCGTCAGCTCTCGCTCGACGGCGAGAATGCGCTCCTGGGCACGACGCGAGAACTCGGCCTCGAGGAGACGCTGCTCCCGCAGGCGGATGCTGCCGGATACCCCGACCGAGATGATGGTGCCGAGCACGATCAGGAGAGCGATCGCCCATCTGGTGCGGCGGCCGGGCCTCCGGTCGATCCCGGAATCCATCGAAGATCTCCTGGCGTCTCCCGCTCCTCCTCCACGTCCGGCGACCGGGGGAATTCCCTCAGTATCGGCTCGATTCGCGCGCGAGAGTCAAACTCCCGGTGGCGGGCGGGCCGCGGTGAGGCGCTATCGATGCGCGCTGATGTCTTGCGAGCCGCCCCGCGGCGGTGGTGGTCCAGTTCTACGCCGAGAGGGGTCGGCGCACCCCGTGACGCGACCGCAAGGGCCATTCCCCGCGTTTCATCGAAGTCGCCGTATTCGATGCACGGGGGTCAACGATACAATCGGGGATCGGATCCGCAAGGCCGTTCCGAAGGAGGCTGAAGATGTCACGCTGCCGTTCGATCCCGTGTCTGCTCTCCCTCACGGCCGCGCTCGGCGGCGGATCCGCCGCGCTTGCCGGCGGCCAGTGGACGATCGTCGCGACGTACGACGTTCCCGAGGGCGCGTCCGGTCTCGCGTACGACGGCACGTGGCTCTACTGCGGCATCTACGGGCCCGACGGGGGGCGCGTCTACCAGATCAATCCGAGCACCGGCGCTTCGTCGCTGTTGTTCACCGGCCCGCACGAGGACGCCTACGGCCTGACCTACGATGGGCAGAACCTCTGGACGACCGATCATCCCGGCAGCAGCTCCACCCCGGCGATCGCGATGAAGCTCGACTGGGATGGCACGCTGCTCGATCAGGTCGACCTGCCGGCGCACTACGTCTCGGGCATCACCTACGACGCCGGCGACCTGTGGGTCGCGCGGTACTACGAGGATCCGGCGCACCTCTTCAAGATCGACGGCGCGGGCACCGTGCTGCGCGACTTCCAGGCGCCGGACGACCAGCCATGGGACCTGTGCCTGGAGAACGGCGACCTGTGGGTCGCCGACTACTGGGGCGACACGCTCTACAAGGTGAGCGCCTCCACCGGGGCGCTGCTCGAGAGCCACCCCTCCGAGGGCGTCGATCCCGCGGGCGTCGTCTGGGACGGCACGCACCTGTGGTACTGCGACAACGGCGCCGGCGGCGTGGACTTCCTCTACAAGGTGGATCTGTCCGGCGCCGGCACGCCGGAGATCTCGGTGCCGGTGAGCACGCACGATTACGGGCTCGTCTCCATCGGCCAGGCGCCGACGTGGAATGTCACGGTGTTCAACACCGGCGACGCGCCCCTGGAGATCAGCGGTGTCACGTTCACCCCGCCGGCGGATCTCTTCAGCTCGGCGAGCTTCCCGATCACCGTGCCCATGGGCGGCAACGTGCAGATTCCGATCGTCTTCGCGCCGACCACGTTCGGCCCGCTCGACGCGACGGCGACGATCGCCTCCGACGATCCCGTGCATCCCGCGGAGGATCTCGACCTGACCGGCCACGCCGTCTTCGCCGAAGCGACGATCGACATCCTCGACGACACCCATGCCTACGGCTCGGTTCGCAAGAACGCGCACACCCGCTGGTTCATGGAGGTCGCCAACCACGGCAACGAGGTGCTGACGATCGACGACCTCGTCGTCGCCGATCCCCGCTTCTACGTGGAGCCGGGGCTTGCCGTGCCGTTCGATCTCGCCCCGCTCGAAACGGCACAGGTCGGCGTGTGGTTCAACCCCGTCGCGGCCACGCCGTACGCGGCCACGCTGGACGTGCACAGCAGCGGGCCCGCCGACGCGATCACGCCGGTGTCCCTTGGCGGCAGCGGGCTCGACATCCCGTACCCCATGGGCGACGTGCTCTGGACGTACACGATCGACACGAGCTTCGACAACACACCGAAGGCGTTCGAGTGGATCCCCGACGTCAGCGGCGACGGCATCGCCGACGTCATCATCTGCTCCGAGGACGATTTCGTGCGTTGCTTCAACGGCAACGCGTCCGGCACCGGCGACGTGCTCTGGGAGCATGAGATCCCCGGCGGATCGGTCTACCAGCAGCACGCGATCCAGATCGTGCCCGACATCGACGAGGACGGCGAGCACGACGTGGTCGTCGGTGCCGCGTGGGGCGGCAAGCTCGTCCGCGCGATCTCCGGCGCGACCGGCGACGAGATCTGGACGTTCAATACGAACGTCTGGGGCGACGGCGGCTGGGTCTACCAGGTGGACGGAACCTACGACTACAACGGAGACGGCACGATCGACGTGCTCGCTTGCGCCGGCGACGATTCGACCGACACCGGCCCCAAGCGCGCCTTCTGCCTCAACGGGCTGAGCGGCGTGCTGATCTGGAACCGCCCCCTCAACGGGCCGGTCTTCTCAGTGATCGGCATCGAGGATTTCACCGGCGACGGTCTGCCCGACGTGCTGGCCGGCGCATCCAACGAGAGCGAGACGCAGGGCCGCGCCGTCGGGCTCGACGGCACCGACGGGGGCCTCGAGTGGACGTTCCTGGTGGCCAGCAGCTCGGTGTGGGCGCTCGCGCAGGCCGGCGACATCACGTCCGACGGCGTCAGCGACGTGGTCATCGCGGACTTCTCCGGCAACGTGTACGGGCTCAACGCGGTCACCGGGACCCAGGAGTACACCTTCGACCTGCTCGGCACGACCACGCGTCTGGAGGTGTTCGACGACATCGACGACGACGGACACGTCGAGGTCCTCGGTTCGCACTTCAGCACCTACGCCCGCATGATCGGAACCCGCACCGGATCGACGGAGTGGACGACGGCGCTCGTCGACAAGCCCGCCGCGGTCGCGCGGATCCCCGACATCACCGGCGACGCCACCAACGACGTCGTGCTCGGCACGCTGTTCAGCAACAACCGCGCGTACTTCATCGACGGCGTGACCGGCGGCGTGCTGCACTCGTTCGACTACGGCACGCCCATCGACGGCATCCGCGCGATCCCCGACATCAGCGGTGACGGGTCGTGGGAGATGATCATCGGCGGCCGCAACGGGCTCGTGACCGTCGCCTCCGGCGGCCTTGCCGTGCCCGGCAACCCCGCCGACGTGAACGGCGACGGCGTCGTGAACTTCGGCGACATCCTCGCGATCATCGGTGCGTGGGGACCGTGCCCCGGATGCCCGGCGGACGTCAACGGCGACGGGATGGTGAACTTCGCCGACATCCTGCTCGTGATCGCAAGCTGGACGCCGTAGCGTCCTTGCGCCGGTCGATTCCGCCGGCAGCCGGCCCACCAGACGCCGGAGATCTTCGGTGGTCAGGCCTCGGGCATTGGGGTCGGGTCTGATTTCAGCCGAGGTAGTCAGACCCGACCCCATTTTCTCGGGTGCGTGAATCCCGGTCGCCCCAGCCCAGTATCAGTGGTGTCCGGGCCGCGTCGCGGCCGGGCTCAACCCTCGCATAGGACCCGCTGGCATGTTCAAGACATCGTCGATCGTCCTCGCTTCGCTCGCCCTGGCGGCGGGCGCCACGATCCCCGCGCTGGCGGGGAATCCCTCGCAACCGGCTCCGGGCGGCAAGGCCGCCGCCAAGGCCGACTACCCGCCCTTCGACAAGGTCGTGGAGGGGCTCGATCACGTGAACTCGGCGATGGACGGGGCCGCCCCGTACCTCGACATCTACCGGGACACGAAGACCGGCAAGCTCCTCGCCGTCCTCCCCAAGGACTACGACAAGCTGTTCATGATCGCGTGCACGGTCTCCGGCGGTGACCCCGAGGCCGGGGTGATGGGTCCCACGCACTACGTGAAGTGGCGCAAGATCAACAAGCAGCTCGCCCTCATCGCCCCGAACCTCCTCGTGAGGACCGACGGCGACCAACAGGCAAAGGACTCGGTCAAGGGGCTGTTCACCGGTCGCGTCGTCGTGTCGACGCCGATTCTCGCGATGAAGGGCAAGCGCCCCGTCATCGACCTCGGGTCGTTGTCCACGCGGCAGGCCGGCAAGTTCTTCGGCCGCTCCGTCTGGGGCGCGTACGGCCCGTCGCTCGGCGGTCTCAACCCGCAGCTCATCAGCCTGACCAAGACCAAGGCGTTCCCCGAGAACGTGATCTACGAGTACGAGGCGCCGCGGAGCGACGGCCAGCTCATCCGCCTGACGTACTCGATCGGCATGCTCGGCGGCACGCCCGGGTACAAGCCGCGCAAGGCCGACCCGCGTGTCGGGTACTTCTACAACTGGCACCAGGACTACGCGCGCGGCGCGTTCGACGACATCACCGACCGGTACATCATCCGGTGGAACCTCGAGAAGGCCGACCCGAAGCTACGGATGAGCCCGCCGAAGGAGCCGATCGTCTGGTACATCGAGCACACGACGCCGATCAAGTTCCGGCGCTACGTGCGTGAGGGCATCGAGCTCTGGAACGAGGCGTTCGAGGAGATCGGCATCGTCGGCGCGGTCGAGGTCTACCAGCAGGACACGGTGACCGGCGCCCACATGGACAAGGACCCGGAGGACGCCCGGTACAACTTCTTCCGCTGGAGCGCGAGCGACCAGAGCTACGCGATCGGCCCCAGCCGATCCAACCCGCTCACCGGTGAGATCCTCGACGCCGACGTCGTCTGGCACCAGGGGCTCACGCGGGCGCTTCGGGGCATGCTCGAGAACCTCTCCGAGGATCTCGTGGCCCAGAGCTTCAGCGCCGAGGACCTGGCGTTCCTCGACGATCACCCGAACTGGGATCCGCGGGTGCGGCTGGCGTCACCGGCGCGGCGCATGCAGCTCATGAAGCGACGTGAGATCGCCGCCGAGCTCGCGGTCACCGAGGAGCTGCACAGCCACGATCATCCGTGGACGAACGGCGTCAACGATCCGACGAACGCCGCGTGCCGCATGGGCAACATGCTCGCCCTCGACGTGTCGCTCGTGGACGCGGCGCTGCTCGGCGGCGTGCTCACCACGGGCGACGGCGACCTGCTCGACGGGCTCCCGGAGGAGTACATCGGGCCGATGATCCGGTACATCTCCTGCCACGAGGTCGGCCACTGCCTCGGCCTCCAGCACAACATGGCCGCGTCGACGATCCGCACGCTCGCGGAGATCAACTCACCCGACCAGTCGGGTCCGACCATCGCCTCGGTCATGGACTACTGCGCCGCCAACATCAACCACGAGCTGGGCGAGGTGCAGGGACCGTACGCCACGCCGACCGTCGGTCCCTACGACCGCTGGGCGATCGCGTACGGCTACGGCCCGGCCGACAAGCTCGAGGAGGTGCTCGCGAAGGTCAGCGAGCCCGACCACGTCTACGTCAGCCAGCTCGCGATGTCCGTGGGCAGCGATCCGCGCAACATGACGTGGGATCTCGGTGCCAACAACCTCAACTTCGCCGAGTCGCGTATCGGGCTCGCCCGGGAGCTGCGGGAGAAGCTCATCGAGAGCGTGGTGAAGGAGGGCGAGTCGTGGAAGGCCGCCCGCCAGCGGCTCGGCGCGTTGCTCGGCACGCACATGCAGGCCGTGTTCATCTCCGCGCCGTGGATCGGTGGTTCGTACATCAACAACGACTTCAAGGGCGATCCGGGGAACCGGGCGCCGATCGAGGACGTGGCGGCCGATGATCAGCGCCGCGCGCTGACGCTGATCATCGACAACACGTTCCACGACGAGGCGTTCGGGCTCACGCCCGAGCTGGTGCGGCACCTCGGCCGCGAGTACTGGTGGGATCCGGCCGAGCGGGGCTCGATCACGGATGACCCCAGCTTCGACGTGCACGACGTCGTCGGCGGGATCCAGGCCACGGCGATCACGCTCGTGATGAGCCCGTCGCGTCTGCGCCGCGTCTACGACAACGAGTACCGTGGCGGCGATGACGTCCTCACCGTCGCCGAGGTCGTGCGGACCGTGTCCGACGCCGCCTGGCAAGAGTGCATGGCGAAGTCCTCACGCGGCGGCTACTCCGCGACGAAGCCGATGATCTCCAGCTTCCGCCGGAACCTCCAGCGCGAGCACGTGGGTCGTCTCGTCGATCTTGCCCTGCTGCCGGACGTCCCCAGCCCGGCCCTGCGGACGATCTCGACGCTCGCCCGCGAGGAGCTGCGTCGCATCGACAAGATGGTTACCCAGGCGCAGGAGAAGAATCCGGATCCGTACACCGCGGCGCACCTCGCCGACGTGCAGACCCGGGTCACCAACGCCCTCGACGCGGCGTACGTGATCGCGCGGTGATCACGGCGAGCAGGAAATGAACGCGACCCCGGCGGCACTGACCGCCGGGGTCGTTTTTTTTCGCGGGTTCACGCCACCTGCGGGCGTCGTCCCATCTCCCGCAGCCAGCGGAAGTGCGACGCGACACCGCTGCTGAACGTGCGGTGGACGTTGTACTGGAGCCCGTGACGCTTGCAGCAGCGCTCCACGATCTTCGCGA
>JAAELP010000048.1 GCA_024226535.1 Planctomycetota bacterium | reverse complement strand
GGCGTCGTCCGATGGAAACGCGATCACGTCGGTGGTAGGCTTTGTCTCAGACATGGGTGGTGTACTCCTGAAGGGTTAGGCTTCTTCAAGGTACGCCACCTTTTTCACGTCGTCACCATCCACAACTTTCGGTTATAGCTCCCGGACACGCGGACGAGCACGCTCTGCCCGTCGGCGAGGTCGGTCGTGATCTGCGACCGCATGCCGCCGCACGAGTCGTCGTTGCACTCGATCTGGTCGCCGGAGTTCCCGGGCACGCTTCGTGCACGCTGAGCACGGTGTCGAAGCCGGCGCTTGCGCACGTGCTCACCGTCAGGGCGCCGTCGCCGCCCGCCGTGAAGCGGAACCAGACGTCGGGGCTGTCCGCCGATAAGGAGCACGCCGAACCGTCGCTGTCGGCGCCGGCGGTGGTGCCGGCGTAGCTGCCGGGGCCGACGTCGGGGGCCTCGGCGCACGCGTCGGCACCGCCCGTACCGGCGAGTGCGCCGGTTGACGCGCCCGCGGCGATCGCCAGACCCAGGCCGCCGGCGGCAAATGCATCACGCCACTTCATCATGTTGTCTCCCTCGTACGGTCCGGCCCGAGCGGCCGAGCGACCACGGCATTGTACGAGATGGACCGCGATGATCTCGCGGGTCCGTGGCGGCTTTCGCGGCGCGAACTTCGTACCGTTCTGGCACAAAGTCAGATGATTGCATTGCCGACGGTGTCGGTGGCCGTCATCATGTCGGCAAGGAGTTTCCATGAGCAAGGCACAGGCACAGGCACAGGCACAGGCACAGGATCAGAGACCGTCCAGCACCCGTCTGTTCGTCACCGTCGGCCTCATCGTCGTGGTGGTCGCCGTGATCGGCACGTTCGGGCTGTGGAAGCCGTCGTCGGACCCGGCCCCCACGGCCACGCCCGTCTTCGACGCCGGCGCGGCCGCGCCGGTACCTGCCGCGCCGATCGCCCCGGGGGCCCCGGCCCCGGTGACCGCGGGCACACGGAAGCCCAACGAGTACGACGCCGCGAACAACCGTCACTGGAACGCCGACCACGGACACTGGCACCCCGGTCCGCCCCCGGGCACGGCGAACACGTTCGGCGAGACGACGCTGCTCACCCCGCAAGCCGCGCCGCCACAGACGGTCGCCCCGGGCGCGCCGAAGCCGTTCGAGTACGACGAAGCGAACAACCGCCACTGGAACCCCGAGCACGGGCACTGGCATCCGGGCCCGCCGCCCACCCCGCCGAGCCAGCCCTGATGCAGATCGCCGAGTTCCAGCAGCTCATCCACGAACGCTACTACCCGACCGACTCGGCCCGCGGCGCCCCGGCGACGTTCCTCTGGTTCAGCGAGGAGATCGGCGAACTGGCCGAGGCGCTCGCCCACCGTGAGCGCGGCGACGGCGACCCGCAACACCTCGCCGAGGAGTTCGCCGACGTGCTCGCGTGGCTCACCACCCTTGCGAACATCACCGGCGTCGACTTGACGCGGGCGGTGCACGACAAGTACGTCGAGTCGGGCGGGCCGGAGGGGACCAAGTAGACCCGTGTCCCGGATCGACGAGATCTTCGCCCGCCATCGCGCCTCCGGTCAGCCGGTGCTCATGCCGTTCGTCACCGCCGGATACCCGTCGCTGGACGTCACGCGGCTGGTCCTGCCCGCGCTGGAGTCGGCCGGGGCGGGCATCGTGGAGTTGGGCATCCCGTTCTCGGATCCCATCGCCGACGGTCCCGTGATCGCCGCCTCCATGCACGAGGCGCTTCTCGGAGGCGTGACCCCCGAGCGGGTGCTGGATCTCGTGCGCGACGTGCGACCGGAGATCGGGCTCGGGCTCGTAGCCATGGTGAGCATCTCGATCGTGCACCGCCTCGGCCCCGATCGGTTCGCGGCGGAAGCCGCCGGGGCGGGCATCGACGGCCTGATCATCCCCGACCTCGACTCCCGCGACGCCGACGTCCTGACGGAACTCGCCGACCGGCACGACCTCGCCTTCAGCCTGCTCGTTGCCCCGACCACGCCCGAGCCGCGTATCGCGGAGCTGGTGGCCCGCTGCCGCGGCTTCGTCTACGTGCTCGCTCGCTCGGGCATCACCGGCGAGCAGGACGCCGCCCCCGAGGTGAGCACGCGAGTCGAGGAGGTGCGTCGCCACACCGACCTCCCGGTGGCCGTCGGCTTCGGAATCTCCACCGCGGCCCACGTCGCCGCCGTGACCCGCGTGGCCGAGGGCGCGATCGTCGGCTCGGCGCTGGTGCGCCGAATGGACGCCGCCGACCCCGTCGCCGCCGCCGCCGGTTTCGTCGGCGAGCTCGCCGGCGGCCTCGTCTGCGGCTGAAGTCAACTTACGCACAGCGCGTCGTTTTCCGCGGTCGTTTCCGCCCCGCTGAGCGGAACCGCCCTATATCTATGGGTCACTCGCCACCGCCGCTTGCGGCTCGCGGCGGGACGGCGATACTCCCCGCATCGCCGGCCTGACCACGGGTGCCGGAGCGAGGACGAGCACGGACGGAACCACTTCTCTCCTGGAAGGAACCTCACCTCATGACTGCGAGCACCGAGAAGCCTCGGACAGGGTCTTACGAGATGGACAGAGCCCACGGCTTGACGCATGCGGACGTCTTCGGATCGCTCACCTTCACCGGGGACGTGATGCTGAAGCGTCTCCCCACGGACGTGTTCGACAAGCTCCAGAGGACGATCCGGCAGGGGCTCCCGCTCGACCCGGGCATCGCCAACACCGTCGCCGTCGCGATGAAGGACTGGGCGACCGAGCACGGCGCGACGCACTACTGCCACTGGTTCCAGCCGCTGACCGGGACGACCGCCGAGAAGCACGACGCGTTCCTCTCGACCGACGGTCCCGACGGCGCGACGAGCACGATCTCCGGCGAGGACCTGATCGTCGGCGAGCCGGATGCGAGCAGCTTCCCCTCCGGCGGCATCCGCGACACGTACGAGGCGCGCGGGTACACCGCGTGGGACGCCACGAGCCCCGCGTTCATCCTCACCTCCGCCGACAGCGCGACGCTGTGCATTCCGAGCGTCTTCGTCTCGTACCACGGCGAGGCGCTCGACAAGAAGACGCCGCTCATCCGTTCCAACCATGCCGTCAGCGACCAGGCGCTGCGGATCCTGTCCGTGTTCGGCGCCGACGCAGGCGTTACCCACGTGCACACGACGCTCGGTTCGGAGCAGGAGTACTTCCTCGTCGATCGGAGCTTCTACCAGGCGCGGCGTGATCTCCAGATCTGCGGGCGCACGCTCATCGGCTCGCCTCCCCCGAAGGGCCACCAGCTCGACGACCACTATTTCGGCGCGATCCCGGCGCGCGTGATGGCCTTCATGACCGAGGTCGAGCACCGCCTCTGCGAGCTGGGCGTGCCCGTGAAGACACGGCACAACGAGGTCGCCCCCGGCCAGTACGAGATCGCCCCCACCTTCGAGAACACCAACGTCTCCGCCGACCACCAGATGCTGACGATGCACGTCCTCGAGACGGTGGCCGAGGACCACGGGCTCGTGTGCCTGATGCACGAGAAGCCGTTCGCCGGCGTCAACGGCTCCGGCAAACACAACAACTGGTCGCTCTCCTCGGACAACGGCGTGAACCTGCTCAACCCGCGGGACGAAACGCACACGAACATGCAGTTCCTCGTCTTCCTGACGGCGGTCATCCGCGCCGTCGACCTGCACGCGGACCTGCTTCGCGCCTCGGTCGCGTACGCCGGCAACGACCATCGGCTCGGCGCGAACGAGGCCCCGCCCGCGATCATCTCGGTGTTCCTCGGCGAGATGCTCTCGGACATTCTCGACCAGCTCGAGCAGGGTGATCCGCGCTCGACGAAGAAGGGCGGCTCGCTCGACCTCGGCGCCAAGACGCTTCCGCTCATCCCGCGGCACGCCGGCGACCGGAATCGCACGAGCCCGTTCGCGTTCACCGGCAACAAGTTCGAGTTCCGCGCCGTCGGGTCCACCGCGACCGTCGCGTGGCCCAACACCGTGCTCAACACGATCATCGCCGAGTCGCTCGACTTCATGGCGACGGAGCTGGAGCAGCGCGTCGGCGGCGACCGCTCGCCCGAGAGGATCGAGCGCATCGTCACGTCGCTGCTCCAGGAGGTCGTCAAGAATCACCGCCGCGTCGTGTTCGACGGTGACAACTACGACGACTCGTGGCACGCGGAAGCGGAGCGTCGCGGACTGCCGAACCTGAGGAGCACCGCCGACGCCCTCGGCGCCTTGCGCACCGAGAAGGCGAAGAAGCTCTTCGCGAAGTACGCCGTGCTCAGCGAGGTCGAGCTCGACGCGCGCGTCGAGATCCTCTACGAGCGGTATTACAAAGTGGTGGAGATCGAGGCCCGGACGCTCGTGTCGATGCTGCGGACGGAGATCCTGCCCGCGGCCCTGCGGTTCCAGACGGAGCTCGCGGGCACGGTCACCGCCACCCGGTCCGCGGGCCTGGATTGCGAAGACACCCGAGACCAGCTCCAGGGGCTCATCGGCCTCGTCGGCGAGCTTCGCACCGCCGCCGACGCGGTGGAGGAAGCGGAAACCAGCCCGCCGGAGGACATGGTCGCTCACGCCTCTCACGTCCGCGACGCGCTCATCCCCGCCATGAAGCGGGCCCGCGCGGCCGCCGACGCGCTCGAGCGGGTCGTGCCCGACGATCTCTGGCCGCTGCCGACCTACGCGGAGATGTTGTTCATCAGGTGAAGCGAGCAGGCGGCTCAGCGAACCGGCCGGCGACTGAATGCGACGCTTTTCGTCGTTGCCAGGAGCCGGGCGCTCGATGTCCGCGGCCACATCCAGAGCCGAACGCCGTGATGGTGCTGGACGCTGACGCCCCGACATGATGAAATGGACCGGGTTGGAAGAGACTCCCACTCGATCCGGTGCAACGGCCCGCGTCCCTCGGAGGGTGGCGATGCGCATCATCCGGTTCCTCGGCAGCGATAGTCGAGTGCACCACGGTGAGCAGCTCGGCAACGGCTCCGCGTCGGTGCTCCTGGACCCGCAAGGTGTCCTCGGACCTGCGGGCGCCACTTCGCAGCGCGGTCTCTTCACCGGGCGGCGCGTACTCGTTGCCGACGACGATGAGAAGATGCGCGAGATGATGGCCGCCGTGCTCGAGCGCGTAGGTTGTCGCTGCACGGTCTGCCGCGACGGGGCCGAGGCGATGCGGGCGATCGCCTCCAGCGAGTCCCTGGACATGGTCGTCACCGACATCGTCATGCCCCACCACGACGGCTACGAGCTCTACGCCGCGGCCCGCGAGGTCCGGCCGGACCTGCCCATCGTGCTCGTCACCGGCTTTGGCTACGACCCCAACCACGCGCTCGTGCGGGCGACGCGGGACGGTGCCGTCGCGGTGCTCTACAAGCCCTTCGCACCCCAGCGTCTGCTCGACGAGCTGGGCGCGGCGGTTCGCCTGATGACCGCCGTGCCCGCGGACGCACTCCAGCGCACCGAGCACGAGTTGGGGATCGAGCAGATCCTCGCGCCGATCGACCCGACGAACATCGTGTGCGTCGGCCGCAACTACCCCGACGCGGAACCGGCGCCGGAGCCCCGCCCGTTGGCCGAGGACGACCTGGAGGTCTTCATCAAACCGAGCACGGCGGTGCAGGGCCCCGGGGCGCCGATCCGCATCCCCGATTGCGGCGACGAGGATCCGCTCGTCGAGGCCGAGGGCGAGCTGGCCGTCGTCATCGGGGCGACGACGCGCGACGTCGCACCGGACGAAGCGCTCGACGGCGTCCTTGGGTTCACGGCGGCCAACGACGTCACCGCGACGCGCTGGCGGACACCGCACGGCGCGCCGATCTGGATGCGCGGCAAGGGATTCGACACCTTCTGCCCGCTGGGACCGGAGATCGTCACCCGCGACGCCCTCGACGACGCCAACGACCTGATGGTCCGCACGATCATCAACGGCGAGGTCGTGCGCAGCGGTTCCACGAGCGGCATGCTGCGCTCCGTAGCGACGATCGTGAGCACGCTGAGCCGGGGCATGACGCTCGAGCCGGGCACAGTCATCCTGACCGGAGCCCCCCCGCTCCAACCCGGGGTCGCGCCCCGGCGCCTCCGCCCCGGAGACGAGGTGGCGGTCGAGATCGATGGCATCGGGCGCCTCGTGAACGGGGTCGAGACGTGCTCCTGACACCGAGCGGGGCAACCCCATGACGCTTCGCACAAAGACGCTGCTGATCCTCGGCGTCACGCTCGTCGGGCTCGTGGCGATCCAGTATCGATTCACGCAGTCGGTGTGGCTCAACGGCTTCTCGAGCGTCGAGCAGCGCATGGTCGCCGAGAACGTCCAGCAGTCGCTCGCCGCCGTGGAGGGTGCGATCGATCGCATCAGCACGCTCGCGAGCGACTACGCGGGGTGGGACGACACGTACCGGTTCATCACGGACCGTAACGACGAGTTCATCACGTCGAACCTGATCGACTCGACGTTCGACGATACCGAGGTGAACGTCATGGTCTTCGTGGATGCCCGCGGCGGGGTCGTCTTCGCGAAGGCCTACGACGCCGAGACCTCGCGGCCGGTGGACGTGCCTCCCCCCTTCGACGATCCCGCCCGCGGCATTCCGCGTCTCCTGGATCTGCCGGAGACGACGAGCTACGTGAACGGCCTCGTGCGCGTCGGCGATCGGATCATGCTCGCGACGTCGCACCCGATCCTGAAGAGCACGAAGATGGGGCCGATCCGCGGCGCCCTGATCATGGGCCAGTTCCTCGACGAGCGCCGCCGGCGCGAGATCGAGGATCGCACCGGGTTCCCCGCGATGTTCACCGTGCTCGGCGGTGAGACGCTTCCGGGCCCCGCCGACGAGGCGATGGCCATTCTGAGCGGAGGCGAGCAGGCCGCCGTCCAGCCGATCAACGACCAGACGATCGCGGGGTACGGCCTGAAGAACGACGTCAACGGCACCCCCACCCTGCTGCTGCGGATCACGCGCGATCGCGTCGTGTTCCGGCAGGGCAAGCGGACCTTCTCCTACTTCGAGATCGCCCTCGTCATCACCGGATTGATCTTCGGCGGCATCACCATGCTGCTTCTGGAGCGCGTGGTTCTGCGCCGGATCTCGCGGCTCAGCGCCGGGATCAGCGACATCGGCGTGCGCGGCGACACCACCGCCCGCCTCACGGTCCAGGGACGCGACGAGGTCGGCGCGCTCGCGACGGCGGTCAACACGACGCTGAGCGCGCTGGAGCGATCGCAAGGCGCGCTCCAGTACATCAGCAAGCACGCCCGGTGCATCCTCTGGGTGGCAACGGTGACGGAACTGGACAACGGGGAATTCACGTGGGACTTCCGCATGCAGGAGGAAGAGGCGGCGGAGCGCGTGCTGCCGCTCGACGTCTTCCACGGCGGCTCGTATGCCCACGCCTGGCAGCGGAGTATTCACCCCGACGACGTCGACCGCGTGCGAAACACACACGGCGAGGCGATCGAGGCCGGGGCCTCGTCGTACACGCAGACGTTCCGCGTCCGCGGGAAGGACGGCACCGACCACTGGATCCAGGAGGAGGTCGATCTCGAGCACACCGGCGACAACGAGTGGCGGCTCGTCGGCGTGTGCACCGATATCACCGCGCGCAAGCATGCGGAGGCGCAGCTCCAGCGGGCGCGGGACGCGGCGCTGGAGATCTCCGGCATGAAGTCGGATTTCCTCGCCAACATGAGCCACGAGATCCGCACGCCGATGAACGGCATTCTCGGCATGGCGGAGCTGTTGCGCGACACGCCCCTGACCACCGAGCAGGCGGACTACCTCGACACCATCGTGAACTCCGGCGACGCGCTGCTGCGCGTCATCAACGACGTGCTCGACTTCTCGAAGATCGAAGCGGGCCGGCTCGAGATCGACGAGGACGACCTGAACCTCCGAAACACGATCCTCGATGCCCTCGACGTGCTCGCGGTCCGCGCGCACCAGAAGGGACTCGAGCTGGCGTGCGACGTCGATCCCGACGTTCCGGAGGCTCTCATCGGGGACGCGCTGCGGCTGCGCCAGATCCTCGTCAATCTCGTGGGCAACGCCGTCAAGTTCACCGAGCACGGCGGGGTCGTGGTGCGCGTCACCGCCGAGCCGGTGCAGGAGCGCCAGGTGCTGCTCCGCTTCGAGGTCGTGGACAGCGGCATCGGCATTCCCCCGGAGAAGCAGAAGCTGATCTTCCACGCCTTCCACCAGGCCGACAGTTCGACGACGCGCAAGTACGGCGGCACCGGCCTCGGCCTCGCGATCTCCTCCCAGCTCGCGGAGCGCATGCACGGGCGCATGACGCTCGACAGCGAGCCCGACCGCGGCAGCACATTCCGCTTCACCGCCCTGCTCAAGGTGCAGACGCAGGCACCGCCGCGGCGCGAGGCGGGGCCGGTCCCCGCCGTGCAGGATCTGCCGGTGCTCGTGGTCGAACCCAGCGACGTGAGCCGCGACCTCACGCGGCGCTGGCTCGAGCGTTGGGGCGCGCGTCCCGTGATGACGAAGGAAGTCGACGGCGCCGTGGAGGCGAGCCGGGCCGCCGACGCCGCGCAGGATCCGTTCGCGTTGGCGTTGGTCGCGGTGAGCGGGGCCGGCCGGGCCGGGATCGTGGACCGGCTGCGCGAGGCCGATTGCGAGGCGCCGATCATCGCCCTGCTCGACACGGCCGATCGCGTCGGCGACGTCGCACGGTGCCGAGAGCGCCGCATCGAGCACACCGTGACCAAGCCCGCCGGCGAGGCGGAACTGCTCGACGCGTTGCTCGCGGGCCTCGGGCTCGCCACCGAATCGGAGGAAGTGCTCACGATGCACGAGCACGTGGCCGAGTCGGATGACCGGCGGCTGAGTATCCTCCTCGCCGAGGACAACCCCACGAACCAGCAGGTGGCGTCACGCCTGCTCGAACGACGCGGACACGAGGTGAAGGTCGTCGGGGACGGGCTCACCGCGCTGGCCGCGGCCCGCGCCGAGCCCTTCGACGTCATCCTGATGGATATCCAGATGCCGGACATGGGTGGGCTGGAGGCGACGGAGATACTCCGGGCCGACGAGCGCGACACCGATCGCCGCGTGCCGATCATCGCCATGACCGCCCACGCGCTCGAGGGCGACCGGCAGCGTTGCCTCGACGCGGGTATGGACGGCTACGTCGCCAAGCCGGTGAGCGCCGGCGATCTGTTCGACGAGATTCGACACGTGCTCACCGGCGGCCCGCCGCCGGAGCGCCGCGAGCCCGAACCGATCTCCGATGACGTGTCGGACACCGCCGCCGCCCTCGAACGTCTCGATGGTGACGCGGCCCTGCTCACCGAGGTGATCGGCGTCTTCCTCGACGATTACCCGGGTCAGCGCGATCGCCTCCGCGCCGCCGTGAGCGCCGGCGACTTCGCGGCGACGGGGCGGCTCGTCCACGCGCTGCGCGGAGCGCTGTCCAACTTCTTCGCGCAGCGGGCGGTCGCCGCGGCGGAGCGAGCGCAGGTGGCGGCGGACACCTCCGACGCCAACGCCCTGGGGCCCGCCCTGGAGGCCCTGGAAGCCGAGGTGGACCGGCTCATCGTCGAACTGCGTCGCCGAAGCGGGGAGCCGACGACATGAAGGTGCTCATCGCCGAGGACGACGCCGTCTCGCGGCGCGTGCTCGAGGCCACGCTGCGCAAGTGGGACTACGACGTCATCGTGACCGAGGACGGCGACGAAGCGTGGCGCGTGCTCGACGAGGGCTGTGACGCGAAGCTGCTCGTCCTCGACTGGATGATGCCCGGCCTCGACGGCACCGAGATCTGCCGGCGTCTGCGCGAGCGCGACGACGGGGGCAGCTTCTACGTCCTGCTGCTGACGGCGCGAATGCAGAAGGATGACATCGTCCTCGGCCTCCAGGCTGGCGCCGACGACTACATCACGAAGCCGTTCCACGCCGAGGAGCTTCGCGCCCGCGTGCGCACGGGGGCGAGGATCGTCCAGCTGCGCCGAAGCCTCGCGACCCGCATCGAGGAGCTCGAACGCGCCCTCACCGAGGTCAAGCAACTCTCCGGCCTGCTCCCGATCTGCGCGTACTGCAAGCGCATCCGCGAGGGCGAGTCGTACTGGCAAGCGGTCGAGAACTTCATCGCCGGCCACAGCGAAGCCCAGTTCAGCCACTCCGTCTGCCCGGACTGCTTCGAGCGCGTCGTGAGACCACAGTTGGAAGGCCTGCCGGAGGACGGCGAGGACTAACGGGAGCGACCACACGCCCACGAACCCAAACGCACACACGGACGCGGACGCGCGGCGGACTCCGCCGCTCCGGGGGGGTGCCGTGGTCTTGACGAAGCCAAGGCCGCGTTCGGCCCGCGCCGGTGGTCCCCCGGTGCCCGTTCTGCTACCCTCATCGGCTTCCCCGAAACACCCGGAAAACCCCGCCAATGGCTGACGCAACCGCCACCACGACGCAGTCCGAGTACGACACCAAGGTCGAGGACGTCAGTGCCGCGAAGAAGCGGCTGACGATCACCGTCTCGAGTCACGTCATCGACCAGAAGATCGAGGCCTCGATGGGCACGCTCGCGGGCCAGACCGCGCTGCCCGGCTTCCGCAAGGGCCGGGCGCCGAAGGCGCTCCTGGAGCGTCGATTCGGCGAGGCGGTTCGCGAGGAGACGAGGAACCAGGTCATCGCCGACGGCTACTCGAAGGCGATCGAGGAGCACGGGCTCCGCCCGGTGAGCGAGCCGGACCCGGTCGGCTCCATCGAGGACCTCGAGCTGACCATCGGAAAGCCGCTGACCTTCGCCGTGGACGTGGAGGTCGTGCCCGAGTTCGAGCTGCCCGAGATCGAAGGCGTCGCGCTCAAGAAGCCCGTCATGCACGTGACCGACGAGCACCTGGACACCGAACTCGGCCGGCAGCGCACGCTCGCCGGCGAGGTCCAGGACATCGACGACGGTTTCGTGGAGGGTGACCGCCTGCTCGGTCCGGCCACCGCGACGAAGGAGGGCGACGACGAGCCGTTCTTCACGCACGACAGCGTCGACATCCTCGTGCCCGGCGACAGCGACGGCGGACGCGGCCACGTGCTCGGCCTGATGATCGACGGCCTCGGGTCCAAGCTGTCCGGCAAGAAGGTCGGCGACGCGCTCGCGCTCGAGACCGTCGGTCCCGAGTCGCACGAGCTGGAGGACATTCGCGGCAAGAACCTTTCGATCGAGTACACGATCCGCAAGGCGCAGCACATCGATCCCGCGCCGGTCGAGCAGGTCCTGGAGCAGTACGGGATCGCGACCGAAGAGATCCTCCGCGAGCAGATCCGCGTCGCGCTCGAACAGCGGCGCGACGAGGAGCAGCAGGCCGCGATGCGCGAGCAGGTCTACGAGTACCTCCTCGGGACCGTCGACTTCGAGCTGCCCGAGAAGCTCTCGGCCAACCAGGCGAGCCGGATGCTGGAGCGACAGCGGATGGAGCTGCTCTACCGCGGCGGCATATCGGCCGACGAAGTCGAGACGATGCTCGCCGAGATGCGCTCCGAGACCGAGACGGAGAGCCGCCAGCGGCTGAAGCTCTCCTTCCTGCTGCACCGCCTCGCCGAGCACTTCGAGGTCACCGTCTCCGACCAGGAGGTCAACGGTCGCATCGCCTCCATCGCCGCCCAACGCGGGCTGCGGCCGGAGAAGCTGCGCACCGACCTGCTCCAGTCCGGCGCCATCGGGCAGATCGCGACCCAGGTCCGCGAGCACAAGACCGCCGATCGCATCATCGAGCGGGCTGAGACGACCGAGATCACCGCCGACGAATGGAACGCGATGGCCGAGGAGAAGGCCGCCGGCAAGTCCACCGACGCCGGCGCGGCGGCGAGCAAGAAGAAGACGACGAAGAAGAAGAAGAAGACCTGACACCGAGCCGGGCGAGCGACGAAGCGACGAAGCGGTCCGATCAGGTGACCTCTTCGTCGCTTTGTCGATCCGGGCTATCCTTCCTCATCCCCGTGCTCGGCGCCTCTCCCCAACCCGGCGAGCTCTTCTCCGAGCTGTTCCCATGGCTCGTGGTGCTCATCGGTGTCACGATCGCGGGATCGATCCTGGTTTCGGTTCTGCGACGCGCGATGCGCGGTGAGAGCGGACCCGTCGACGACTTCACGTTGCAGGGACTCCGCGACCTCCGCAACCGGGGGCTCCTGTCCGAAGACGAGTTCGAACGCGCACGGGCGTCGATGATCGAGCGCGTCCGCGGTGCAACGTCCGAAAACAATGACGCCGACGGGCCCGAGAATCCGGCCGAAACGCCTTCGTGACGGGCGTTCCCGGTGCGCGGACGTCACCGCGACGGAACCGGCCCCGGCAGTTTGCACGAATACCCTTGGTGTCTTTAGACGCTCCCAAGGGCACCCGATACACTAGGGGCACACGGGGTTCCCCTGCGCCGTTCCAGCGCGTGGGCTCCACGCTACGGCAACGCGCTCGGGGGCATGAGAAGCATCCGGGCGGGAATCGTGCCAGCACCTGCGTCGTCACCTGGCCGTCCAGTGGCCAGCACGAGGAAGAGAATGACCAACGCTCCGCACAACGACCCACTCGCCGACCCCCACGCGAACATCGTCGATCCCGTCGCCCAGGGTCCGACCGGCGGGCGACGTGGCCCCTCCAAGGGTGACGACATCGGAGGCTTCGGCGGCGGTGGCGGTAGTGGTGGAACCGGTGGCGGTGGCGGTGGCGGCGACGGCGGATTCCGCGGACGCCGCGTCACGACCTGCTCCTTCTGTGGCAAGACCTCCCGCGAGGTCGGGCCGATGGTGGAGGGGCCCAACGACATCTACATCTGCTCCAACTGCACCGACCTGTGCCAGAACATCTTCCGGCAGGAGCGGCGGCGGGTCACCAGCGCGCGACCGCTGTTCTCGGCGATCCCCGCGCCGCGGCAGATCAAGGAGTTCCTCGATCAGTACGTGATCGGGCAGGACCACGCGAAGAAGTCGCTCTCCGTGGCGGTCCACAACCACTACAAGCGTCTCACGCAGATCGACAACGAGGAGGCGCCGGTCGAGCTCGACAAGTCCAACGTCCTGCTCATTGGTCCCACCGGAACCGGCAAGACGCTGCTTGCGCGGACACTCGCCCGGATCCTCAATGTTCCGTTCGCGATCGGAGACGCGACCACGCTGACGGAGGCCGGTTACGTCGGCGAGGACGTCGAGAACCTCCTGCTCAAGCTTCTCCAGGCCGCCGACTACGACCTCGACGCGGCGCAGCGCGGCATCATCTACATCGATGAGCTGGACAAGATCGGCAAGACGAACCAGAACGTGTCGATCACGCGCGACGTGTCCGGCGAAGGCGTGCAGCAGTCGCTGCTCAAGATGCTCGAGGGGGCCGTCGCGAACGTTCCGCCGCAGGGTGGGCGCAAGCACCCGGAGCAGCAGTACATTCAGATGGACACGACGCACATCCTGTTCATCTGCGGTGGCTCGTTCGCCGGCATCACCGACATCATCCGCAAGCGTCTCGGGCGCACGCGCATCGGCTTCACCGCCGATCCCGGCCACGGCGTCGAGACGCAGCGTGACGCCGGCGCGGTTCTCGACCAGGTGACGCCCGAGGACGTCCTCCAGTTCGGCCTGATCCCCGAGCTCGTCGGCCGCCTCCCGATCATCACGCCGCTCATGCCGCTCAGCCCGGACGCGATGGTTCGGATCCTCACCGAGCCGAAGAACGCCATCGTCAAGCAGTACCAGCACCTCTTCTCGCTGGAGGGCGCCGGACTCGAGTTCACCGACGAGGCTCTGCGGTGCTTCGCGGACAAGGCCATGAAGCGCGAGACCGGGGCCCGCGCCCTGCGGGCCGTTCTCGACGAGTTCATGCTCGAGATGATGTACGAGCTGCCCGAGCACGATAACAGCGGCGCGACCTACATCATCGACCGGGACGACGTGATCAACGGCTCCCCGCTGAGCGAGCTCCAGGTGCGGAAGGCGAAAGAGTCGGCCTGAGGCGGACACGGTCGCGGACACGGACGCGGTCGCGGAGGGCCCAGGCCCGATAACGGCGGCGATCTCCTCGCCCCTTGCCTCCGCCTCAGCCGCCCCTATACTGTGCGGCTCGACTGAACCGCCCCAACTGCTCCCCAGCCCCTCCCGAGGCCTCACGATGCCACGCGTTTGCCATTTCACCGGCGCCCGGACCACCGTTGGACGGCGGATCAAGTACCGCGGAAAGCCCAAGTACCAGGGCGGAATCGGTCTCAAGGTCACCGCGATCTCGAAGCGGACCTTCAAGCCGAACCTCCAGACCGTGACCGCGATCGTCGACGGCCGGCCGAAGCGTGTGAAGGCCTCGGCGAAGGCCATCAAGCGTGGTCTCGTCGTGAAGCCCCTCAAGCGGAAGTACGGCTACACGCGGCAGCAGGCAGCAGCCGGAGCCAACTCGTAGAGCAAGGGCGCCATCGGCCCCTCAGCGGCTTCCCCGACCTCGCGGCGCTTCCGGAGGCTCGGTGTCGTCGACGCGATTCAGAACCTCTGGCAAGACGGGCAAGCTGGGTTGAGAAGGCGCATTTTTCCGGAAATTTCGGCAGTTCGGTTGACCGCTTTGAATCGTGGCGTACGGTTGGATCGGACTTGCTCGCGCGTTGCCAAAAGGGGGAGAGTCTCCACTCGATCTGGTGTTTCGCCTGCGTCCCGTGGCCCGCTCGACCGGCGCCGCAGGCCGTTTGCATTGGCGAACGTCACGAGGAGACACCCAAGAAACAGCCCGTGCGAAGCAGTCTGCGCCCCAGGTGACGGCGCTGACGTTCGTCAGCACGTTCATCTGCCGCGCACAACTCAGCGCGTGAACGTACGGAGTCGTCCGGGATCGCGAGCGCGCGTGTGAACCCCGTCGGCTTCTGACTTTCGGATTCGTGGGTGACGACCCGCGGCTGCCGTGCCCGTCGATTCTCGGCGGAAAGGTGGTCGCTTCGGGCCGTCGCAATGGGACGCAGGCACCTGGACGTGACTTCCTCCACCGGCCAATCCGATTACTCCGACCACGGAGACGTGGACCGTGTCCGTGAGGCCACCGACCTGGTGAAGCTCATCGGTCAGTACGTCGCGCTGAAACCGAAGGGTCGCGAGTACGTCGGACTTTGCCCGTTTCACGACGACCATCGCCCCTCGATGGCCGTGGTGACCCACAAGGGCCGGGCCTTCTACAACTGCTTCTCGTGCGGGAAGTCGGGCGACTGCTTCACGTTCGTGATGGACTACCACAAGATGGATTTCGGCGACGCCCTGCGTCACCTCGCCGAGAACGCCGGGATCACGCTGAGCCGGCGAGAGCCCTCCGCGGAAGCCAGCCGCGGGCCTCGCAAGACCGATCTGCTCGCCGCCGTGGAATACGCCCGCGACTTCTTCCGGCGGACGCTGGCCGACGAACAGCTCGGCGCCGACGCCCGGAACGTCATCGCCCGGCGCGGCATCAGCGACGAGATGACCGAGCACTTCCAGCTCGGTGCCGCCCCCGATTCCTTCGACGGTCTCCAGCGCGTCATCGCCGGCCGCCCCGCCTCCGTACGCACCGCCGTCACGGCGGGACTGCTCCGCGAGCGCACCGGGAGCGAAGGCACGTACGACACCTTCCGCAACCGCCTGATCTTCCCCATCTGCGACGAGATGGGAAGGCCCATCGCGTTCGGCGGTCGGATCATCGATCCCGACGACCAGCCCAAGTACCTCAACAGCCCCGAGACCCCGCTGTTCGACAAGTCGCGCACGCTCTACGGTCTGCACCTCGCCCGGCGCGCGATCATCGAGTCGCAGCAGGCGATCGTCGTCGAGGGTTATACGGACGTCATCGCCGGCCACCAGGCCGGTGTCACGAACGTCGTCGCGACCCTGGGCACCGCGCTGACGAAGCAGCATGCCGACGTCCTGGCCCGACTGGCCGACTCCGTGGTGCTCGTGTTCGACGCCGACGACGCCGGACGGCGGGCGGCGGACCGCGGGGTCGAGGTGTTCTTCGCCGCGCCGGTCGACGTTCGGATCTGCGTCCTCCCCGAGGGGCAGGATCCCGACACGCTCCTGCGCGCCGACGGAGGCGTCGAGCAGTTCCGCTCAGCCGTGGCGAGCGCGGTCGACGCGCTGGCGTACAAGCTGGAGCGTTTCGAATCGTCGCTCGCCGATGCGACCGGAATCTCCGCGCGACAGAAGCGTCTCGAGGCCTTCCTTACCGAGCTGGTGACCCTGGGCTTCACCGCGATGGACGGCGTGCGCAAGGCCATGGTCCTCAACCGGCTCGCCGAGCTGACCCGGGTTCCCGTGGCCGACATCGAGCGGGCCCTGCCCCGCGGCCGGACCGTGGGCCCACGGTCGACCGGCGAGCGGCCGGCGGATACCGAGACCTCCCCCACCCCGACGCTCCTGCCCGCGGAGTCGGCGTTTCCCGTCTCCCGCGCCCGGCGGATCGCCGAGGCGGATGTCCTCGGTCTGCTCCTCTTCGAGCCGGAAACGGCCCGCGAGGTGGCCGAGGCGAAACTTGCGGCCAAGGATTTCCTCGTGCCGGAGGTTCGGCAGGTCGTGGACGTCGTCCTGCCGTGGCTCGAAGAGACCGACGGACCCGAGTTCTCCATGTCCGCGCTGCTCTCGCGGCTCGCGGACGACCAACTTCGCGCCGCGGCGTCGCGGCTCTATTTCGAGGGACAGAAGCGATGCGGAGGCGACGGCGATTCGGCGCAGCAGCACATGATCGAGGCTGCGACGGCGCTGCGGAGCCGCATCGAGACCGAGCAGTATGAGGCGCAGCTCGCCGCCGGTGGTCCAGACGGTCAACAGACCGGGAGTGCCGACGGCGACGAAAGTGAGTTCGTGATCGAGCGTATCCGCAGGCGGGAGCGCCAAGGCAATCGCCCCGCCGCGATCTGGCACGGAGCGCGAGGATGACCACGGTTTGATCCAGGTGGAGTTTCGTCAGTGAGTTTCACGATCATCGATCTTCAGACACCCCTTCGCTCCCTCGTCGAGGTCAGCGCGAAGCGCAAGTGGATGAGCTACGAGGAGCTCAACACGTGCGTGCCCGACGAGATGGTGGACCCTGAGAAGTTGGACGAGCTGCTCGTGCTGCTCGACCATCTAGGCGTCCAGTTTCTCGACGAGCGCACGGTCGTGCGCCGCCGGTACGCGAGCTTCCAGGCACCGCTTCAGACGAACCTGAAGTTCAAGCGCGACGACCGGAAGAAGACGGGCAAGCCGTCGAAGATCAACATCGATCCCGAGGATGAGCACGACGTCATCCCGGCTTCCGAGGGCAACGAGCCGGTGGAGATCCTCGGCGAGGCCGATGCGCAAGCCGTCATCGAGGAGGCAATCGCCGACTCCGGCTCGAAGCGGATCGACGATCCCATCCGGATGTACCTGACGCAGATGGGGACGATCCCGCTGCTCACGCGCGAAGAGGAGATCCGGCTCGCCAAGAAGATCGAGACCACGCGGATGATCTTCCGCCGGCGCGTGCTCGAGTCCGACTACGCGGCTCAGCAGGCCGTCGACACGCTGCACCAGGTGCACGAGGGGAACCTCCCCTTCGACCGCACGATGCGCATCTCCACCGCGGAGGAGAACGCGAAGGACAAGGTCGCGTACCGGATCCCCGTGAACCTCGCCACCGTTCGCCGCCTGCTCGGCCAGACCCAGGAGGACTGGGAGCGGCTCCAGGACGACGGCTTCAACGAAACGAAGTTGGAGGCGGTCAGGGCGGAGATCGAGCGGCGGCGCCGAAAGACGGCGACGCTCCTGGAGGAGTGCTGCCTCCGCACCGCCCGCATCCAGCCGCTCATGCGGAAGCTCCAGGCGATCAACAAGAAGATCATGTACCTCGAGCGCGAGCTCGATCGCGCCGATCGCAAGGTCGGCCGTTTCGATCCCGAGGACGTGTACGTGATGCGCGAGGAGCTCGACGGCCTGCGCAGCCTCGTTCTCGAGGAGCCCGATGGGCTGCGCCAGCGCCTCCGCGTCATCGAAACCGTCTTCGACGAGTACGAGCAGGCGAAGCGGGACCTCTCCGGCGGCAACCTCCGGCTGGTGGTCTCCATCGCGAAGAAATACCGAAACCGCGGCCTCCCCTTCCTCGACATCATCCAGGAGGGCAACACCGGCCTCATGCGGGCGGTCGACAAGTACGAGTACAAGCGCGGCTACAAGTTCTCGACGTACGCCACGTGGTGGATCCGCCAGGCGATCACCCGTGCGATCGCGGACCACGCCCGGACGATCCGCGTGCCCGTGCACATGATCGAGACGATGAGCAAGCTGCGCACGATCCAGAAGCACCTGCTCCAGGAGATCGGCCGCGAGCCGACGATCGAGGAGATCGCCCAGCGCGCGAAGATGTCCGTGGAGGAAACGCGCCGGGTCATGAAGATCTCGCGTCACCCGATCAGCCTCGACCGTCCCGTCGGCGAGTCGGAGGACTCGCAGTTCGGCGACTTCATCGAGGACGAGCGGCAGGAAGCTCCGAGCGACACCGC
Source organism: Planctomycetota bacterium (assembly GCA_024226535.1). Taxonomy (GTDB): domain Bacteria; phylum Planctomycetota; class Phycisphaerae; order Phycisphaerales; family SM1A02; genus JAAELP01. The sequence goes on along the minus strand of JAAELP010000048.1, from coordinate 29,759 downwards.
CACGAGCGACATGCTCCGCCAGCGGATCAACGACGTGCTCAAGACGCTCACCTACCGCGAGCGCGAGATCCTCAAGCTCCGCTACGGCATCGGTGACGGCTACACCTACACGCTCGAGGAGGTCGGTCGGATCTTCAAGGTCACGCGCGAGCGCGTCCGCCAGGTGGAGTCGAAGGCGATCCGCAAGCTCCAGCACCCGGTGCGCCGCCGTCGCCTGACGAACTTCCTCTCCGGACCCGGCGACGAGCAGTAGAGCCCGTTCAGGTCACACCCCCGACCACGGCATTCCGAACGCGCCCGACGCCGTCGATCATCACCTCGACGACGTCGCCGTCGCGCAGGAAGCGAGGCGGCGTGCGGGCGGCCCCGACGCCGGCGGGCGTACCGGTGAGGATCACCGTGCCCGCCAGCAGCGTCGTGCCACGCGAGAGCTCGGCCAGGAGCGTCCGCACGGGGAAGATCATGTCCGCGGTGCTCGCGTCCTGCACGACGTCACCGTTGAGGCGCGTGACGAGCCGCAGCCCCTGCGGGTCGGGAACCCGCGCGGCGGGGGCGACCGGCCCGATCGGGCAAAACGTATCGAAGCTCTTGCCCCGCACGAACTGCCCGCCCGCCCCCTGCTTCTGCCACCACCGCGCGCTGACGTCGTTCGCCGCGGCGTAGCCGCTCACGAACCCCAGGGCATCGGTCTCCGACACGTCGCGGGCGTCGCGCCCGACGATGACGGCCAACTCACCCTCGTAGTCCACCTGCTCGTGCGGCTCGCGGCAGATCGGCGGGATCCGGATCGCATCGCGGTCGCCGATGACCGCCGCCGGGTTCTTCATGAACACGACGGGGCGCTCGGGCACGTCGCCGCTCATCTCCCGCGCGTGGTCCGCGTAGTTGCGCCCGATCGCGAGGATCGCCGGTGGGAACCGGGCCGTCATCACTGGCCCACCGCCTGGCCGTCACGTCGCGAATCGCTCGCGCCGACGTATCCGTCGGCCAACCGCATCACGACCTGCCCGCCGCCGTGCTGCACGGTCCTCGCCGGCGCCACGGTGATCTCGTGACCGCGATCGGCGAGGTCGTCGAGCACGTCGGGGTCGACGCCGGGCTCGACGAGCACGCGGCGCCCACCCGTCAAACGCCAGCGCGGAGCGTCCAGCGCCGCCTGTGGGTTCTGCCCGTATCCGGCGATCCTCGCGATGACCTGGGCGTGGCCCTGCGGCTGCATCGGTCCGCCCATCACACCGAACGCCATGACCGGCTCCTCAACGTCGTTGCTCAGGCGGGTCACGAAGCCGGGGATGATCGTGTGGAACGGGCGCTTGCCGCCGCCCACGCGGTTCGGATGCCCGGCCCGCAGCGTGAACCCCGCCCCCCGGTTCTGCATCGCGATGCCCGTGCCCGGGATCACCACGCCCGACCCGAAGCCCTCGTAGTTGGACTGGATGAACGAGACCATCTGCCCGCCGCGATCGCCGGCCGCCAGGTAGACCGTCGAGGAGTAGCCGTCGAGCCCGTACCCCGGATCGGCGGCGCGCTCCGGCTCGACGAGCCGGGCGTGGGCGGCGAGGTACTCCGAGTCCAGGAGCGCCGCCGGGTCGATCTCCATCGCGCGGGGATCGGCGACCGTCCGTGACGTATCGGCGAGCGCGAGCTTCATGGCCTCGATCTGGAGGTGGATGGCGTCGGCGGAGTCCGGAGACTCCGCGGGCAGGTGCTCCATCACGCCGAGCGCGATGAGGGCCGCGATGCCCTGGCCGTTCGGCGGCATCTCGTGGACGCGCAGACCCGCGCACTCGACGCACAACGGTTCGACCCAGTCGCAGGCGTGCTCGGCGAGATCCTCGCGGCTGAGCACGCCACCTTCGGCCGCGGCGCACTGGACGATCCGGTCGGCGAGGTGACCACGGTAGAACGACGCTCCCGCCGTCCCCGCGATCTCCTCCAGTGTCTCCGCCTGGTCGTCGCTGGCGAACAGCTCACCGGCCCGCGGCGCGCGGCCCCCGGGCAGGAAGTGCCGGGCGAACTCCGGTCGGTCGCCGTACCGGGCAGCGGCGCGGGCCCACGCCTCGGCCGTCTGAGGCGACACCAGGAACCCCTCGCTCGCGTAGTCGATCGCCGGTTCGAAGAGAAGCTCCAGCGGCAGGCGGCCGAATCGCTGAGACAGTTCGACCCAGGCGCTGATTGCGCCGGGAACCGTCACCGCGTCCCATCCGAGACGCGGCATCTCCGTCACCCCCTCGTAACGCTCCGCGGTCAGGGCCCGCGGTGAGCGCCCGGAGGCGTTGAGCCCATACAGGCGACCCTCGTGCCAGAGAAGGGCGAACGCGTCGGATCCGATCCCGTTGGCGGTCGGCTCGACGACCGTCAACGCGATCGCCGTCGCGACCGCCGCGTCGACCGCGTTGCCCCCCTGCTGGAGCATCGACAGCCCCGCCTGCGCCGCCAGCGGTTGTGACGTGGCGACCACGTCGCGCCCGAACACGGGCATGCGCTGCGACGGGTACGGGAAGGTCCAGTCGAGCATGGGGTCTACCCGAAGATGATCTGCCACCCGATCCAGAAGATCGCCACGTCCACGATCGCGTGGCTCAGGTACCCGGGCCAGATCGAGCGGTAGCGGAGATACAGCCACGACCAGATCGCGCCGCCGATGAACACGCCGACGGAGGCGAGCACCGTCACACGCCAGTCGAACTGGTCGAGCAGCGCGAAGACGTGATGCACCGTGAAGCACAACGCCGAGACGAGCACGGCGGGGAGCGCGGGCATGAGCCGCTCGCACTGCCTGAAGATGAACCAGCGGTAGACGTACTCCTCGAGCACCGAGTTGATGAAGATCCAGAACGCCACTGCCGCGAGGTACCGCGTCTTGGTCCCGATGCCGTTGCGCGTCGCCTCCTCGCGCAGGAACTCGGGGTCTATCCACGACTCGCCCCAGAGCTTCATCGCCCCGAGAATGACCACGCTGATCGCCACCCCGAGCCCGAACGCAACCACGAAGCCGCCGCGCCGAGCCGGCGACAAGCTGATGCGCTGGCGTTCGACGGCGAGGAACCAGATCGCGGGCAACGCGAGCATCCACGCCTTCGCGGCGAAGAAGATGACCTCACCGACCCGGCCCGGCCACCAGTACATCGCGGCAAGCACGCCGAAAGAGGGGGCGGGCACCAGCAGGAGCAGCGCGAGGAGGGCCCGCCGTCGGGCACGGGAATCGGCAGCGTCGGGGAGTGGTTCGACCATGGGCGGATGATATCCGGAAGCCTGATGAGAGCCGCGACCGTATCGAACGGGGGAATACGCGTCTCGCGGGCCTGTCGCCTGCGCCGGCCGGTCGCGGGCCGAACGAGAGAACGACCGATCTGTCGCCTTGCGTCTCGGCGCGGGCCCCGGCTACGGTGTGGGCACGGAGAGTCCCGCCGATCTCGACGGCAGCGGCGACTCGTGACGGTAATCCGGGCGTGGGACGAGACGGCGGGGATGACCGAAGGCTACTTCACCGAGATCGCCGGCACGTACGCCGCGCATCGTCCGGGATATCCGGCGGCTGCCGTGGACGCGTTGCTCGCCGGGCTCGAGCCATCGGCCCGCGTGATCGACGTGGGATGCGGAACGGGCATCCTGACGCGTCTGCTCGCCGGGGCGGGCTGCCACGTGATCGGAATCGATCCGAACGAGGAGATGCTCGGCCGCGCGCGGGCGGCGGCTGGCGCAGGCGGCGGCTCGGCGACCTATCGCGTCGGCTCGGCGGAAGCGACCGGGCTCGACGACGCGTCGGCCGACCTCGTCACCTGCGCGCAGGCGTTCCACTGGTTCGACGCGCCTCGTGCCCTCGGCGAGTTCCGCCGGCTCCTCGTCGAGGGCGGGCGGCTGGCGCTCATCTGGAACGTGCGACGCGGCGGTCCGTTCGCCGAGGCGTTCGGACGCATCACGCGCCGCGCACAGGAAGATGCCGCGTCACGCGGTCTCGTCGTGCACCGCATTCGATCGGCGCGCCCCGAGACGCTCGGCGGCTTCGACCGCGTTCGGACCCACGTCTTCGAGAATCCCCACGCGCTCGATTGGCCGGGTCTGCTCGGCCGCGCCGACAGCGCGTCGTACTTCCCCCGCTCCGGGCCGGTGCGAGAAGAGCTGGTGACCGCGCTTCGCCGCGCGTTTGACGAGCATGCCGCCGACGGCCGCGTCATCCTCGAGCAGAAAACGGAGGTTACGCTCGCGGAGCGGGCGTAGGCGGTTCGACAGTCCCGGGGTGCCGTGGTCTTGGCGCAGCCAAGGCCGCGTGCCGTGGTCTTGGCGTAGCCGAGGCCGCGATGGCGTGCGCCAACGGAGCGCGGCCTTGCCCTGCGGGCAAGACCACGGCACCCGATTGGAGTCAACCGCTTCCGTGTGTCAGCGGAAGCGCGATCGGAAGTCGCTCGGCTGACCGTCGGCGTACTCCCAGATCGTGATCTCCAGCTCGCGCACTCCCCAGCGCAAGGCCCGCTCGTGCGTCGCGTAGAGCACGTCGAGCCGATCCCCCTTGATCCGTCCCCCGCGATCGAGCACGGGAACGACCGCGCCGTCGTCGTACCCCGGCACCGAGATCAGGGTGCCGAACGGCAGCACCCTCGTGTCCGCGGCGGCGAGACGCATGCCGTTGGTCCACACCGAGTACCCGCTGGCGGTGACCCCGTCGGCGTACGGAGCGCACGAGCGATCGTCGGGGCTGTAGGCCGTCACGGTCATCGTGCGGGTTCGGGCGGGGCGCACGGGGCGTTGGTTGAACCAGCGGGTCTCGGCGGACGCGGACACGGACTGCTCGCTTCGCTCGCGGTCCGTGGCACCATCCTCGAGACCGCCCGAAACACCATCCGTAACACCGTCCGTAACGCCGGTGCCACGGACCGCGAGCGGAGCGAGCAGTCCGTGCGGGGTCACGGTCACGGACGCGGGCGCGAGTGCGGGCGGCGTCTCCGGAGGCAACGCGCGGGCCATGGCGAGCACGAGCATGGCCAGGGCCACGGACGTCACCGTGATCGGGATCGATCGCCGGACGAGCATGCCCGGCACCGTATGAGGGCGTGGGGGCGTCGGCGGGCGGCGTTCGAGGGCGGCACAGCTTATCAACAGCCTTCCCGTCGCCGCACTACACTCTGGCCCGTGTCGCTGCCGGAGTTCCTGATCCTCATCGTGCTCGGCCTCGCGGCCGGGTCGCTCGGCGGGCTGCTCGGCATCGGGGGCTCGATCCTGATGATCCCCGTCCTCACGCTCGTCCTGCGGCACGATCAGCACGTATCCCAGGCCGCGGCGATGATCGTGAACGTCTTCGTCGCCGTCCCCGGCGTCTTCCGGCATCACCTCGCGCGGGCGATCGAATGGCGGGTCGTGCGTCGGATGATCCCGGCCGGGCTTGTTTTCATCCTGGTCGGCGTGGCGCTGAGCAACACCCTCGACGGGCCGTTGCTGGGGACGGTCTTCGGCGTCTTCCTGCTCACGTATCTCGTGGGGGCGCGCGTGCTGGGCCTGCTGCGACCGGGCTCACCCGTCGAGGACGCGCCGCCGCGCGCGGGCTGGCTTCACACCGGCGGCGTCGGCGCGATCGCGGGTCTCGCGGCGGGACTGCTCGGGATCGGCGGCGGCGTCATCGCCGTCCCGCTGCTGAACCTCGTCTGCCGGCTCCCGCTGCGACGCGCGATCGCGGCGAGCGCGACGATGATGTGCGTGACGTCGGTCTTCGGGGCCGCGGCCAAGAACGCGACGCTGCCGTCGCTCGACCTCGACGTCACGCAGAGCCTGCTCATTGCCGCGTGCCTGGTCCCCACCGCGATCGCCGGTGGCCTCTACGGCGCCGGCCTCACCCACCGCCTGCCGCTGGGCTGGGTGCGCCTCGTCCTGCACGTTCTGCTGCTCGTCGCCGCGATCAAGTTCCTGCGCGTGATCTAGAGCAGCTTCACTAAGAGCAGCTTCACTCCGTCGCTTCGTCGGCTCCCCAGTACGGATCATCACCGGCGCCCGCCTTCGGCCAGCGACCGTTGGTCTCCGCGCGCATCCGTTGCCGGAGGTCGAGTCGCTGGGATTCGATGCGACGACGCAGGGCTTCGAGGGCGGTCCGATCGTCTTCGCCGAGATCGTCGACCGTCGTCGGCTCCCCGACGAGCAAGCCGATGCGCCCCACGAGCCGGGGGAAGCTCCGGCCCTTCGGCCAGATGTCGTATGTACCGGCGATGGCGACGGGAACGATCCGCGCGCCGGTCTTCCGAGCGAGGAACACCACGCCACCCTTGAACCGCGCCATGACTCCGTCGACCGATCGCGTTCCCTCCGGGAACATCAGGACGCATCGACCGAGCTCCAGTTCGCGGACCGCGGCCCGCAGCGCCCCCGCCACCGACCTGTCGCGATGCAGCGGAATCGTCCCGAGGAACCCGATCAGCCAGCCGAACGGCTTGAAGCGGAACAGGCTCTCGCGAGCGAGGAACCCGCACGGTCGAGCCCGCACCAGGCTTGCGACCAGCGGCGGATCGAAGTGGGACGTGTGGTTGGCGACGTAGAGCAGCGCCCCATCGCGCGGGATGCGATCGAGCCCGTAGGCCCGAACGCGGTAGATGATCCGGAAGCCCGCGCACACGACCGCCGAGATCGAGGTCCACACCCAGACGTACCACCATGAGCGCCCCGGCGCGCGGCGGCGATGATCGAAGAGGCTCACGGACGCAGCCCCGCGTCCGGAAGCTCGGTCCGCACGTGCTCCTCGAGTCGGTCCACGACCTCGTCGAGCGTGAGATCGGTCGTATCCACCACGATCGCGCCGTGCGGGCGGATCAGGGGACCGTCCGGACGAGTCGAGTCGATGCGATCGCGCTCCCTCAACCCGCTGAGGACCTTGGTCTCGTCGACCGCCGCTCCCCCCCGGGCGAGCTGCGCGATCCGCCGGCGGGCGCGCTCGGAGACATCCGCGTCGAGGTAGAACCGTACCGGGGCATCGGGAAACACGACGGAGCCCTGGTCGCGTCCCTCGGTGACGAGCCGCGGATGCGCGTCGGCGATGCGGCGCTGGTGCTGCACGAGCACCTCGCGGATCGGCTTCTGCGCGGCGACGATCGAGACGACCCGGGCGACTTCATCGCCGCGGATCGGTCCATCCACGCACCGCTCGCCGAGCAGGAGACGCGGCGGGCTCGTCGTCCAGTCGAAGTGCATCTCCGAGCGGCGCACGGCCTCGGCCACAGCCGGCCCGTTCTCCGGATCGATCTCCTGCTCGACCGCGATGAGCGCCGCGGCGCGGTACATCGCGCCGGTATCCAGGAACTGGAGCCCCAGGCGATCGGCGAGCCGGTGCGCCACCGTGGACTTCCCGGTGCCCGCCGGCCCGTCGATCGTGACGATGAGGAACCGTCTCTCGTCGTGGCCCTCGGAAACGGGCGCGCCGCTCATCTTCGCCATCCCCTCGACTCAGTCTCCGGCCTCGATGGCCTCCTGAAGCACCTCACGCGCTCGCTCGATCTGGGGCACGGGGTCCTTGTTGCCGCCGACGTAGTCGATCGCCAGCGTGTTCACGAACCCGACGCTTCGGATGGCCGCGACGCACTCGGCAAGATCGTAGCCCTTGTGTTCACCGGCCTTCGAGAAGCTCTCGATCGTGGCGTGGACGGCGCCGGCGTACGGCGCGAGCTTGCGCAGCGTGCCCACGACGTCCCCGGTGGAGGCGGCGTGCCCGAAGCTCGGGAGCGAGCCGATGCGGAAGCCGCCGATGCGCTTGATGAGGTCGGTGAGACGGTCCGGATCCTGCGTCAGTCCCTTGTTCGGCACGAGCAGGACGTTCAGCTCCAGGCGCTCGATGCTCGGCATGACGTCCTTGACGCGATCGGCGACGAGCTCGAACGCGTCGTCGGTGTTCGGTGCCTCGAAGGAGATCGCCAACGAGTTACAGCCCAGACGGTGCGCCGCGGCGGCCACCCGGCGCACGCGATCCGCCGCCGCTTCGCCTCGGTCGTCATCGTCGGATGCGAACTCCAGCGGCTGATCCTCGAGGAGCACCAGGCACGGGCATCCCGCCTTGTCCGCACGATCGCGCAGCACGTCGAGGTCGGTGAGCGACGATCCGGCGAGCATCGAGGCCGGCACGTTCATGCCGCGAAGCTGGAGACGGTCCATCGTGAACTGCGGCACGTCCACCATCGGCATGGATCCATCTCCCTCGACCGGCTCGGAGGAGACCTTGCTGGCGAGAGATCGGGTGGCGAGCGTGAGGAGCATGGTGGTGGTGCGCGCGGCGAAAAGTGACGAACGCCGCGAGTCTACTCCCCCACGACGATCGGGGGCAAGAAGCGCGGGCCACCACTCCGGATCGCGACGACGCGAAATCCGGCCCGGCGGGACGTCCGGAGGTCGAAAAAGAAAACGCCGACCGAAAGGGCCGACGTTTTCCGGAGGGGAGAAAGATCCATAGAACAAGGGCACTGAGGCTGTATGCCTCGGCCCACTTCATGTTAGGCAGTCGGCAAAAACCCGCAAACCAAATTGGCCATATTTTACCTATCTTTCCAGGAACCCCGGCGCCGGCCGTGCCTGTTCCGGTTCTGTACGGATCAAACGCTCCTCGCGAGCCCCTGTTGGCGCCCCCGCCGCCGCCACTATGATGCCCCGATCCACCGCTCACCGGAGGCCAGACGTGATGTCCGACGCCGCTCAACGACGCTTCACCGAGTCCCACGAGTGGTTCGCCGTCGATGGCGACCTGGTCACGGTCGGCATCACGCCCTACGCGGCCAACGAGCTGACCGACATCACCTACGTCGAGATGAAGCCGGCCGGGACCCAGGTGGCGCGTGGTGACACGCTGGGCGAGGTCGAGTCGGTGAAGACCACCAGCGACGTCTTCGCCGCCGTCGCTGGTGAGGTCGTCGAGGTCAACGAGTCCGTGACCGACGATCCCTCGCTGCTCAACTCCGACCCCTACGGCGCCGGGTGGCTGATCCGCCTCCGCGTCGCCGACCTTTCTCCGCTGGAGGAGATGCTCGACCAGTCGTCGTACGACGAGAAGCACCCGGTGGAGTAGAGTTGTCAGGCTGATAGCTTCCCCCCATGCCCATCGTCCGCCTGACCGACGTGACCAAGAGCTACCGGCTCGGTCCCCGTCGTGTCGAGGCGCTCCGCGGCGTGGACCTGGTGCTCGAACACCCCGGGTTCTACGGGATCATGGGTCCATCGGGCAGCGGCAAGAGCACGCTCCTGCACCTGCTCGCCGCGCTGGATCGTCCCGACACCGGCGAGATCGAGATCGACGGGCGCCGCATCGACGCTCTCGGCGAGTCGGAGCTGACGCGGTTCCGCCGACGGCACCTCGGCATCGTCTTCCAGCAGTTCAACCTCATCTCCACGCTGACGGCCCGGGACAACGTCTCGCTGCCGGGCCTGCTGGACGGGGCGCCCGCGGCGACGCGGCAGCAGCGGGCCGACGAGTTGCTCGATGGGTTCGCCATGGCGGATCGGGCGGCGCACCGGCCCGACGCGTTGTCCGGCGGCGAGCAGCAACGCGTGGCGCTGGCCCGCGCGTTGTACTTCGAGCCGGCGATCGTGCTCGCCGACGAGCCCACCGGCAACCTCGACACCCGGGCGAGCCAGGCGATCTGGAAGCTTCTGCGGCGTCTCACCGAGCAACGCGCGATCACCGTGCTCATGGTGACGCACGAGCCCGCCGCCGCCGCGCATTGCGAGCACGTGTACCTGCTCCGCGACGGCCGCGTGCATGACTCCTTCGACGTGGACGGTCTCGATGCTGCCGACCTGGCGACTCGCGCTCAACACGCTGGCGGGTAGACGGACCCGCACCGTGCTCATGTCCGGGGCGGTGTGGCTCGCCGCATGCCTGGTCGTGGCGGTCTCGTGCACGATGAGCTCGGCCAACGCGGGCGTGGAGGCACGTCTCGAGCGGTTCATCGGCGCCGCCGACGTTCGCATCATCCATCCCGGCAACGGCCGCTTCGACGAGGCGGTGCTGGCGACGGCCGCCACCTGGCCGGGAGTCACCCTCGCCGCCGGGCGACTCGGCGCCTCGCTCACGCTCGTGCACGCCGACCACCGGCTCGACGCCGGCACCGGCGCGATGAAGCGGCTGGTGCCCGGGGCCCTCGGCGTGGACTTCGAGCACGAGCAGCGAATCCGTCCCTACATCCTGGAGGCGGGCCGCGTGCCCGAGCGCCGCGACGAGATCCTCCTCGACAGCATCGCCGCCGACGGCCTCGACGCCGGGATCGGCGACATCCTGGAGATATTCCGGTTCGGTCCGAAGCTCTCCGTGACGGTGGTCGGTATCCGCGAGCGCCAACGCATGGGCATGCTCCAGGAACCCCGCGTCTACGTCGATCGCGGGCTGCTCGCGGAGGCGACGGACCGGCCGGGAGCGTTGACGTCGGTGTACCTCGACCTCGAGGACGATTCGGACCCGCAGGCGTTCTGCGAACGGCACGGCGTCGAGCTTCCCGAGCCGCTCGTCCTCGAACCGGCCGAGCGCGTGCGGGCCGGCTTCGATCAGAGCCTCCGCGCCGCGGAGTTCGCGATGATCCTCACCTCCGTGCTCGTGTTCATGTGCGCGGCGTTCATCATCCTCACCGGGCTCACCTCCGGCGTGACCGAGCGCCAGCGTGAGCTGGCGTTGCTGCGCTGCGTCGGCGCCCGCCGGGGCCAGCTCTTCGGCGCCCAGGTCCTGGTGGGGCTGATCTTCGGCACGATCGGGGCCGCCGGCGGCGTTCCGTCGGGCATCGCGATGACCGCGGCGCTGGTGGCGATGTACCCGGAGTACATCCCGGACGGCGTGCGTGTCGAAACGCTCGGCCTGATGCTGGGCGTGATCGGGTCACTCCTCGCGGGAGCCGCCGGGGCGGCGTGGCCGGCGGTGATGGCCAGCCGTGTCACCCCGCTGCGGGCGATGGCGTCGGCGACGGCGCCCGTGCGCCCCGCGACGATCGCGATCACGACGATCGTCGGGCTCGCCCTCGTCGGCGTTCAGGTCGCGCTCACCCAATTCGACGACCGCGACACGCGGTACTGGGCGTACGCGACCGTGGGGCTTCCGATCCTGTTCACGGGCTGGTTCCTGCTGGCGGTTCCGATCCTGATCCTGGTCACGAGGCTCCTCGCCGGGCTGCTGTCGGGGCTACTCCGGCTCCCGCGGGACCTCGTCGGCGGCATGGTGCTCGCGACACCGCTCCGCCACGGGTTCACCGCCGCCGCCCTCATGGTCGGCATGGCCCTGCTCGTGGCGTCCTGGTCCAGCGGGCTGTCGGTCCAACGCGACTGGCTGGATCGGATCAAGTTCGCCGACGCGTTCGCGCGCGACCGGGACGGGATCTCGCCCGAGGAGCAGCGGGCCATCGCCGATCTGCCGTTCGTGACGTCGACGTGTCCCATCAGCTACCTGCCGGTGCGCGTGATCGACCAACAGGTGTTCGGGCTCCGCGGCCTGACCCCGTCGGTGACGATCTGCGTCGGATTCGATCCCGAGCGGTTCTTCGCGATGAACCACGTGGAATGGATCGAGGGCGAGCCGGACGACGCGATCCCGCGCGTCGCGGCCGGCGACGCCGTGGTCGTCGCCGAGCGCTTCCTCGTCGCGCGGGATCTCGGATTCGGCGATGAGATCACGCTCGGCGTGGGGCGGACGAAGCAGACGTTCGACATCGCCGGCGTGGTCCGCTCGCCCGGACTCGACCTGATCATCCAGCTCTTCGGGATCCGCAGCGCGTACACGGACATGGCCCAGAGCTGCTGTTTCATGGACTTCGACACCGTCGGGCGGATGTTCGACAACCACGACGCGCTCATGCTCCAGCTCAACCTCGACGAGGGCGTCAGCGACGAGGACGCCGAGCGCGGCGTGGTCGACGCCGTGCCCGGCATCGACTTCCGGAGCGGCCGGTGGATCCGGCGCACGGTCAACGACATCGCCAGCGGGCTGCTCACCGTACAGATCACGATTGCCTTCGCAGCGCTCGCGCTCGCGGCGATCGCCGTGGGCAACGTCATCGCCGCGGACGTGCGGGGCCGCCGCTACGAGTTGGGCGTGCTCCGGGCGACGGGTGCGCGCCGGCGTTGGGTGATCGGCCTCATCGGCGGCGAGGCCGTCCTGCTGGCGGTGACCGGGGTCGTGGTGGGGACGATGTTCGGGGCCCACCTTGCCTGGATGGACGCGCGCAACCTCCGCGATCTCGCCGGTCTGCCGGTGCGCGTCATCCTGCCGCCGGGCCCGCTGCTCGTCGGCGCGCTCGTGCTGCTGGTGCTGACGCTGCTCGCGGCGCTGCCGGCGGCGTGGAGCGTGGTCCGCGCGTCGCCGGCGCGGATGGTGGCGGCCGGCCGGAATGAGTGAGCTACAATCGCCGGTGAGCGTCCCGTTCGAGGTCGTCAGCGAGTTCTCGCCAACCGGCGATCAGCCCCAGGCGATCGCTGCGCTGGCGAAGGAGATCACCGCGGGGCGCCGGCACCAGACGCTCCTCGGTGCGACGGGAACGGGCAAGACGTTCACCATGGCCTGCGTGATCGAGCAGGTGCGCAGGCCGACGCTCATCCTGAGCCACAACAAGACGCTGGCCGCGCAGCTCTACGAGGAGATGCGCGAGCTGTTCCCGAACAACGCGGTCAGCTACTTCGTCAGCTACTACGACTACTACCAGCCCGAGGCGTACATCCCCCAGCGGGACATCTACATCGAGAAGGACGCCTCGCGGAACGACGACCTCGATCGACTGCGTCTCGCGGCGACGAGCAACCTGCTCTCGCGCGATGACGTCATCATCGTCGCCTCCGTGAGCTGCATCTTTGGTCTCGGCTCGCCGGAGGCCTATCGCGATCGCGTCCTCACGCTGGCGTGCGGCGACACGATCGAGCGCCGGAAGCTCCTGCTCGCGTTGTCGGACATGCAGTACGCCCGGAGCGAGTTCGACTTCAAGCGCGGGCAGTTCCGCGCCAAGGGAGACGTGATCGAGGTCTACCCCGCCTACGAGCAGTTCGCGATCCGGATCGAGCTATTCGGCGACGACGTCGAACGCCTGGAGCTGATCCACCCCACCACCGGCGAGGTGCTCGCGCAGGAATCGAAGATCTTCATCTTCCCCGCCGTGCACTACGTGCTGCCCGAGGCGCAGCTCCAGCAGGCGCTCGGCACGATCCGCGAGGAGCTGGACGAGCAGGTCATGGCCCTGCGTCACGAGGGCAAGCTGCTGGAGGCACAACGCCTGCTCGCCCGGACCCGGTACGACCTGGAGATGATCGAGGAGGTCGGGTACTGCTCGGGGATCGAGAACTACTCGGCGCCGCTGGAGGGACGCCCCCGCGGCTCTCGCCCGCACTCGATGCTCGACTACTTCCGGTACGTGCCCGACCGCGATCCCGACGACTGGCTCGTGTTCATCGACGAGTCGCACGTGACGATCCCGCAGATCCGCGCGATGTACAACGGCGACCGCGCCCGCAAGCAGGTCCTCGTCGACCACGGTTTCCGCCTGCCCAGCGCGATGGACAACCGCCCGCTCACGTTCGACGAGTTCGAGGAGATCGTGCCGCGCGTCGTATACGTCTCGGCGACGCCCGGTCCGTTCGAGCTGGAGCGGTGCGAGGGCGTGGTCGCCGAGCAGGTGATCCGTCCCACCGGCCTGCTCGACCCGACGATCGAGGTTCGTCCCGCCCGCGGCCAGGTCGCGGACCTCATCGAGCAGTGTCGCGCTCGGACCGAGCAAGGCGAGCGTGTGCTGATCACCGTGCTCACGAAGCGTCTCGCCGAGGACCTCACGAGCTACATGCATGATCAGAAGCTGAAGGTGCGCTTCCTGCACAGCGAGATCGACACGCTGGAGCGGCTGGAGATCCTGCGCGAGCTGCGCGAGGGGCGCTTCGACGTGCTCGTCGGCGTCAACCTCCTGCGCGAGGGGCTCGACCTGCCGGAGGTGTCGCTGGTCGCGATCGTGGACGCCGACAAGGCGGGGTTCCTGCGAAGCACGACGAGCCTCGTGCAGACGATGGGACGCGCCGCCCGCAACGTCAACTCGCACGTGGTCATGTACGGCGACCAAGTGACCCCGCAGATGCAGCAGGCCATCGACGAGACCTCGCGCCGCCGCGCCAAGCAATCCGCGTACAACGAAGAGCACGGGATCACCGCCACGACGATCCGCAAGGCGATTCGGCGCGGCATCGAGAAGGAGCTTTCTGCCCGCAAGACCGCGCGGTCCGCCCTCGGCACGCACGGATCGGAAGAGGAGTTCGACCGAGACGAGCTCATCGCCCGGTACGAGCGGGAGATGATGGAGGCGGCCGAGGCCCTCGAGTTCGAGAAGGCCGCGAAACTCCGCGACCGGCTGCGCGAACTGAAGGCGATGCCCGACTACGGCGAGCCCCGCGTGCTGACCCGCAGCGACGTGGAGGCCCCGCGCCCGGGCCAGGCCGGATCCAAGGCCGGGATCACGACGAGCGGAAAGAAGTCGAAGCGTTAGGTTGCGCCGGAACTCACGCCGCCCGCCGCGGGATCTCCGGTGGAGGCGGGGGCGGAGGCGACGGCGAGAGCGGGGTGTCGCCGGCGCGCAGGCGGATGCCGGCGGCGGCTTGGCGCAGGGCGTCGAGTTCGAGTTCCTGCTGGGGCACGGGTGCGTCGGGGATCGCGTCGTCGTCTTCGACCGGGTTCTCGGGTACGAGGTTCACGGCGGATCTCCTGGCGTCCGGTTACCGGAAGCATCGGGTCGGCGGTGGAGCGTCTTGACCCCGTTCCGTGCACCGGGCATCCCTTTTCTCCGGCCGCTACACTGCCTCGATGCCCCGACGAACGTCCATGCCCCCGTGCCCGGAGTCCTGCAACGTCCTGCTCGTCGGTGGCGGCGGCCGCGAGCACGCCCTGGCGTGGAAGCTCCGGCAGTCGCCGCGGATGGGTGACCTGTGGCTGCTGAATGCGGACAACGCCGGCCTGGCCGACCTCGGTCACGTCTGCCCGCCGGAGACGACGAGCCGCGGCGACTTCCACTTCCAGCGGTGGTGCGACAACGCCGCCATCGACCTCGTCGTCGTCGGCCCGGAGAACCCGCTCGCCGACGGGCTCGCCGATCGGCTGGCGACCGACCGGCGGCTCGTGTTCGGACCGGGGAAGGCCGGCGCGCAGCTCGAGGCGGACAAGGTGTTCGCGAAGGAGATCATGCGTCAGGCCGCGGTCCCGACCGCCGATCACCGCGTCTTCGATCGTGTCGAGGCGGCGCGGCAGTACCTGGAGGCGCACGACGAGCCGTGCGTCGTGAAGTGCGCGGGGCTGGCCGCCGGCAAGGGCGTCGTCGTCTGCGAGACGCCGGACGAGGCGCACGAGGCCGTGGACCGCATGATGGTGCAGCGCGTGTTCGGCGACGCGGGCGCACGGATCATCATCGAGGAGCGTCTGCACGGCCAGGAGGTCTCGGTGCTCGCGCTCGTCGACGGACGGACGATCTGGCTGCTCGATCCGGCTCAGGACCACAAGCAGCTCGGCGAGGGCGACCGCGGGCCCAACACCGGCGGCATGGGCGCGTACACGCCGACGCCGGTCCTCGACCGCGCGACGCTGGAGATCGTCGAACGGGAGATCTTCGTTCCGACCGTGGACGCGCTGCGCCGCGAAGGGATCACGTACCGCGGCGTGCTCTACGCGGGGCTCATCCTCACCCCGGGCGGTCCGAAGGTGCTCGAGTTCAACTGCCGCTTCGGCGATCCGGAGTGCCAACCGCTGATGGCGCGGCTGAAGGGCGACCTGGTGGAGATCTGCTGGGCCACCGCGTCCGGCACGCTCGACGATCAGGAGATCGACTTCGACCCGCGGGCGGCGTGCTGCGTGGTGATGTGCTCCGAAGGCTACCCCGGACCGTACGAGAAGGGCCGCCCGATCACCGGCATCGACGAGGCGGAGGCGACCGGTGACGTGCTCATCTTCCACGCCGGCACCACGCGTGACGCGGACGGGAACCTCGTCACGAACGGCGGACGCGTCCTCGGCGTCACCGCCCTCGGCGACGATCTTCGCGCGGCCCGCGATCTCGCCAATGCCGCCTGCTCGAAGATCGAGTTCCCAGGCGCGTTCTACCGGCACGACATCGGCGACCGTGTCCTCGTCGGTACGACGACCTGACGCTCGCGCCGCTCACACGCCGGCGAGGCTCCGCGACAACCGGTCGATCACCTCGGGGACGATCTCGAGCGCTCGGTCGATCTCGGTGTCGGTGGTCTCCCGCGACACGCTGAACCGAACCGAACCGTGGGCGACGACCGGATCGATCCCCATCGCCAGGAGCACCGGCGATGGATCGAGCGAACCTGACGAGCAGGCCGCGCCGGCGGACGCGCAGACACCTCGCTCCGAGAGCAGAATCAGGATCGCCTCCGCCTCCAGACGCGGGAAGCCGATGCTCGTGGTGCTCCAGACGCGTCCAGCCGCGGCGCCGTTGACGACGGAGCCGCCCACCGCATCGAGCACGCCCCGTTCGAAACGATCGCGCAGCGTCTCGGCCCGCTTCGGACCGTCGCCGGCCAGCCAATCCAGGGCGAGTTGAGCGGCGACACCGGCGCCGAGGACTCCGGGGACGTTCTCCGTACCCGCCCGACGCTGCTGTTCCTGGGGACCGCCGAGCGCCTGCGGCTCCACGCGCACGCCGCGCCGAAGGTACAGACCGCCGACGCCCTTGGGACCGTGGCACTTGTGCGCGGAGAACGACAGCAGATCGATCGGGAGCGTCGACGCATCCACGGGTACGCGCCCGACGCACTGGACGGCATCGGTGTGGAACCGCACGCCGTGCTCGCGGCACCGCCGTCCGATCTCCTGAACCGGCTGAAGATGCCCGGTCTCGTTGTTCGCCCACATGACGGAGACGAGGGCGATCTCGTCGGCACGCTGCCGGAGCAGATCGTCGAGCGCGTCGAGATCGATGAGCCCCCGCGTATCGAGCGGCAGCCAGACGACCTCGCGGCCGCGGCGGGCCAGGATCTCCGCCGTCTCGCGAACGCACACGTGCTCGAGGCGATTGGTCACGAGGACCGGGCGGTCGTGAAGGTGCGCCAGCGTGCCCAGCACCGCCAGGTTCGCGGCCTCCGTTCCGCCGGACGTGAGCACGAGATCGCGATCGCGACATCCGATGAGCTTCGCAAGGCGTTCGCGGGCAAGCTCGAGCTGCTGCCGCGTCGCCTGGCCCGGGCGGTGGACGCTGGACGGATTGTGCCAGTGCTCGCGCAGGGCGGCCTGGACGGCCTCGACGACCTCCGGGGCCGGCCTCGTCGTGGCATTGTTGTCGAGGTCGATCGCGTTCACGGAGGAGTCTACTCCGTCACTCCTGCGGCGGAGCGACCTTGCGCATCTCCGGATCGTGGAGCATTCGCCGCATGAACCAGATGAGGATGCCGGTGCCGACCAGCGCCAGCGCCGCACAGATCAGGAACACGCGGTTGGCCGGCATCTTCAGGGTGGAAGCGACGAGGAAGATGACGCCGCCGAGGGTCGAGGCGACGAACGACATCGCGTTCGCGGTGCCCAGCATCCGACCACGCTCCCCGGCAGGCGAGAGGTGCTGGAGGAGGGCCTGGAGCGGCACGATGTAGAACCCGGCGAAGACCCCGGCCCCGAAGAGCAGGACCGCGACCGTTCCGTAGTGCGCGGGGGCGAGGCCGAGGGCCAGGAACATCGCGGTCATGCCCCCCGCTCCGATGGGGATGAGCCGGGGCTCGATGTGGTGACCGGAGACGAGACCCGCGGCCACGCTGCCGATCCCGATCGCGACGCCGAGGACGCCCATGAGCAGCGCGGCCTGATCCTCGTCGACGCCGAGGACGCTCGGGTAGTCCGGCAGGATGAGCAGGGCGAGCATCCCGATGAGATAGAAGTACGACCAGGCGAGCGCCACCAGGAGCAACGGCGTGCGCGCCATCTCGCGCCCGGCCCGCCAGTAGGTGCCGACGGGATTCCAGTCGAAACGCGTCCGGGGCGCCTGCGCCTCGAGCCGCGGCAGGAACAACGACGCGCCGAGTCCGAGCACGGCCACGCCCAGCATCGCGGCGCCGGGAACCCACGGCGACGGCTCGAAGCGGTCCGCGGCGGCCGTCTGCGAGCCCCCGCCGTTGAACGCAACGTAGAGCGGACCGGCCAGCACCGTCCCGGCGATGACCGCCAGGTTGGTGAACATGTTGATCATGCCGTTGGCGCGGCTGAGGTCCGAATCCCGGACGAGCTCGGGGATCATGCCGTACTTCGCGGGACCGAAGAACGCGCTCTGCGTGGCCAGCAGGATCATGGCGCCGAGGCCGATCCAGACGTTGCCGGACCAGAACGCGGTGAGCGCCGCCAGCGCAACGCCGATCTCGACGGCCTTGATGACCACCGTCATGCGCTGCTTGCTGACGCGGTCCGCGATCTGGCCGCCGTAGCCGGAGAAGATGATGAACGGGATCGTCAGGCAGAACGCGACGTAGGACTGCCCGCCGTCACCCAGCGCGCCGGACCACACGCCGGCCGCGGCGACGGCGAACGTCAGCACCCCCTTGAGGATGTTGTCGTTCGCCGCCCCGAAGAACTGCGTGACAACGAGCGCCAGGAACCCGCGTTGGAAGAGCTTGCTCTTCAGGGCAGCCCGCCTGGCGCAAAGGAAGAGCCCCGGCCACCCATATCACGGTGCCGGGGCTCGAATGCGGCTGAGAGGAGTCGAACCTCCACGGGATTTTACTCCCACTAGAACCTGAATCTAGCGCGTCTGCCAATTCCGCCACAGCCGCAGAACGCGGCCATGATAGGCCCCCGGGGACTCGGTGGAAAGAGACGATCGCGGGTCAGTTCTTCGCAGAATCGTCCGGTAATGTCCCGGAACATCACGACCGATCCGCCTTCCCAACTCACCCAATCAAGGTGTGCACCCGTTGGGCCGATCCTCAGGATGTGTGGAAAAAGAAGGGCAAATACACACCGCCGGCCGCTGAGCCGGACGGAACCTTCCGTGATCCGCGCCGCCGCACGGAACGGCATCGGACCGAGTCGCTGACCTGCGACCTCGGCACGGTCCTCGATTTGTCGACGGCCGGGATGCGCGTGGCGTTCACGGGTAAGCCCCCGCTCGAAGTTGGCCAGAGCGGCAAGATCCGTCTGCGCATTCCGGAAGGGAGCCTCCCCGTCACCGGTCGCGCGGTGTGGATCCGGCGCACCGGCTTCCGCAAGTACCACATGGGGATCGAGTTCTTCAACGTCAAGCGGAGCATCAGCGCCGCCCTCGACTCTCTCGCGCGTTTCGGCTTCCTCGGCATGGGCACCGCCACCAGCGGCGGCTCCGAGACCGCGGGGGCAACGAAGGAGACCAAGTCCCGTGGCCACGCCGCGGTCCGCGCGACGATCGAGCTCCCGGACTACTACCACGTGCTCGAAGTGGCTCCGGGGGCCTCCGACGACGAGATTCGTGATGCCTTCCGTGCGCTGGCGCGACGGTTCCACCCCGATGTCAGCAAGGAACAGAACGCCCAGGAGCGCTTCATCCAGATCCACGAGGCGTACGACGTCCTCAAGGACACGGAGCGTCGTAAGAACTACGACTTGCGCAAGGCGGGGTAGCGAAGCCAGCATCGAGCGTACCCAAGGAACAAGGCACGGGCGGCCGCAACGCCCGTACCTTGACCAGGGAGTTCGCCATCGGACCTCTCCTCCAGGGGTCCGGGGCGATGGAGAGTCGTATCTCGAACCTTTCGGCTCAGGCCAGCCTCGGCTCAGGCCGGCCCCGGCTCGTCCGCCGGCGTCCCCTCCTGCACCATTCCCCGACTGGCCATCACCGCCCGTCGGATCTCCTGGAACAGGTCGGGATTGTCACGCAGGAACTGCTTGGAGTTCTCGCGCCCCTGCCCGAGCCGAATCTCGCCGTGGCTGAACCATGCACCGCTCTTCTTGACGATCTCGTCCGCCACCGCGAGATCGAGCAGATCGCCGGAGGTGCTGATGCCCTCGTCGAACATGATGTCGAACTCGGCGTCGCGGAACGGCGGGGCGATCTTGTTCTTCACGACGCGCGCCCGCACGCGGTTCCCGATGTTCTGGTCGGCATCCTTGATCGCGCCGATCCGCCGGATGTCCACGCGGACCGACGAGTAGAACTTCAGGGCCCGGCCTCCCGGCGTCGTCTCCGGCGAGCCGAACATGACGCCGATCTTCTCGCGAAGCTGGTTGATGAAGACAACGATGCACTCGCTGCGCGCGATCGCGCCGGTGAGCTTTCGCATCGCCTGGCTCATCAGGCGCGCCTGGAGACCGACGTGGGAATCGCCCATCTCGCCCTCGATCTCCGCCCGCGGAATCAGGGCGGCGACGGAGTCGATCACGACGATGTCCACGGCGTTGGAGCGCACGAGAAGCTCACAGATCTCGAGCGCCTGCTCGCCGGTGTCGGGCTGGGAGACGAGCAGCTCGTCGAGGTTCACGCCGATCCGCTTCGCCCACGACGGATCGAGGGCGTGCTCGGCGTCGATGAACGCCGCGACGCCCCCCGTCTCCTGGGCGTTGGCGATGACGGACAACGCGAGCGTCGTCTTGCCCGACGACTCCGGGCCGAAGATCTCGACGATGCGTCCCCGCGGGAAACCCCGTCCGCCGAGGGCGAGATCGAGGCTGAGCGCCCCGGTCCCGATGCCCGGGATGATGTTCTGAGACGACGAATCCAGCCGCATGATCGAGCCTGACCCGTAGGTCTTCTCGATCTGGCCGAGCGCGCGTTCCAGCGCCTGGAGGCGGCCTTTGTCCTGCGGGTTCGCCGGGGATGGCTTGGCCTCGACCTCGACGGGCCGGGTGGTCGTCTTCTTCTCGGGAGCGGCGGCGGTTGGGGCCTTGCCCATGGATCGTCCTTCCTTGGCGGTTCCGTTGCCGCTCGCGGGTTTCGCGGCCCGCGGCTGGCCGTTTGCCGGCGCCGGGCTCTGGCTGTTGCGCCCGGCTCTCGCGGCGTTGGAGGCCCCCTGGGGGGGCTTGACAGCGGCCTCAACGGATGTCCTGGTCTTCGGTCGCGGCTTCGTTGCGCTCACCATAGCTGTGCCCTCGATAACGGTCAATGTTCGGTGTTCGATAGGATGACCATTCCATCGGCACCGTCAAGGGCTGTTCGGTATATTTTTGGGAACAATATTCGACGTCTGTTCGGGTGCCCGAATCCCGGTTCGGATCACGGGACGACACCCTACCCGCACCGCTCAGAAGTTCGGCGTGGGTGCGCGGAAGTTCGACACGTCGATTCGGCGGAACCACTCGATGGTGCGCGCGAGCCCCTCGCGCAGCTCGATCCGCGGCTCCCAGCCCAGACGCTCGCGGGCGAGGCCGATGTCGGGCTGCCGTTGCGTCGGATCGTCTTCGGGCAGCGGTCGCGCCGTCACGATCGTCGAGCTCGAGCCCGACAGCTCGACCACCTGCTCGGCGAGCTGACGGATCGTGAACTCGTTCGGGTTGCCGAGGTTCACCGGGCCCGGGAACTCCTCGGGGACCGCCATCATGCTCATGATGCCGTCGATCAGGTCGTCCACGTAGCAGAACGACCGCGACTGCAACCCGTCGCCGTAGATCGTGATCTCCTCGCCCACCAGCGCCTGGCGGATGAAGTTGCTTACGACACGTCCGTCGTACGGATGCATGCGCGGTCCGTACGTATTGAAGATGCGCACCACCGCGATGTTGACACGATTCTGCCGGCGGTAGTCGAACATCAGCGTCTCGGCGGCGCGCTTGCCCTCGTCGTAGCACGCGCGCGGACCGATCGGGTTCACGTTGCCCCGGTACGACTCCGGCTGCGGGTGCACGTCGGGATCGCCGTAGACCTCGCTCGTGGACGCGTGCAGGATCTTCGCCCCCACGCGCTTGGCGAGGCCCAGCACGTTGATCGCACCCATGACCGACGTCTTCGTGGTCTTGATCGGGTTGAACTGGTAGTGCCCGGGGGCGGCGGGGCACGCGAGGTTGTAGATCTGGTCGACCTCGAGGAAGACCGGGTGCGTCACGTCGTGCCGGATCAGCTCGAAGTTCGGGCGGTCGAGCAGGTGCTCGATGTTCGACTTCTGGCTCGTGAAGAAGTTGTCGACACAGATGACGTCCTCGCCGCGCTCCACGAGCCGATCGCACAGATGGGAACCGAGGAAGCCGGCGCCGCCGGTGACGAGAATGCGCTTGATCATGGGAAAGTGGGAAGATACTCGATTCGCGGGATGACTGCTTGAGCCCCGGGGGCCGCGAGGCGACGATGCGCGGCATGCCGGAATGCGGGTCGCGTCTCGTCGCAGGGGCGATGACCGGAACGAGCATGGACGGGATCGACGTCGCCCTCGCGCGGATCGAGGGGACGGGGCTGTCCATGCGCGCCGAGCTGGTGCGGCACCGCGGCACCCCGCTCGACGCGCTCGCCGATGCGCTTCGCACGGCGACGGGCCGACCGGACGACGAGCACGCCCCGCTCGCGCGGGCACTCGGCTCGCTGCACGCCGACGCATTCGCGGCGCTCCTGGACGGCGCGCGTCCCGACTTCGTCGCCGCGCACGGCCAGACGATCTTCCATCGACCTCCGGTCTCGCGTCAGCTCCTGGACCCCGACCCGATCGTTGCGCGCATCGGATGCCCCGTCGTCTTCGATCTTCGCCGCGCCGATCTCGCCGCCGGCGGACAGGGCGCGCCGATCACGCCGCTGGCGGACTGGATCCTGTTTCGTCACGCCGGGCGACGCCGTGCGATCGTCAACCTGGGCGGCTTCTGCAACGTGACGGTGCTGCCGGGCGGCGCCGAGGATGCGATCGACGAGATCACCGCGCTCGACGTCTGCGCGTGTAATCACGTGCTGGATGCGGTGGCGCGCACGGCGCTCGGTACCGCGTTCGACGCCGACGGCGCCGCGGCGGCGCGGGGCCGCCCGGATGCGGCGCTCGCCGATGCGCTGCGCTCGCTGCTCGACGAACAGCGTTGCGCGAACCGGTCGCTCGGCACGGACGACGAAGGCGTCGGGTGGGTCGCGGAGCATGCGCGCGACCTCGCACCGGAGGATCTCGCCGCGACGGTCGTGAACGCGGTGGCGCGGGTCATCGCGACGACGGTCGGCGACACCGACGAGGTCGTCGTCGCCGGCGGAGGCGCACGCAACGGCGCGCTGGTCGCGGCGATCGCGCGGCACGCGCGGGGCGACATGACGACGTCGAATGCGCTAGGCGTACCCGTGGAAGCACGCGAGGCGTTGGCGATGGCGGTGCTCGGAACGCTCTGCCGCGACGGCGTGCCGATCACGCTCCCGCAGGTGACGGGGTGCGGACGACCGGCACCGGTGGCGGGGGTTTGGGCAGCGCCGTAGACCACGCGGCCGTACGGGTCTTCTGGAATCACCCTTCCCCTCCTTTCCCCCCGACCGGCAACCGCTACCTTGGAATCTGCGAACCGGAGTACGAGGAGGCCCCCATGACCACGCCCCCGTCGCCCCTGCCGGGACTGCTCATCGCGGCGGTCATGGTCACCTCCGGTCCCTCGCTCGCCGGCGACTGCTTCCTCGACCCGCCGTGTACCGGGACACCCGAAGGCGAGCCGTGCGACGAGGTTTCGCCGGACACCACCAACGGCGGTTGCCTCGTCACTCCGAGCGTCTTCGGAACGCTCGAGTTCGGCGAGGTGATCTGCGGCACGAACTGGGCGAACGGCGGCATGCGCGACACGGACTGGTACCTGTTGCCGGAATCTCCGACGGGACCCCTGTGGGTCCTGGTGGAGCTGCGGGCCGAGGCGCCCAGTATGGCGTTCCTCCTGACGCTGGGTGACGACGGCGCGTTGTGCACGGGCTTCGCGCCGACCGCGGGCACGCCCGCGGTGAGCGGGGCGTGCGCCGAGACGACCGAGCTGGGCAACTACGTCCTCGAACACGGCGTCAACTACGCGCTCATCGTCACGACCGGCGACGGGCAAACGGGCATCTTCGACGGCTTTCCCTGTCCGGACGGGGCAGCCACGACCAACGCGTACGAGGCGCAGGTGTGCCTCGCCCCGATCACGATCCCGAATCCCTACGACTTGAACGGGAACTGCACGGTGGACTTCGGTGACATCCTCGTCGCGCTCGCGCATTGGGGCGCATGCCCGACGACGGAGGGCGTCACGATCGAGCTTCGCGCCGAGGCCGACACGGTCGCCTTCCTGGCCCGCATGTCCGCCGGCGGCGTTTGCCCCGTGACCGGCCTCGCCGACGGCGTGTTCGCCTACTCGGGTGACTGCGACAGCGACCACATCCTCGGTACGGGCTATGTCCTGCCTCCGGGCGACTACGCCGTGGTCGTCGGCACCGGCACCGCGGCCGGCGGCGGCCTGCTCGACGGCTTCCCGTGCCCGGACGGGTCAACCACGAACAACGCCTACGAGGTCTCGCTCTTCACGACCCCGGTCCCCCTGCCGTGCCCGTGGGACCTCAACGACAACAACGATGTCGACTTCGCGGACATCCTCCTGATCATCGCCAACTGGCAGTCGGAGTGCTGGATTGGGTGTCCGTAGGTACCCCCGGTGCGACGGACCACGAGCGCAGCGAGTAGTCCGTGCGGCTACGCGGAGTCGGACGCGGATTACAGCCCGTACAACGGCCGCAGCTTGCCCTCGAGGTGTCGCATCAGCGGGTCCGCGCTCAACGGCTTGCCGGTCACGTGCTCGCACAGGTCGGCGGCGCGGTAACGGCGACCGTGCGCGTGGATGTTCTCGTTGAGCCACTGCTTGAGATCACCGAACTTCCCGCGCTCGAACTGGGCTTCGAGGCCGGGGATCTGGTCCATCGCGGTCTCGAAGAACTGCGCGCAGTAGAGGTTGCCGAGCGTGTAGGTCGGGAAGTACCCCATCGCCGCCATCGACCAGTGGATGTCCTGGAGGCATCCTCGCGCGTCGTCGGGAACGTCGATGCCGAGGTAATCCCTGTACTTCGCGTTCCAGACCTCGGGAATGTCGCCCACTTCCAGGTCGCCGCGGAGGATCGCCCGCTCGAGCTCGAAGCGGATCATGATGTGCATGTTGTACGTCGCCTCGTCGGCCTCCACGCGGATGAATCCGGGCGTGACGATGTTCGCGCCTCCGTAGGCCGTCTCGAGATCGACGCCGTTCGCCGCTGATCCGAAGAACTCCCGGAGCTTCGGGTGCGCCCACTTCCAGAAGGCGTGCGACCGGCCGACCTGGTTCTCCCACATCCGGCTCTGGCTCTCGTGGATGCCGAGCGACACGGCCGAGCCCATGGGCGTGCCGACGTGCTCCGTGAGCAGCCCCTGCTCGTAGATACCGTGGCCCGCCTCGTGCATCGTCGAGCCCAGCGCATCGTTGACGTTGCACTCGTGGAAGCGCGTGGTCAGGCGAACGTCGTTGCAGTGCGAGCCGCTACAGAACGGATGCGTGGAGATGTCCAGACGCCCGCGGTCGAAGTCGAACCCGATCGCCTCGGCGATACCGCGAACGAACCGGCGCTGCCGCCCGAGGTCCAGCGGCAGCTCGTTGAAGGTGTTCGGCGGCTTCGTGGAGCTGCCCATCAGGCCCTGGAGCAGCGTGCGCAGGCGATCACGGAGCGGCGTGAAGACCTCTTCGATCTGCTTCGCGGTGCAGCCCGGCTCGTAGTCCTCGGCGAGGGCGTCCCACGCCTCGCCGTCGTCGGGCCATCCGTAACACTCCGCCTTGCGCCGCATGAGATCGACGATCTTCTCGAGCAGCGGGCGGAAGGTCGTGAAGTCGGATTTCCGGCGCGCCTCCTGCCAGATGTGCTGTCCGAGGCTGGCGAGCTTCGCCTCCTCCTCGACGAGTTCGGCGGGAAGACGCGTCTGCCGGTCGTAGTCACGACGCAACTCGCGGACGTTGACGGCGGTCGCGCTATCGGGATCGTCCGTCACGCCGGCGTCGGCCTCGCACTCGGCGAGCAGGTCGCCGACGCGCTCGTCGGTGAAGGTCTGGTGCTGGAGACGCGCGAGCTGGGCGAGCTGGAGGCTCCGGTACTCGAGCCCACCGGGGGGCATCATGACCTCCTGGTCCCACCCGAGCAGGCCCGCGGTGCCCCCGAGGAGGGAGGCGGAGCGGCTGATGTGGGCAAGCTCGTCGTACGGGGTGCGCGTGGCGGTCATGGTCGTCATGGATCTGCCTCTCATCCGGGAAGACCGGCCATCATAACGGCCCCCGCGCACAAAAAAACGGGCACCCCGTCGGGTGCCCGTCCGTGTTCGTGAGTGGGACGCGGTCTCACTCCTTGCCCATGGCCTCCTTGAGGGCGGCGACGACGCCGTCGGCCCGGAGATCGGTGCGCTTCCGCGCCAGGTCGTACGCGTCCTCGCCGTTGTTGGTCTTGGCGGTGAGATCGGCACCGGCCTCGACGAGCAGACCGATCATGTCCGCATCGGCCCCCGCGTTGGAGGCGGCGATGAGCAGCGTGGTCTTTCCGTCCTTGTCCCGGGCCTCGATGCTCGCGCCGGCCTCGAGGAGCATCTGCACGTTCTCCGGTCCGCCGGTTCGGGCGGCGTTCATGAGCGGCGTCGCGCCCTGCATGACGTCGGTCGCCTCGATGTTCGCGCCGGCCTCGACGAGCAGACGCACCGACTCGGCGTCGCCGAACCCGGACGCCCAGATGAGCGGGGTGAAGCCGGTGAGCGCGCCGGCCACGTCGACCTGCGAGCCGGCTTCGATCAGTTCCTTGACCGACTCGGCGTCGCCGAACCCGGCGCCCCAGCACAGCGGGGTGTTGCCGATCTGGTCGCGGTCGTTGACGTTGGCGCCGGAGTCGAGAAGGACGCGAACCGCCTCCACGTTCTTCGACTGGGCAGCGTACATGAGCGGCGTGCGCCCGATCTTGTCACCCATGGAGATGTCCGCGGACTCGTCGAGCAGAGCCTCGATCACGTCCGGGTTGCCCCACCGCGCCGCCTTGATGAGCGGCGTCTGGCCGGAAGCGTCCATGGCGTTGATCTCGAGTTCGCCATCAGTGATGAGGGCGAGGACGTCGTCGGTCTTCTTGTTGCTCAGCAACTGGTCGAGGTCGTGCCTCGGCGTCGCGGAGACGGCAGGCGGCCGGGTGCCGCCCGTGGGGGGCTTCCGACCGGTGGGGCCCGCCGCCGGATTGCGGCTGGCGACGGCCGCCGGCGAAACCGATCCGTAGGTCTTCAGGCACTTGGGGTGGTCGAGATGGAACAGCAGCTTCGTGCTGCGCGGGCCCAGCTCCTCCCACTTCTCCCATGAGAGCGTCAGCTCGTGCTGAGACTTCGGGGTCGTATCGAACTCCTCGATCACCGGCGGGTACATGCTCTTGATCGTGAACGGCTGGTCATCGATCGACTTGAGAACGAGCTTGCCGTCCGCGTTCCGGGTGGGATCGAGCGCGTCGGGGGTCATGGTGACGAACGCGACCGCGTTCCCGCTTACCGGGAGCTGGAGCGGCGGCTGATCGGACACGATGAACGTGACGGTCTTGTTGAGCTTGGTCGTCCGCGCGCCGCCGGAGAGCTTGATCTCGACCTCCATCTCCTCGCCGGGCTGGAGGACCGTGCCCTTGGCGCAGTTGGCGGTCGTGCAGCCGCAGGAGGTCTTGCAGTCGAGCACGGTGCGCGGCGTCTCGCCATTGTTCACGAGACGCACGAAGGCGGACTTCGCGTCGTTGGTGGGAATCTGGCCGAGATCGAGCTTCTTGGGCTCGATGACCACGCCGGGCGCGCCCGCGGGGGGCACGATCTTCGCCTCGGCCGGCGTCGCGGCAGCCGGCTTCGCGGCGGCCCGCTTCGCGGCGGTGTCGACCTTCGAGGTCCCCGCGACGGCGTTGCTGAGATCGGCGAGCGACCGGTCGCTCAACCGCTTCTTGCCGGGCGTCGGCGAGGCGCCGTCGAGGGACGCCGCGGGATCGGCACCGAGCTGCCGCTTGGCGACCTTCTTGGCCGCGGGCTTGGCGTCGGCCACCGGCTCGGCGGTCAGCGCGATCTTCGGCGGTGTCGTGTCGCTCGGGGTCGGGGTGACCTGGGACGTCTTCGCCGGCTCGGTCGCCGTGGCCCCGTCGCTCTTGTCGGAGCTGCTCTCGGAGCAACCGGTGAGCGTCAGCATCGCCGAGCACAGAAGGGCCGGTACTGCCCGGTTCAGGAGTCTCTTCAAGCTCTTCACCGTGGTATCTCCCACCAGAGGTCTTGTACGTGCGGGACCGATCACGGGGCCCGCCGACGCGGATCATTCGTTGGTCGGCCCGTCGCGGATCCCTCCTCGCGGGACGGCCGATCGAAAACGTCACACTCTCGACGGGGTGTACTTGCCTCCCCCGCCAAGCCCCTCTCGAGCGTCACCGGAGCGCACGGGCATCATGCCCGATCGTCGATCCCGGTTGCCCATCGAACGCCGCCCGGAACCCACTATTGCTCTGTCGGCTCAATTTGCTCCGATATTTGATGCGGCGCCCGCCTCCCCCCTGCCCCTGCCCTCGCCCCGCGGCTATCCTCGGATCCACCATGTCCGACCAGATCCCAGACCACATCGACAAGCCGCACTTGCGGCCGATTCAGCCCATTCCGCTCCAGAAGGACGGCAAGCAGTTCGTGGCCCTCCGGGACCCGAGCATGCTCCAGGACCAGACGATGGTGGTCCCGGTCCAGGCCCTGCCGATCCTCCAGCAGTTCCACGGAGAGCGAACGCTCGAGCAGCTCGCGGGGCAGTTCAAGACCCAGCCCGCCCAGCTCATGGAGCTCGCCCGCGGGCTCGACAAGCTCGGCCTGCTCTGGGGCCCCACGTTCGAGAAGCTCGAGGCGGACCGCTGGGAAGAGCTGAAGACCAGCGGCGCCTTTCCCGCCCGGGCCGCAAGCTCGCTCGGCTCCGACGAGGATGCCTGCCGCTCGGCGATCGACGAGTTCTTCGCCCAGACCGAGGACCCCGAGCTCGAGGAGCAGGCCCTCGCGATCGTCGCCCCGCACCTCGACTACGAACGAGGATGGCCCAACTACGCCGCCGCGTACTACGCCCTGCGGAACCTCGATCCGCCGGACCGCGTGGTGATCCTCGGCACGAACCACTTCGGTCTCGGGGACGGCGTCGTGCTCTCCGAGTTCGGCTTCGACTCACCGCTCGGACGGTGCCCGGCCGACGACGCGGTCGTCACGGCGCTGGTCGAGCGTCTCGGTCGACCGCTCATCGTGGATCAGCTCGACCACCTGCCGGAACACTCCATCGAGCTGCACGTGCCCTGGATCCAGTACTGCTGGGGCGACGTGCCGATCGTCGCGGCGCTCATTCCCGATCCGCTGTCGTCGATGATCGCCGACGATGACGGGCGCGTCACCCACGACCAGTTCGTCGGCGCTTTGGGCGAGGCGCTGGATGGCGCCGGCGGGCGCACCTTCTTCATCGCCTCCAGCGACCTGAGCCACGTCGGCCCGCAGTTCGGAGAGCCGCGCCCGGTGGACGAACAGCGCCGGATCGACGTCGAGCGACACGACCGGGAGATGATGTCGAAGTACCTCACCGGCGATCCCGAGGAGTTCCTCGGCGCCATGCGCTGGAACAAGAACCCCACCCGGTGGTGCAGCATCGGCAACATGGCCGCGCTGCTCAGCCTCGTGCGCCCCGAGGCGGTCGAGCTGATCGACTACCGCCAGGCGTTCGACGAGAAGGGGATGGCGCTGGTGAGCAGCGCGGCAATGACGTTGGTCTAGTCCCAGATCAAGCGTGACTTGGATCGGCACAGTGTGCCGCGCACGAAAAAATGCCTGCCTTGCAGTATAAACGGGCTATCGCCAAACAGTCCGTCCTCATGCAAGGAGGCATTTCAGATGAGCCGCAGTAGACAGCG